>BTQL01000071.1:0-10448 GCA_036985855.1 Acidimicrobiia bacterium | reverse complement strand
CGCCATCCCCTCAGTGGAACGGATTGTCGCGACGATCCGCCGTTCGCTGGGCTGATCGTCTCGCTTGAGCCAGTTCTGGACGGAGGCCGCCAGAAAAGTGCGTCGCAACCGGCGCAGCGTGATCATCGGCGGGCCGACCGTGAACGGACTGAAGCGTCAGTGGGCTGCGAGGTACTGCCGCTGAAGTGGATCGTGGGGCCAACGGCCGGTAGCTTCGATCACAGCACCGTTCACGAACTTCGAGCCCCTCCCTGCCAGGAACACGACGATACTTCCCATGTCTTCGGGATCTGCCCAATCGCTCTGGTCGGCCTCACCGAAGACCGACAGCGTGGTGGGAGTCGCCACGATGTCGGGGCAGAGCGCGTTAACCCTGATGGCGTCGGCCGCCAGCTCCGCGGCCAACGCCCTGGTGAACCCGATGATCGCAGCCTTGGCCGAGCAGTAGGCAGCGAGCATCGGGAAACCAGCCACCCCACCCATTGATGAGATGTTGATGATCGAGCCACCCCCGACCGACCTCATCATCGGGATCGCAGCCCGCGAACACAGGAACGCAGCTCCGATGTTGGCCGCGTGCACCTGATTCCATTGCTCCATCGTGGTTTCGGTCAGCGGAGCCACAACAATCCCGCCCGCGTTGTTGACGAGGATGTCAAGCCGCCCGAACTCAGCGTCAACGGTGTCGAACAACTCGCTCACTTGATTTTCATCGGTGGCATCGATGGCCCGATCCAGACAACGATGGCCGAGAGACCGGATCGTCTCTGCGGTCTCGTGCAACTCACTCGCTGTGCGGGAGGTGATCACGATGTCGGATCCCTCTCGCGCCAGTTCTATTGCAAGTCCCCGACCGATTCCTCTGCCGCCTCCGGTCACCAGCGCTACTTTGCCCTCGAGCGACATGACACGGCTCCTCTCGCCTGTTCGGAATGCTGTACGTCGTCTTTGAATGGTACAGGCGGCACACCGACCCGCGCGAATCTCGATCCGGTGTCGACCTCGATCAGCGAGGCAACGTCGCAGCAGACACCGACACCTACGACACAAGCGTGCCGGGCGTCTTCGCCGCCGGTGACATGCGGCGAGGCCAGTCACTCGTCGTGTGGGCTATACGTGAGGGTCGACAGTGTGCACGCGCCGTTGACCGATACCTGATGGGTCACAGCGAGTTACCCCACTGAGGCTCATCGCCGGCACTCCGCCAACGGAGCATTCGTTGCGGGGTGTGGGAGGTGCACGCTCTCGCACGCGGCCTACCATCTGAGTCATGGGAAGTCTCGGTGCCGGTGAACTGGTCGTCATCGCCATAGTGGCGATCGTCGTTTTCGGCCCGCGTCGCCTCCCCGAGATAGCGCGCAAGGCTTCCGAGCTGCTCAAACAGGCCCGAGAGGCCACCCGGTCCTTCACCGATGCTCTCGATTCTGAATACGACGGAATCACTGCTCCACTCAGAGACCTGAAGACCGAGTATGACGAAACGATCAAGAGCATCAAGGAGGCCGTTCCAGCCATGCCAGACTTGTCGGTTACGCTCCCAGACGGGAAACCCGACAAGGCCAAGAGCGAAGAGTCGGTGGCAGACTCGCAGGTCCCGATCGAAGGCAATGAGTCCACAGGCGAAATGGAAAAGCCGGTCGGTACCGAACGGTCGACAGACATCGAAGAAGAGCCCGAGGCCCTTCCAGAGCAGCCAGACACCGGCGAAGCACCGGTAGAGGAGACGCCAGCAACCGAAGGGGAGACGCCGTGACCTCGTCAACGATGCCGATGATGGAGCATCTCGTCGAGTTCCGCAAGCGCCTCGTCTGGTCGTTGATCGCAGTCGGCATCGGTACATTCATAGCGTTCTTGTTCAACGAGCAGATACTCGCACTGCTCGCAAGGCCGTACGAGATCGCCGTTCCTGAGGGAAAGCTCGCGTTCTTCCGACCGACAGAGGCATTCGCCACGGTGATGCGGCTGAGCCTTTTCGGAGGCGTGATCCTCGCCTCGCCCGTCATCTTTTACCAAATCTGGCGATTCATCGCTCCCGCGCTCAGCCCGAAAGAGAAACGGTGGGCCTATCCGATCACGGCAGTGTTCGTGGTTCTGTTCGTCACGGGAGTCACTGTCGGCTATGTCGCTCTCGAGCGCGGCCTCGGTTTCCTTCTCGGCTTTGGTGGCGACACATTGACACCGGTCATCGGAGCGGATTTCTACCTGAAGTTCGCCACACGGTTCATCCTCGCATTCGGAATCGCATTCGAGTTTCCCGTCTTTCTCTTCGCCGCCGCGGCAGTTGGGGTCGTGACAAGCAAGAGGCTGCGCGATGACCGGAGATGGGCGGTACTCATCATTATCGTCGGCGCTGCGATCATCACGCCCTCTGGTGATCCAATGACCCTGATGCTCCTGGCTACCCCACTCTATGTTCTCTTCGAGTTGTCGATTCTTGCCATCCGATTCATCTTGAAGCGATGACCACGGCGGCGAAAATCCCTGGGCCCTTCGGTTCGATGCTCGAGTCCCAGATCAGGACACGATGCCTGACCGGGCCAACCGGGTACACTCATATACGTGAAAGGCGGTTGAAATGCTCGCATTCATCCGGAACATCGGTGGTCCCGAGATCCTGATAATCCTCGTGGTGGTGATGTTTCTTTTCGGTGCCAAGAAACTCCCCGAACTCGCTCGATCCATCGGCGCTTCAGCGAAAGAGTTCAAGAAGGGAATCGAAGAGGGAGCCGACGACGACGAAGCTCACTCAGACGATACAACCGCATAGACCCGCGGCTCTCGGTTTCGATAGCGCCCCAACAAGACAGTGTTGCGACGATGCCATGATCGAGTCGTGATCGGACGTCGTGAGTGTGCTAGCGGTGCGCGGTTCTTCCATGCGCTCATGTTGCAATGGCCCATACCAAGACGCACCGTTGCTCACGAAGCAGGTTCGACCAACTCAGCCAGCGGACGCCTGATAGGCATCGATGAAGGCGGTCGCCTTGGCTTTGTGGATCTTGGCAACGCCGAATCCCGCCGTGTGGCCACCGCTCGTCGTCACCGACACGAGCGGCATTTTCTGGCCGAAGAGGCTCGTCGTCCCCAGGGCCATCTCGGCAATGTCCGCCCGTGGAATGACGCCGAGGCATTCCTTTGCCTTGCCAGAGAACCCGACAGTGAACACCAGGATGCGGCGGTTCGTGAGAACGACGGCAACCTGTTTCCCCTTCGATGATGCGACACCGGCAGCCTCAGTTCCTGTGCGACGCTCTTCGCCCAGGCTGTCACCGAGCTGACTTCCGTACAAGAGCCCTGCGGCGCCGAGTTGCACGCTGCCTGCGGCACCGAGTATCCCTGCCTCTGCCTCCCCGTCCGGGAATCCCTTCACCGAGGCGAGAATCTGCTCCCCCGGTTCGAGATCGTCGACCACGTCCCTCACGAGCTTTTCCAGTTTGCCACCCACGCTGTTTCCTCTCTCAATCACAATCTCCGCTCGAGCGGATCGGTCTACCGGCGGACAAATGCTACTTCGCAGGTCCCAGGATGTCGTCCGAAGGGGCCAGAAAGAAAAATGTGACGTCTTTGGACATCCTCAATCGTTTCAGTCATGAGAGTCAGCCACGAGCCACCATGAGGGACATCGCAGACCAGGTTGGCCGTCATATCAACCGAGTCGTTGCGAGACCACCAACGATCGTGTAATGAATGAAGAAGCGCTTCCGGTCGAGTCCGAGGAGAAGGACGGCCGTGAGAGTGAGCGTTGGCCCGAACACAAGGCTACCGAGCGCGAGTCCGGATATCCCCCACTTGTCGAGGATCTGGTCGATCGGACTCTGAGCGATTCCTGCCATGCATGCCCTCGGGAGCAGGGCGTTGGGGTTCACTCAGGAGCTGTTCAAGCCTGACGGCGACAAGGACGAAGAGGCCAAGTTCGAGTTCGGGCTCGATTTCACCCTCGAAGGCCTCGAAATGCTCATGGAAGCCGGTTGACATGGGACGGCTGCTTGACGTCGGCGGCAACCAGAGAGACCTGCGAGGTTCCCAACCCATCTCAGCTTGACAGCCTTACGTTGTACTGCTACCTTACGCCATAGGCTTACAACGTACGAATGCTCCCCCGAACCCAACCGGAGAAGATGCGCCCCATGAACCCAACCAATACATCGTCGACTCGTTCGACGGACAACAACAACATCATCGAGGCACGTGGCCTCGTCAAGAAGTACGGCGACGTGGTCGCCCTCGACGGCCTCGACCTCACGGTTCCCAAGGGCACGATCCTTGCGCTGCTCGGCCCCAACGGTGCGGGAAAGACGACTGCGGTATCGATCCTGACGACTCTGCTCGAGCCCGACTCAGGCACCGCCACCGTGGCGGGCGCAGACGTCATCCACGCTCCCGACGAGGTGAGAAGGAACATCGGCCTGTCCGGACAGTTCGCAGCGGTCGACGAGCACCTCACCGGATTCGAGAACCTCGACCTGTTCGGGCGGCTCTACCGTCTGGGACGGACCAGGTCGCGGGCGAGAGCACGCGAGCTCCTGGATCGGTTCGATCTCACTGACGCCGCGCACCGACCCGTAAAGACGTACTCGGGTGGTATGCGTCGCCGGCTCGACCTCGCCGGTGCCCTCGTGGCCGAGGCTCCCGTTCTCTTCCTCGACGAACCGACCACCGGGCTGGATCCGCGCAGCCGGACCGAGCTGTGGGCCGTGATCCGAGACCTCGTGAGTCAGGGAGGGACATTGTTGCTCACAACGCAGTACATGGAGGAGGCCGACCAGCTGGCCGATGACATCGTCGTCATCGATCACGGCCACGAGATCGCACACGGCACAGCGGATGAGCTCAAGACGACGGTCGGAGGTGAGAGGATCGAGATCTCCCTCCAATCGGATTTGCTCATGAACGACGCACGCCGGATACTCAGCCGATTCTCGGTCGGTGATCTCCACGTCGAAGGCCGAACGCTTACGGCCCCGATCTCAGGCGGCGCCCAAACGCTCACAGACGTGCTGCGTTCCCTCGACGCCGAAGACATCGCATTGCGAGACGTCGGCCTGCGCAGACCGACGCTCGACGACGTGTTCCTCTCCCTCACGGGACATATGGCAGAGAACGAGCTGGAGGACACGTCCGACAGCGAACTCGAATCTGTCGGGGAGGCACGCTGATGGAGAACATCGCCTACGCGTTCGCCGACGGAGTCGCCATCGCAAAGCGAAACGTCATCAAGATCAGACGCGTGCCCGAGATTTTGGTCTCCGTCCTGATCTCGCCGATCATGTTCGTTCTTCTGTTCGCCTACGTGTTCGGAAGCTCGATCGAGATTCCGGGCGGCTCCTACCGCGAGTTCCTCATCAGCGGCACGTTCGCCATGACGATCACATTCGGCGCGACGCTCACAGGCGCCGGACTTGCGGACGACATGCAGAAAGGGATCATCGACCGGTTCCGGTCGCTTCCCATGTCACGATCGGCAGTCGTGTTCGGACGGACGGCCAGCGATGTGATCTACAACGTGCTCTCGCTGGTCATCATGGCCCTCACCGGGCTCGTCGTGGGGTGGCGGATCCACAATGGGCTCACAAGTGCGCTGGCGGGGTTCGCTCTGCTGCTGCTGTTCGCCTACGCGTTCTCGTGGATCATGGCCTACGTCGGGCTGATGGTTCCCAGCGTCGAGGTGATCAACAACGTTTCGTTCATGGTGATCTTCCCCCTCACCTTCATCTCCAACGCGTTCGTCCCCGCTGAGAACCTGCCAACTCCATTGCGGATCTTCGCCGAATGGAACCCCGTGTCGGCGGTGACCCAGGCGTCGCGGGAGCTGTTCGGCAACATTCCACCGGGGACACCCGAGCCAACGGCGTGGCCGCTCCAGAATGCTGCGCTCTACACGCTCATCTGGGTCGCGCTCATCATCGCGATATTCGCTCCGCTCGCCGTACGCAGGTACAAACGCGTAGGTGTCAGGAACTGACAGCCGAGACGGACGCGTTCACGGCTTCGACGCTTCGAGTTGTGGGGTCGCTGGGAAGTGCCTCCACGGCACGATGAACGACAGGAGAAACGCGACGTTCAGCAGGGCGATCAGAGGAGCACCAGCTGTCACCGAACCAACGCTGTCGGCGACGAACCAGACCCAGGCGCCGGCCAGCATCACCGTCCTGACGAGCTGTCGAGCGGTTGCAGTCACGATCCGCAGGAACAAAATGCTCGGCGATACGTGGATTGCTACGATGCCTGAATGGCGCTTGGCGACGACCTTCGCGATCAGAATCAACAACCGAACCCCTACCATCGGCACATCGGTACAGCAGATCCCTCGGATCCGAACTTGATCTATGTCATAGGAGCGGCGAGCGGTCCCGGCAATTCGCGGGCTGCGCCCGCAATAGCGGGCCCTTCGTGACGGTAATGGCAAAGGTGGCAGGCCGGTGTCGGGACTCGATGTCTGGGCGACTGGGAGCGCCACCGAGAAAGTTGGCGAGACGAAGAGGGCTGCAGAGGCTGGACAATGCGTAGATTCGCGGGTCCCGCTCTGGGCCTTGAGCCTTCTTGTGTTGCTGCTCACTGCGGGCCTCGCAGGAGTTTCTCAGCTGAAGTTCTCCTCGTTTCTGTCTGATTCGATCAACGAGCGGCTCGAGATCGTCGCCACTACCTCGGCACAGGATGGTCTGTCCCGGGTTGATCCAAGCTGAGGGTATCTACGCGCAACGCTTCAAGTTCGCTTCGTTTGCGCTAGCGGCAGCAGCAAGGCACAATGCCGCCACGAATCGATAGTACGCGACGGGAGAGGCAGTAGAGGATAATGACTTCGCGTGAACGCGTTGAGCTGGCTTTGAGGCACCAGGAACCGGACCGCGTTCCGCTTGATCTGGGATCGACAATGGTGACCGGCATGCAAGCGAGTTCCGTCTACCAGCTCCGCCAGGCATTGGGTTTGGATGAGCCCGGCACTCCCGTCAAGGTCGTGGAGCCATACCAGATGTTGGGCGAAATCAAGATTGATCTGATAGAAGCTCTCGGCGTCGACACGGTTGGATTGTGGGGGAAGAAGAACTTCTTTGGATTTGCCAACGAAGGTTGGAAGCCGTGGACGCTTTTTGACGGTACACCCGTCTTGGTACCGGAGCGATTCAACACGGAGCCGGATGAGAACGGCGACATTCTGACGTATCCCGAAGGCGATGTTTCGGTACCGCCCAGTGCCAGGATGCCCCAGGGGGGATGGTACTTCGATTCGATCGTACGACAGGGCCCGATTGACGACGACAGCCTCAACGTGGAAGATAATCTGGAAGAATTCGGCCCACTGTCCGATGAAGAGATTGCCTGGTTTACGTCGGAGATAGATCGCCTCGCCGATACTGACAGAGCTGTGATCGGATCGCTCGGCGGAGCCTCGTTTGGGGATATCGCGCTTGTGCCGGCCCCGCAGTTGAAGCATCCCAAAGGGATTCGTGACATCGAAGAATGGTACGTGAGTACCGGTATCCGGCGCGGCTACGTCTACGAGATCTTCGATCGTCAATGCGAAATCGCTTTGAACAATCTGGAGAAGTTCTACGAGATCTGTGGGAACCGCCTCACGGCCGTCTTCATGACAGGAACTGACTTTGGCACGCAGAACGGTCCCTTCATATCGCCCAAGACCTATCACGAACTCTTCAAACCCTTTCACGTCCGCATCAATAACTGGATCCACGAAAACACCGAGTGGCGCTCCTTCATCCATTCCTGCGGTTCCATCTGGCGACTGCTTGATGACATCGTCGACGCAGGTTTCGAAATCCTCAATCCCGTGCAGATCACCGCTGCCGAGATGGATCCTGGAGACCTCAAGGGGAAGTACGGGGACCGCGTGACCTTCTGGGGAGGTGGCATCGATACTCAGAAGACGTTGCCGTTCGGGTCCCCCGACGAAGTACGTGAGAACGTCCGCCATACGATGCGCATCTTCGGACAGGGTGGTGGTTTCGTCTGGAATTCGGTTCACAACGTTCAAGCTGGAGTACCGCGGGACAATCTGCTGGCCCTCTACGAAGCGATCAACGAGTATAGAACATATCCGATTACCTGACCGATGGAGAGACGCTGTATCTGGATAGGTTACCTAGCCGCTAGGAGAGGGGCGCATGGCCAATCTTGACGAAATCCGTCAAATGACGATCGATGGCGCGATAGCCGGCATCGCGGCGAAGGTGCAGGAAGCCCTTGACCAAGGTGTGGCGGCAGAGACGATCCTGAACGAGGGGCTCGTTTCTGGTATGGATCACGTGGGAAGCATGTTCGAAGCCGGGGAATACTTCGTGCCAGAGATGCTGATTGCCGCCCGCACGATGGATAACGCCCTTTCGGTTTTGAAGCCACACCTGATCAAAGAGGGTGCCGAGTTTATTGGTACCGTGGCTATCGGTACCGTCAAGGGCGACTTGCACGACATCGGCAAACGCCTGGTAGCGATGATGCTGGAGGGTGCAGGGTTCCAGATCATCGACCTCGGTGTGGATGTGAAGCCCGAGCTCTTTGTGGAGGAGGTGAGGAACGGCGCGACGCTGGTGGCCGTGTCCGCCCTGCTGACCACGACGATGACCAATATGGGAGACGTGGCCAAGGCGCTAGAGGAGGCCGGCTTGCGCCAAAACGCCAGATTCATCGTCGGAGGTGCGCCGGTGACCGAGGAATACGCCGAGTCAATCGGAGCCGATGGGTATGCCGACACCGCCATAGCAGCAGTGCGCGTGGCTCGCGATCTGGTGGGAGCACGACGACACGATCCCGTATGAGGGGCCTCAGTTGGGCGGTCTCCTTGGTCGAAGCAAGGCGGTCTTGCGACACCGAACCGGTCGAGCTACTGGCCATTGAAGCTGAAGACGCCGGCGGGACCGCTTTGGGCCTGTTGAATTCGGCACTGATGAGCCGGAGATCCTCCCTGGTCTGATGGTGGCAGAGATTTGGGACAGCCGGACGGAAGAAAGGGAGTTTTCGGACGTATATCTCCGATTGGACTGCCGGAGGTGACCCGTGCGAAGTCAGCTGCCTCTGGTTCGAGGTTTCACCTGGCAGGATGGGCCTGTATGGCTCGTAAGCGCTTCATCGACCAAGTCGCGGCTCATGTCTCGTTGCCCGTCGAAGTCGGTCGAGCCCTCGGGTCACTGGAGGCTGCGTCGCATATCACGCTCCACGAATTCCGCAAGGCGATCGGGATGGACGGTCACCGTCACGTGGATTCGCGCATCGGTTCCATCTCCAACCCAGTGGTTGTTGACGGTGTCCATCCGTTCAAGGCTCTCGATGCGCTGCAGGCTTCTGCCGGGCATCCCCACCGAGGCAAGAGTTGCATCTGTCGTTAACACCATGTGGCGCTCCGTTCGATCGCCCCGCGTGGCACAGGTGGAGGTCAGTCAGTCGGGGATCGTGGTGAAGGAGTCCTATGGGCACATCATCCGCCGGGTGGGGGCGGGCGAGTCGGTTCCTGTCGTGATTGTGGCCTTCAACAGTGGCCCGACACAGGTGGATCGACTTGGGCGTGGGAGGACGCAACTGGTTCGGTGACCCTGCGAGAGGGCGGGACCGGGTCGATGCTGCTGGAGAGCCGGGAGCTCGGGAGCCTCCCGGTCGTGGCGACCGCAGGACTTCATAGGGTGGAGATTCCTGTATCACTCGAGACGGTGCCTGCTGGCTTGGTGCGGGCAACGATCCGCAGTGAGGACGGGCGCGTATCGCCGTGCCGCGTCTACCTCAGCGACGAGTTCGGAGCGCCGTGGCCGGCGGATGTGATACCGCGAAGGGATCGGCATGGCGCGGTCTATTTCCACACCTCCGGCAGTTTCGCTACTCCGTTCTGTGGGAGCGTGCTGTCTGGAGGCTATGGCGTCTACGTCGAGCTTTCCACAACGTCGATTGCGGGAGTCGCTTCATCAGCGCTATTGCTCATCGTGCTCGTCTACTTCATGGCCCAGGTGTTGCTCTACGGAGCCGAGGTCATCAAGGTGCAGTCACGTCGTCGAGCAGTATCAATCCCGTTGGATGAGACGTCCACCCACCACATCTGAACTCTGGAGGTCCGTCAAGGCAGAGGACGCAGCCCGGGCCTGTTCACGTCCGCTCGAAGAGAACTTCCTTGAATTGGGCGATCCTGTCCTCGAGACCGCTCACCTCGTGACCCTCGTCGAACTGGCGATTGATGACGGTCGCGGATGCTCCGGCTTCGTCTCGGCTGCTGGCCCCGTCGGGGCCCTCTTCAGCGGTGATGATGAGTGCGCTCTCAAACCGCGTCAGCTGGTTCTCGAGGATCCGGAGTTCTGCTTCCAGTTCTGACGTGGGACGTGTTGAGTCGTGGTCAGGCATGAGGCTGTGGATCTCGGTACACGTGAACGAAATGCGTCCTGGGTGCGTCCCAGTCGTGCTATTCGGTCTCCGTCAAGACAGGCGCAATCCCCTGATACATAAGGGATTCCTCG
>BTQL01000070.1:0-11197 GCA_036985855.1 Acidimicrobiia bacterium | reverse complement strand
ACGCGTGCCACGAGGAGCTCCGCTGCGACAACCGAAGGCACTGAGCTGTCGAATGGCCCGATTGCCGGCACGTTGCAGTCGAGTCGCATGTCCGTGAGGGCGGCGAGCGGTGAGAGCGGTCCATCGGTGATAGCGACGATTCGGACACCGAGGTTTGAGAGGATTTGCGCTGTGTCGATCGCGTGGCGGCGGTATCGATAGAAGTCGAAGACAACGGCGACATCGCTGTCGTCGGCACCCGCGAGGTCGGTACCGACCGAGTGTCCGTCAACCAGATGCACGTCGGGGCGCACGATCGACAGCCCACTCACAAGCGTGTTGGCTCCGGCCAGGGACGTCTCGCCCGACACAACCCACACGGTGTCCGCATCTGCGATAGCGTCTCCCAGTGGACCGAGTGTTCCGGCATCGAGGGCATCGAATATTTCCGAGATCGTGTCCGCCAGTTGGGTGCGTGCTGACTCCGCTGTCGGATCGCCGCCTTGCCGGATGCGATCACTGGGACGGAAGAGCCTTTGAGAGAGATCCCGCTGAACGCTCTCCTGAAGCTGCGTATAGCCGTCGAAACCCAACTTGTTGGCGAACCGGACTACCGACGGTCGGCTCGTACCGACATGGCTCGCTAGATCGGTGACCGTTCCGAACGCGAGCAGTGATGGATCGGCCAGCACCGCTTCAGCGATACGTCTGTCGGTAGGGGTCAGACGATCGCCGACGGAGGTGATGAGATCAGCGGTTGAATGGCGTAGACCAGCGCTGTGCATATCGTTACAATAGCACCTGTCCGATGTACGTTCCGTTACAATTCCTTCTACGAGCACGAGAGGATCGAGTTTGGACATGACCAGAACAGAGAAGTATGTTCCAACGGCACGAGAGCAGGCCTTCCTCGACACGGTCGAAAATCCCAAGTACGACCGGCAGATCATCAACGGACTGAACCCGTTCTTCGAGGACAGGGCCCCTGAGGACATGGCGGGTTTCTACTCGAAGGACGAGATCTCCGAACTCATCAGCCTTCGCGGAACGGAACGTGACGTCGAGGATCGCATGCCGGTGAAGATCACCCGTCACTACTTCGAACTGGCTAAGAACTCGAAGCCCCTCCAACACCTCGTCAAGGCGAGCCCAGACGAGACGCTGAATCTCCAGGGATCGGAGGATCCGGGATTTCAGATGGACTACAGCCCTGTCGAGGGTCTGCTCCACAAGTACGAGATGGGCCTGATGTACGTCATCTCCACCTGTTCTGCCCATTGCCGTTTCTGCTATCGCGAGGAGCTGATCAGCCGTAAGGAGATCGAGCGTCAGGACGGAACGGTCGCCAAGAAGGGTCTCGCCCAGATCGGCGCCGTCACCAGCTACATACGAGCCCACAACGCGGCCGTGGATTCGAACGGCGGTGTTCACCCTGATTCTGGCCGTGAGAAGCTGCGTGAGATCCTGCTCTCTGGTGGCGACCCGATGGTGCTCCCGAACAGCAAGATCGCTGCATGGCTCTCTTCACTCGCGGAGGCAGGTATCGAGTCGATCCGGCTCGGTACCAAAGAAATGGCGTTTTATCCGAAAAGGTTTGATGACGCCTTCCTCGCGATGCTCGACCGTTTCCATGAGACATACCCCGAGGTCGGATTCAGGCTCATGGTGCACTTCAATCACCCGGACGAGTTCCTCGAGAAGGGAAGTGACGGTGAGTATCTGATGAACTCGAATGGAAGCCTCAGTTGGCACCCGGACACCAAACATGCGATGGAGTCGGTCGTGTCCCGCGGTTGGATCAGCGTCGAGAACCAGGCACCGATCATCAAAGGTATCAACGACGACCCAGATGCCCTGAGAATCATGCAGCGCGCGCTGTATCGGGTTGGTGTCGGGAACCATTACTTCTTCTGTGGCAGAGACATTGTCGCCTATCGTGCGTTCAACGTTCCGATCGAAACCGCATGGAACATCCTCAACGAGTCCCAAAAGGGTCTCTCGGGCGTCGAGACCCACGCTCGCCTCTCCATCACGCACTACAAGGGAAAGACGGAAGTCGCAGCCGTCACGAACGAACCGATTCCTGGTCTGGCAGGGACGGAGAACGGCGTACTGATCTTCAAGATCCTTCGCAACGCTGCGGGAGCACCGGACCGGGGCAAGGTCTGCATCGTGGGGAGAAATCCTGATGCGATCTGGTTCGATGACTACGAGGACAGGGTCATCTACGACGAGGCCGGGTTGTTCGACTACGCCCGCGTGGAGAAGAAGGGCAGCGAAGTGGCAGTATCGATTGGTTCGGCCGGCTGATCGTGAGAGGGTAGGGCCGTACAAGTGAGCAGAGAGTGACGACACGATGATCGATAAACGGATCACGAGTGTCGAAGAGGCAGTTGCCGATATCTTCGACGGCGCAAGGGTCATGGTTGGCGGATTCGGTGAAGCTGGAAGCCCAATCGAGCTGATCCACGCCCTCATCGATCAGGGAGCATCCGACCTGACCGTCGTCAACAACAACACCGGAAGCGGTGAGGTTGGTCTGGCTGCACTCATCAAGGCAGGCAGGGTGTCGAAGATGATCTGCTCATACCCGCGAACGGCGAATTCGACGGTGTTTCCCGAGTTATACCGGAGTGGTCACACGACGCTTGATCTGGTGCCACAGGGGACGCTCGCCGAGCGCATCCGGGCTGGTGGCGCAGGTATCCCGGCGTTCTACACGGCAACATCGGTTGGGACACCCCTTGAAGATGGGAAGGAACGACGTACATTCGGGGACAGGGACTTCGTCCTCGAACACGGGCTGACGGCCGACTTCGCTTTGATCAAGTGTCAGGTTGCGGACTACCACGGCAACTTGACTTTCAACAAGACCGCAAGGAATTTCAGTCCGGTGATGGCCACCGCTGCGACAACGACGATCGTGCAGGCCGTTGGAGTCGTCGCCCCTGGAGATCTCGACCCTGAATGCGTTGTCACTCCGGGGATTTTCGTGGACCGGATCGTAACCGTTTCCGATCCGGCTCTCGAATCGGAGCTCGTTGCCAGGGGAGTGTCCTATCCATGACCGGCACGACATCGATCGGACTGACACGAGAAGAGATGGCCCAGCGCGCTGCCCTCGACATTCCCGATGGTTCGTATGTCAATCTGGGTATCGGCATTCCCGAAATGGTTGCGGCCTACGTTCCTGAGGGTCGTGAGGTGATCTACCACACCGAGAACGGTCTTCTCGGCGTCGGGCCCTCACCCGATGAAGGAACAGGCGACCCGGAGTTGATCAACGCGGGCAAGAGACGGGTGACCACGGTTTCGGGCGCGTCGTACTTCCACCATGCCGACAGCTTCGTGATGATCCGTGGAGGCCATATCGACCTGTGCGTGCTCGGAGCACTGCAGGTCGCACAGAACGGTGATCTTGCCAACTGGTCCACCGGTGCTCCCGATGCGATCCCCGCCGTCGGGGGAGCAATGGACCTCGTCGCCGGGGTGGAGAGGATCTACGTCATCACACAGCACAACACGTCAACAGGCGAACCGAAGCTTGTTGAGTCGTGCTCATACCCCTTGACGGGTCCCGGAGTTGTAGATCGCATCTATACGAACCTGGCTGTGATCGATATCGCGGATGATCGTTTCCAACTCGTCGAGCTCGCTCCGGGTGTGGATTTCGATTATGTGCAGGATCGGACGGGTGCCCGGTTGCTCGCAGTGAGCGATGACTCTCGAGGAGCGTCTCATGGCCTATGACGAATCGTTGAGCGCACAGCTTTACGAGCGTGCGCTCGAGGTACTTCCGGGGGGAGTGAGCCGCAACACGGTGCTGCGCAAGCCGTATCCCCTATATGGCGATCACGCCTCAGGCTGTCGAGTCACCGATATCGAGGGCATCGAACGGATCGATTTCGCCAACAACATGACCTCGCTGATTCACGGGCACGCCCACCCTGCGATTGTCCGTGCGGTATCTGACCAGCTCGGACGTGGGACCGCCTTCACGCTTGCCACCGAAATCGAGATCCGCTTCGCGGAGCACATGGTGGCGCGGAATGCGGTATTCGACAAGGTGCGGTTCGTGAACTCAGGTACCGAAGCGATCATGGGATCGCTCAAGGCTGCGAGAGCTTTCACCGGGCGTCACAAGATCGCCAAGGTCGAAGGTGCGTATCACGGGTTATACGACTACGCCGAGATCAGCCAGACATCCACACCTGAGAACTGGGGCAGCGAAGACCGGCCGGCCGGCGTACCGGTCTCCTACGGTACCCCAACGGGAGTGATCGCGGACGTGGTCGTGATCCCCTTCAACGATCCCGAGCGATCCATCGCGATCCTCGATGAGCACAAGGGCGAGATCGCCTGCGTTCTCCTTGATCTCATGCCGCACCGCGTCGGCCTGATTCCGGCGACATCCGAGTTCGTGTCTGCTCTCAGAGACTGGACTCGAGCCGATGGGTCCCTGCTCGTCCTCGATGAGGTCATCACTTTCCGTTCAGAGTACGGGGGCGCCCAGGAGTGGTTCGACGTCAGTTCCGACCTGACCGCAATGGGCAAGGCCATTGGGGGCGGGTTCCCTGTTGGAGCCATCGTTGGCCGTGCCGAGGTCATGGACGTGATGAATCCCCTTGCAGACGCCGTTCTCTTTCCTCACTCAGGGACGTTCTCCGCGAATCCAATCACGATGACAGCCGGTCTCACCGCCATGGAGCTGTACGACAAGTCCGCCGTAGACAGGGTCAACGAGCTCGCAAAGCGGGCAATGGCCGGAATCGAGGATGGGATCGAGGCAACAGGTGTGACTGCGTGTGTCACCGGCAGGGGTTCGATTTTCAGGGTGCACCTGAAGGAGCGATCGCCGACGAATTACCGGGAGGCCATCGTCACTCCGGAGGAATCCAAGCGTCTGAACATGCTGCTCGACCATCTTTTCGATTCTGGATTCTTGATGATCAACACTTGCTCGGCAACGACCTCAACCGCGATGGGCGAAGCCGAAGTCGACGCCCTTGTGGATGCCATGGCCGAGGGTTTCGCAAAGATCCAGTAGTACCCACTCCGCCCCAGGATGTGCCACAGAGAGGGTGACTGCTCACCTGATCTTCTTGTACACCTCGACGAGCGCCATCAGCACCAATGCACCGACGGTGGCTATGGCGAGGTGAGTGGCATCGAGGGCAACGGTGCCGAATACACGCTGGAGGAAGGGCATGTAGAGGATCCCAAGATGCGCCACGATTCCGATCGCGACAGCCCCGAGCATTGCCATGTTGGTGGTCAGCCCGATGCTGAATAGTGATCGTTTCTCTGATCGCACCTCGAGCGCGAGTCCGAGTTGAGCGAAGATCAGCACGGTGAACAAGACGGACTGCCACGCCGGATCATCCGCGTTCCACATCCACCATCCGACACCAAGCGTTATCACAGACATCGCGAGGCCGAACACACCGATGAACATCGTTGTGCCGCCGCCGAATATCGTCTCGGTCGCCGAGCGCGGCGGCCGTTCCATTACATCATCCTCAGCCGGTTCAACACCGAGTGCGAGCGCGGGTAGGCCATCGGTAACGAGGTTCATCCACAGGATCTGAAGGGGGAGCAACGGCAGAGGCATGCCGAGAAATGGGCCGATCACCATCACCAGGATCTCGGAGGTGTTGCACGTCAGCAAGTACTTGATGAACTTGCGGATGTTGTCGTAGATGACCCTGCCCTCTTCAACGGCGGCAACGATCGTTGCGTAGTTGTCATCGAGCAAGACCATGTCCGCAGCTTGCTTCGATACGTCCGTCCCTGTTATTCCCATCGCGACGCCGATATCCGCTTTCTTGAGTGCAGGCGCATCGTTGACTCCGTCACCGGTCATCGCAACCAGGTCACCCTGATCCTGGAGGGCAGCGATCAGATCGAGCTTGTGTTTCGGTGATACGCGGGCGAACACGTCCACCGATCTTGCGGTGGTTGCAAGCTCGCTGTCACTCATCTTGTCAAGTTCAGTGCCGATCACCACGCGGTCACCGTCGGTGATACCGATCTGCTGTGCGATGTGACGAGCCGTCAACGGGTGGTCGCCTGTGATCATCACCGGTCTGATACCTGCTGCGAGGGACGCAGCGACAGCACCCGGTACTGCTTCGCGAGGCGGGTCGATGAGTCCGAACATCCCGACAAGAATGAGGTCGTTTTCCACATCGGGGTCACCGTCGGTGTAGTCATCGAGGGGTTTCACAGCCAGGCCGAGCACACGCATACCCGATCCGGCCAGGACCTCCTCAGCTTCGAAGATCCGGGCGGTCCATCTCCCGTCGAGAGGAACTGTTCGGTCCCCTGTCCAGACGCGTCCGGACCGTTCGACCAGACCGGTGATCGCGCCCTTCGTGAACGCGACGAAGGAAGGAAGATCAGCGTCCGCCAGTACCGCGGAGAGATCGCTGAGGATCGGGGACACTGTTGATGCATCCGACGGAAGCCTGTGGATCGTCGTCATGCGTTTCCGATCGGAATCGAAAGGAACTTCTCCGACTCTGGGGAGGGCAGTCTCGAGTTCGTCCTTGAGAAGACCGACGTCCGCACCTGCGACAACGAGTGCTCCCTCGGTTGGGTCTCCAATCGCTTTGTAGCCCGAATCGCTGCTCGTGAGTGCAGCGTCATTGCAGAGAGCGCCTGTCATGATGGCGAGTTCGATCGTAGGCAAGACATCGTCTGGCGGTTCGTCATCGAGGAAGAGGTGGTGGTTCGCCACGTCGAGCACGACCGCGGTCATGCGATTCTCGGTGAGCGTGCCGGTCTTGTCCGTGCAGATCACGTTCACCGACCCGAGCGTTTCCACCGCCGGCAAGCTCCGGATCAGAGCATTCCTCTTCAGCATTCGTTGGGCACCAAGTGACAGGGCGATGGTTACCACTGCCGGCATCGCCTCGGGAATAGCCGCGACTGCAAGGCTCACTGACGTGAGCAGAAGCGTTTCGATGTCGTCTCCTCTGAACATTCCGAGGACAAAGATGATCACTACGAGAACCGTTGCAGCGAGAGCGAGGACTTTTCCGAGACTGTCGAGCCTACGTTGGAGCGGTGTCCGATCCTCCTGAACGGACTGGATCATCGAGGCGATCTTGCCTATCTCGGTTGCCATCCCCGTCTCGGTGACGAGGAGCTCGCCACGTCCCATCGTGACCGTGGTCCCCGAGTAGGCCATGTTGCGTCGCTCAGCGATCGCCCGGCCGGACTCGAGCGTCATGTCTGCTCGCTTCGTGACTGGCTGAGATTCACCCGTGAGCGCTGCTTCCTCGATTCGAAGGTTTGCAGAGTCGACCAACCTCCCGTCCGCCGGGACGATGTTCCCCGTCTCAAGCAGAACCCGGTCGCCCAGAACCAGGTCCGCTGACGGAATCTGGGTGACTTCTGCCCCTCGTCTCACGGTCACCGCCGGCACAGCCATCTGCTGTAGGGCGGCCATTGCCTCCTCTGCCTTGCTTTCTTGTACGTAGCCCATTACCGCGTTCAAGATCACGATCGCGAGGATGGCTGTCGCTTCGAGCCAGTCCCCCAGGAGGAGCGAGATGAGGG
This sequence comes from Acidimicrobiia bacterium, assembly GCA_036985855.1. Taxonomy (GTDB): domain Bacteria; phylum Actinomycetota; class Acidimicrobiia; order Spongiisociales; family UBA5794; genus B3-G11. The sequence goes on along the minus strand of BTQL01000070.1, from coordinate 3,655 downwards.
CTGCGGCAAGAAGTACGTACGTGAGAACCGCTCTGAACTGCTCGATCAAGATCTCAAGCTTCGTACGGCCGGCCTCATCATCAATCTCGTTCGGGCCGAATCGTAGGAGTCGTTGCTCAGCTTCTGGCGGTGTGAGCCCCTCGACCGGCGACTCGAGTAGCCGTGTCGCCTCGTCGGCCGCGATCAGCGACCAGTCTCGACTCTCGATGGTCATGATGCAACCTCCCCACGGGCCTCATCCTTCCGTGAGTTCGCCCCAAAGATCGCCTTCTGCAAGATCGATGATCGTCCACGCCATTGCGAGCGCTCCATCGGCTATCGCCCGTTCCCCGTCATCTGAGAGCGTGTGTGAAGCAAATTCCTTCTGATGGTTCACGATCGGGTAGCAGTGGAGATCGAGCACCGGATGAATCGATGGCACTTCATGCGATACGTTGCCCATGTCTGTAGAACCAGACGTCTCCCGCGGTAGGTCGGCAACGCGGTTCATCTTGCGGCCAGCCCTTTCCGAGTTCTCCTGATACAGGCCGACGAGAACAGAATTGGAGATCATGTCCTTGTAGCGGTGGCCCATTTCCTTGATCTCGACGCTGCAACCGGTTGCCAGGGCGGCAGCTTCGAAACACTGGATCACCTTGGGGTAGAGCTCATCAAGCCTTTCATCGGTCGCCGCACGTATATACCAACTCATTGCGGTGTAAGCAGGGATGATGTTCGGGGCAGCGCCTCCGTGGGTGATGATGCCGTGGACCCTGTCTGAGTCCTTGAGTTGTTGGCGGAGTGTCGACACGTTGACGTACGCCTGAACCGCAGCGTCGAGCGCGTTGATCCCGAGGTCGGGAGCGCCCGACGCATGGGTTTCATGTCCGAAGAACTCGACATCGATATGCGCAACAGCAAGGAATTCTGGGTCGACGAGATCCTTCGTGGCTGGATGGATCATCATCGCCGCGGCTGCGCCTTCGTAGGCCCCGGCCTCGATGAGATCGACCTTCCCTCCGAAGGCCTCCTCAGCGGGCGTTCCGAGAACTGTCAATCGGATGCCGAGTTCATCGACCATGGGGGCAAGGGCGAGGCCCGCACCAATGCTTGCCGTCCCGATGATGTTGTGTCCACATGCGTGGCCGACTTCGGGCAGAGCATCCATCTCGGCACAGATGATCACCTCTGGTCCTGAAGCGCCGATCCGTGCTGCGAAGGCCGTATCGAGTCCGTACACGGGGTATTCCACGTCGAAGCCGCCTGCAGCGAGCATGTCGACGTACTTCCGGGAGGTTTCGTACTCCTGGTATCCGAGCTCCGGATTGGCGTACATCCACTTCGAGAGGGCCCTCAGTTCATTCTCATGTTTCGTGAACTCGTCCTGTGCCCTCTGTTTCGTATCCATACGCACCTTTCTGTCGAAACACCCGAGGCGACCCTCAGGTAGCCAGCCTGTACTGGTGAGGCTACACCGCCTGTCCCGACCGACCGTAATGTCGCAAGTGCCGTAGCATTTCGACGGACAAGGAGAGCATATGGGCCACCACCACGACGAGGTACCGTCGATCGTTGAGGAAACAAAGGATCGCTCCTCGTGAGCATGATCGCCGCTTTTTCCTCTCCGTCACAGAACGTGCTCGAGATCGGGCCGTTGACGATCTACTTCTACGGAATCCTGATAGCGATCGGGGCCATCGTTGCCATCCTCGTCGCCAAGAAGCGATATGAGCGGTTCGGTGGGAATGGCGAGCTCTTCGAGTCTGTCGCGATATGGGCAATCGTCATCGGGTTTCTCGGCGCGAGAGCTGGATACGTGTTTACCCATAGCGCCAGGTTCGCAGGACGTCCGTGGGCAGTCTTCTTCATCTGGGAGGGCGGGCTGGCCTTGTACGGAGGCCTCTTCTTCGGTGCGCTCGCCGTCATCTACCTGGTCAACAGGCGTGAAGGTGACCTGTTTGCGTTCGGCGATGCGGTTGCCGTCGGTGTCCCGCTCGCTCAGGCGATCGGTCGCTGGGGCAACTACTTCAACCAGGAGCTGTTCGGCACACCGTCGGATCTCCCGTGGGCGGTCATCATCGATCCTGCAAACCGGCCCGCAGGCTTCGAACAGTTCGAGACGTTCCATCCGACGTTCCTGTACGAATCGCTGTGGAACGCTCTCATCCTCGTTCCTGTCATTCTGTGGCTCGAGAAGCGTGGCAAGCTCGCGAAGGGCGCTTCCTTTGGTGTGTACATCGTCATGTACAGTTTCATCCGTTTCATGATGGAGTTACTACGCACGGATACCACATTCAGGATGTTCGGTCTCAGCAGGAATGGCTGGATATCCGTGGTCGCGTTCATCGGTGGATCGATCTGGATCTGGTACATGCAGAAACGAGCCGAAAAGCGAACTCTTGTTGGGGAGCCAACGTGGTTGTCGCCCCAGGCAGCAACAACAGACTCGTCCTCCCTTCAGGGGGGACAAACGAGCGAAGCGAGTTAGGGGGGAGTGCGAGCCCGCGATCGTTGCGGGGCAAGACCTTGCCATACCGGGTTCGAAGGCTCACGGTCCCGCCTGCATCGCGACTGCGTTGCTCTGCTGTCCCCGTCGGAGGAGGACGTTAGGCCGCTGGAGCGGGACGTTAGACCGTCGAGTCAGCCTGGTGCATTCCCACGATCATCCCCGTCGTATCGGTGAAGTAGCAGGCGTGGCCGATGCCGGGGATGGTGAACTTCGGGACGACGATCTCGCCGCCTGCGAAGATGACCTTGCCCATGTATCCCTCGAGATCGTCGACGGTGATCGTGGCTACCGTGATGGGCTTTCCATCCTGTGACGTCGTGAAGCCTGTGTCGATGCCTGGCGCTTCGCCGTGGCCTGCAACGAAGTAGTCCTCAGCACCCCAGGGTTGGGGATCCCAGTCGAAGACCTCCTTGTAGAACGTCGTCGATACCTCGACGTCTCCACTGTTGAACTCGACGTAGTTGATGTATGCCAAGGTGCTCTCCCGGTGGAAGCTTGAGCATATACGGAACGAGAGAGGGTGAGCGGCTGATCCGCTCCCCCTCTCTGTGTCTACTCCGTGGAACGATCTACTGCATGCCCTCGTGGTGGGGCTTGTGGGAGTCTGCGAACAGTTCACCGATCGCACCGATGCTCGACAGGATCCCACTGGTCTCCAGGGGCAGATATATCTTCGTGGCCTTTCCATCGGCGATGCCCTGGAGCGCCTCGAGGTACTTGATCGCGATGAGATCCGGCGTCGGATCACCGTTGTGGATCGCGCTGAAGACGCGCTCCACGGCTTGTCCTTCACCCTCGGCAACGGTGAGCAGCTGGTACTTCTCAGCCTCTGCGACTTCCCTGATCGCCTGCGCCTGACCCTCTGCGTCGAGGATCCGTGACTGTTTCACACCTTCTGCGCTGAGGATGGCTGCTCGCTTCTCGCCCTCTGCCTCGGTGACTGCTGCACGGCGATCTCGCTCGGCCTTCATCTGACGGTGCATGGCGTCCGTCACGTCAGCAGGCGGATCGATCCTCTGGATCTCAACGCGTACTACGCGTGTTCCCCAGACGTCGGTCGCCTCGTCGAGGATGGTCCGTAACTCGGTGTTGATGACCTCTCTGGATGTCAACGCTGCATCGAGGTCCATGTCGCCGATGACGTTCCTCAGGTTAGTCTGTGCCAGT
>BTQL01000069.1:0-11203 GCA_036985855.1 Acidimicrobiia bacterium | reverse complement strand
GACTTCGACTCTGTGGTAGAGCGATACGACCCGACCCGTCTCGACGAAGGTTGGAACGTCGTTGACGGTGAGCGCATCTTCTTCATTTCAAATCCTGCTCTCGGCCTGTGGGCGGCGCGGTCAAGGCTGCGCGGGGCCGACGCGATTGGCGAATCCGGTGATGGATAGGGAGTAATCATGAATATTTCGGTATACCAGGACACGGCACAGATGGCAGGTGTGGCAGCATCGAAAGTGTCGGAGAGCCTCAGAAGTGCGATAGAAACACGCGGCCGAGCCGTCTTCGTAGTTGCCACGGGCAACTCACAGATCGAGTTCATCGAGAGTCTCGTATCGGAGCCGAACATCGATTGGGGAAGCGTCGCAATGCTGCATCTCGACGAGTACATCGGAATCGAGGCGTCGCATCCTGCCAGCTTTCGGCGATATCTCGATGAGCGGTTGATCCGACGGGTACCGATGGGTGAGGCTCATCTGATCCGTGGAGAGGCACCCGACCCGCAGTCGGAATGCGACCGGCTCAACGAGCTGATTGGGGCTCTCGATGTGGATGTTGCTTCCATCGGTATCGGCGAGAACGGCCATCTCGCGTTCAACGACCCTCCGGCCGACTTCGAGGCTGAGGCTCCGTACGCCGTTGTCGAGCTGGATGCGGCGTGCCGCGCCCAGCAGTCCGGTGAAGGCTGGTTCCCATCCGTCGATGACGTGCCACGGCATGCGATCTCGATGTCGATCCGGCAGATCATGAAATCTCGTGTGCTCGTGTGCACCGTCCCCGACGCTCGCAAGGCACAAGCCGTCCGCGACTGCCTCACCGGCGACGTGTCTCCGATGCGACCCGCGTCGATCCTGCAGGAGCACGACGACGCCCACATCTACCTCGACTCGGACTCGGCCGGCGATCTGTTTGTATCCAATCGAAAAGGAGAATGGGAGGAGGAATGATCGACCCTCTCCCTCTGTCCGCTACAGCGCCGTCCGGCCTGTAACCATGGAGCGCCTCCGCCTCGAGGCCCTGGGCGATGTCCCTGTAGCGAGCCGACCGGCATACGACCCGCGGTCCGTGAGCGTCGGGATCCTGCATCTTGGCATCGGATCGTTCCATCGAGCGCACCAGGCGGTCTACACGGACGATGCCATTGCGATGGGGGACGATACGTGGGGCATCTGCGGAGTAACCCAGCGTTCCTCCGCGGTACAGGATCTCCTAGCTCCTCAGGACTACCTGTACTCAGTGCTCGAACGGGACCGAGCATCTGAAGGTCTGCGGGTCGTCGGGAGCGTACGCGACGTGATCTGCGCGCCGAGAGAAGCCGACAGGCTCGCAGCGGCGTTCGTTGACCCATCGATCAGGATCGTGTCCTTGACGATCACCGAGAAGGGATACGGATGCGACACGAGCGGCGCCCTCCTTCTCGACAACGATGGAATCCGCCACGACCTGGAAGGGGCCACACCTGTCACGGCCGTTGGCAGACTTGTACACGGTCTCGATTCCCGTCGCCACGTGGACGCTGGTCCGGTCGCCGTGATGAGCTGTGACAATGTTCCGCGCAACGGTGCGTATTTGGAGGGCGCTGTTGAGCAGTTTGTGGAGCGGCTGCCTGTAGGAACGGGATCGCCACTGGCCGACTGGATCGCGGACAACGTGACTTTCCCCTCGAGCGTGGTGGATCGAATCGTCCCGAAGACCTCACAAGACGGACTTGCGCTCGCAGAGGAAAAGCTTGGACTCCGAGATCCTGGAGCAATCGTGACTGAGCCCTACAGCCAATGGGTGATCGAAGGTCAGTTTCCGGGAGGGCGACCGCGGTGGCCGGGAGTCGTAGACACTGCCGACATCCAGCCCTATCAGGAGCAGAAGTTGCGCCTCCTCAACGCGACACACAGCGCCCTGGCATATCTCGGAGCGCTTGGGGGTCACGAATTCATTGCCGAGGCAATCGCTCAACCCGGTTACCGGGAGTTCGGAGCCCGGCTCATGGACGACGACGCTGTACCGGCCCTTCAGCCGACCGATGGCGTTGACCTGGGTGCGTACAGTGTGACCGTTCTCGAGCGGTTCAGTAATCCGTACATGATGCACCGCTGTGACCAGGTCGCAGCCGATGGTTCTCAGAAGCTTCCGATTCGGCTTCTGCCTTCGGCCCAGACTCGAATCGACGCCGGCGCTGAGCCTCGCTGGATCTGCCTCGCCGTTGCGGCATGGATGCGTTTCCTCGGTGGCACAGATGATGAGGGTCGGCCCCTGCGCGTCGAGGATCCTATGGCAGAACGGCTCGTGGAGCTGGCGGGTGGGGCCTCCGACCCTGGGGCAGTTGTCGGTCGTCTTCTCGGTGTCCGCGAGATCTTTCCAATCGAGCTTGGAGAGAACGCGATGTTCAGAAGACTTGTCACGACCTGGCTAGGTCGCCTCATCGATCATGGCGTCCAGGACACCTTGAGCGAACTCGAGTAGCTTCGAACCTGCCGGTGTCTCTTTCGGCTCAGGAACCACTGAGGTATGGGCGAAGATCGATCCGCCGCCCCTCGGCAGCAGAGAGGTAAGCACCGTAGAGCACCGAAACCGTATCGAGCGCCAGCCTGATCCCCGACCTGGGTTCACGCCCCAGCGAGACCGATCCGATGAAGTCGCGGAACTGTTCCTGATAGCCGAGTGACCAGTGTTCGTCTGGCTGAGGCGTGGACCAACCAGCTCTCGTCTCGAGCTTTTCTGTGAGGTACTCGCCTCTGAATCCATCAGGATCGGGCGTGTATGCCTGCACGGCGGTACTCAGAGTCATGTCGGCGTGCACTACCGCGTGAGAGCCATGGACGGTCATCTGGGACACCATCCCGCCGAGGGACGTGTCCGTTGCGCTCAGCTGGGCAACTGATCCATCGTCGAAAGTCACCACCATTGTGCCAAAATCCTCGACATCCTCTGCGTCGAATTTCAGCCAGGGGCTCGGATTGTTCTCGTGTGCTTCGATCTTCATCAGGTTCCCGACCTCAGCCGTCACAAATGCCGGCCGGATCCCTCGCTGATTCTTTCGTTGTCCCTCGTCGTACTTGAGATACATGGCCGCGCCGAGTGGATGCACCGCGAGCCGCAGGAGCGAGCCGCCGCCCGCATTTCGCCACTGCCTGGCGTAGTCGGCGTGGGACCCACTGTGTGACTCCTCACCGACTATCCGCATGATCGTGCCTTCGGACGCCGCCATCAAACGTCGTGCTTTCTGAACGCTCGGGGCGTATACCCAGTTCTCCGCGTAACACAGAGTGACTCCTGCCTTCCCTACAGCGTCGGCTACCTCGAGGGCGCTCGAGTGCGCAGCCTCCAACATCTGCTCGCGGGGGAACCCGTCCGCTGTCCAACCTGTCGATTCTGCGTCTGGCGGCCCTTCGTATCCGGTGAGGGGCTTCTCGCAGAAGATGTGCTTGCCGGCCTGTGCGGTCCTGATCGCCAGCTCAGCGTGGAGGCGATTCGGAACACAGAGGTCAACGACGTCGACGTCGCTGCGCGTGAGAACCTGGTCGAAGTCGGTGAACACGTTCGGTACGTTGAATCTGGTTGCGAGCGCAGCGGCCTTGCTTCCATCGGGGTGGTACACGCCGAGTACGGTGAACTCCTCGCCGTATACCTTTGCATAACTCTCGAGATGAAAGCTGGCCGCGAATCCCGCTCCCGCTATGACGATTCCAACGTTTTCTACCATGGTTGGAAGCCTTTCTTCTCTGGTCGGGACTCACATCTCCCGGTGTTCTGCAGGCGGTGCGCCGCTGCAGGCGTTTCACGTAATTGGTTGACCAGTCTGCCACATTAGGCTCTATTCGACCGCAACCAGAACGGAGATTGCACTCAATGAAGATCACGATCATCGGCGCAGGAAGCAGGCGATTCGGGCCCCTGACGGTTCGCGACATCCTGCTGAGCGACATACTCACAGGACAAGACCTCACGCTCATGCTCATGGACATCGACGAGCAGGGACTCGCTGATGTTCATCGCTCCACGGTCGACGTCATCGACCGGCTTGGGCGTGACCGCGTGACGGTCTCGAGTACGACCGATCTCGATGAAGCTGTTTCCGGATCTGACTTCGTGCTCAGCGCGCTCGAGCGCAGCCGTTACTTGTACTGGTCCCAGGACTTCCACGTTCCGCGCCAGAATGGCTTCGCGCAGATCAACGGCGAGAACGGCGGGCCCGGTGGCATGTTTCATGCCTTACGTAACTTCGGCCCGGTGTTGAACGTGGTGCGTGCGATGGAACGGGAGTGCCCGGACGCATGGTTCCTGAGCTTTACGAATCCTGAGGCGAAGATTGGTGAAGCCATCAACCGTCTGACTTCGATCAAGACGGCGGGCCTTTGTCACGGCCAGACCGCAGCCGAACGGCAGGTCGGCAAGTTCCTTGGGATTCCCGTGGAGGAGATGTCGTTCGTGGCGGCCGGTCTCAATCACTTCACATGGTTTCAATCCATTCGTCTCAGATCGACTGGGGAGGATCTGTACCCGGCGCTTCGCGAGCGAGAACGAAGGGCGCATTGGCTTGCCGACTGGGACGAGATAGCCCTGAGCCGGATTCTGTTCCGAACATTCGGCCTCTATCCGTCGCCGGGCACCAACCACCACGGCGAGTACCTCGGCTGGGCGGAGGAGTTCCTTGCAGCCAGCAGGTTCCAATACTTCTACGACCCTGCCGAAGGACATCCGTGGGACGAAGGAAGGTTTCCGCCCAGGGTCTACAACATGCATACGGTTCCGGCCACGGTGCCGATGTTCCCTACAGAAGAGCTGCTGCTCTTCGAACCGGACGTCAAGGGTCTCGACGCCGATGCGCCACTCGAGAAGACGAACAGTCTTGTGGTCCCATTGATCGAGGGCATGGTGGCTGGAGGGCCGCTTCTCTCCGACCCGATCAACATCCCCAACCGCGGTGCCATATCGGGTCTACCAGATGATGCCATCGTTGAGGTGCCGGTCACCGTCGACCGTGACGGTGTACATCGACAGGAGCTGGAGCCGTTTCCGGAGGGCATCCTTGCGCTTCTGCGAACGCAGTTCAGCATCAACGAGCTCCTCGTCGAGGCCTACGTCGAGGAATCCCGCAACAAGTTGCTTCAGGCTGTCCTGCTCGACCCGACGACACAGTCGTACCGGGGAGCAGTCAATACGATCGATCAGCTATGCGAACTCCAGAAGGACGTGCTTCCTCCGTTGCGGTGGGCGTGATTGCCGTGATCCACATCGCTCTCCTCGGAACTGGTGCGATCATCGTGAGCATTGACTCGGCGATACTTCCTCTATTGCCTGGAATGTTGCATCGATGACGGTGCGGCCGCGAACTGAAGGGAGAGTGGATGCCTGATACTGATGATCGTCCCAACCTGGTGTTCATCATGTCTGACGATCATGCGCGTCATGCGATCGGTGCCTATGGGAGTCGGATCAACCAGACCCCGAACCTCGACCGAATTGCGACAGGCGGTATGCGTTTCGACAACGCTTTCTGTACCAATTCGATCTGTACTCCGAGTCGCGCATCGATCCTCACGGGGACGTACAACCATGTCAACGGTGTCACGACTCTCAACACGCCGATGGACAACACCCTCGAGACGTTTCCGAAGCTGATGCAGGAGGCCGGGTATCAGACGGCGATGTTTGGAAAATGGCATCTCGGTGAAGGTCCGGAGCACGAGCCAACAGGATTCGACAAGTGGAGTGTTCTCCCCGGCCAGGGGCGGTATCACGATCCGGTCTTTCTCACCGCTGAGGGCGAGAACGTGATCGAGGGGTACGTGACGGGCATAGTCACAGATATGACGCTGGACTGGATTCGGCGCAGGGATCCTGACAAGCCCTTTGCTGTGATGAGCCATCACAAAGCACCGCACCACGCATGGGAACCTGACGAGAAACACGCGAACATGTATGACGGCGCGACGATTCCCGAGCCCGAAACCTTCTGGGATGATTATGCGACGCGCTCGCCTGCAGCCACGGCCGCGAAATGTCGGATGATGGATCTCAAGGAGATGGGATACAAGGTGTCGGTTCCCGACGGTCTGTCCGAGTCGGAGGAGATCTCGTGGCGGTACCAGGACTTCATCAAAGACTATCTCCGCTGTATTGCATCCATAGACGACAACGTGGGAAGAATTCTCGACTATCTCGAGGAGAACGGTCTCGCGGAGAACACGATCATCGTCTACACATCCGATCAAGGTTTTTTCCTCGGCGACCACGGCTGGTTCGACAAACGGTTCATGTACGAGGAGTCCCTGACGATGCCTCTCCTGATTCGCTACCCGGGTCGAATCGCTGCCGGCACCGTGTGCTCGGACTTCGTACTCAACGTCGATTTCGCACCGACCTTCCTCGAGCTCGCGGGCATCGCCGTCCCTTCCGAGATGCAAGGCTCGAGCTTCCTTCCTCTGCTCGGCGGAGAGACAGCGCACGGCTGGCAGACTTCGATGTATTACCGGTATTGGATGCATCGCGACGGCGCACACAACATCTGGGCCCACTACGGCGTACGGACACACGACCACAAGCTGATCTACTTCTACAACGATCCGATGGATCAACCCGGAGCGTTCGGACCCGTTGATCCGCCGTCGTGGGAGCTGTACGACCTCAGCGCTGATCCGTTCGAGATCAACAACGTGTACGGGGACCCCGAGTATGCCGATGTCGAACTCGAACTCAAGGAAGAACTTGCCCGGCTGCAGCTCGGTCTGGGTGACGAGGCTCACCCGTCCCAACAAGAGACGCGGGCTGAGGGAGAGCCTTGAGTCCTGCCGTCGGTTGTCATGCACGTACTGATCGGACCGTCGCCCATCTCTATCGGACTCATGTATCAGCGGGCGGCTTCGATCGCGAGCAGGTCCTCTTTCGTTCCGGCGGACAGGTAGATTCTCCCACGCACGTTGCGTGTTTCATCAGGCGTGAGCGGACCGATCTGCACAGCTAGGTGCATGCAATCCCAAGGGTTGTTGCCTTGCGCGGAGAGGAACCGCTCCCATGCGATTCCGGTCACCCATCTCGCATCGGATGACGCTCTTGTCATCAGACCGCTCGTCGCGTTGTCGTGTGCTGTTGGCCATTTGTCCGACCACGCGAAACGACCGGTGGAATCCCCGGCGGCATCCACCTTTGCCCGGAGTTCCTCATTGAAGTGGATCTCCCTCGCTCTCAACCGATCGAAACCGTCTACGCCCACGAATGATATTGGAGTGGACCGAAATTGCTCTGTGCTGGCTCCCTCGGGTCCGGGACTGAAGCAGGGGACGATCGACGCGAGACGACTCCACTCCCGGCGCGACACATTTGTCACGTTCAGATCCAGATCGACACCGTGCGCCCCAATTTCTAGCGAAATACTCATCCCGTGGCGCGTCGCGATGGTTGCCGAGAGTCCGTCTGTGGCCACGGTCCGAGCATTCTCGAACTCGCCGTGGGTGTGCTGGCCAGTGTCAAACGCACCGAACATGTTCCACTCCCAGAACCAGAGATACATCGCGACGCTCGGATCGTCGGCAGATGTCACAACTATGCCGCGTTCCCACTCGGACAGCGTGAGTGCCGAATGTCTGTTTGCCGCGTGTGAACCCTCGTGTGTCATCCGTCGCCTAGAGCGTTGCGCCGCCGTCTACGGGGAGCACAACGCCGGTGATGAAGTTTGCTTCATCGGATACGAGGAATGCGACAGCCGAAGCGATGTCATCCGTCGTTCCGTTTCGGCGGAGGGGTTTGTTCAATGCCATTTCTGCAAGCGTCTCATCTGCTTCGTCCTCGCTGTAGAAGGCTCTGTGCATGTCTGTGGGAATCGTCCCCGGCAGGACACAATTCACTCGAATCCCCATAGGTCCGTATCCCTTGGCCATGGCGCGCGAGAGGTTCATGACTCCGGCCTTGCTTGCACTGTACGCCGCAAGATCCGGATTGCCGCTGGTAGCTGCCACAGACGCGATGTTGACGATCGATCCGGAGCCGGCATCGATCATGGATGGCAGCACGTGGCGAGAGCACAGGTAGACACCCTTCAAATTCACCTTGAGAACGAGATCCCAATCCTCTTCGGAACCGTCCGTGACGGTGCCGACGCGCAGGATCCCCGCGTTGTTGACGAGCACGTCGATACGACCCCACTCCTCGAGGACCCGGTCCACGGTCTTTTGCACGTTCTTGGACTGTGTCACGTCTGTCATAACTGGAAGGGCGGTGCCACCTGCCCTCTGGATCTGGGAAGCCACCTCGTCGAGTTGGTCTTCGTTGATGTCCAACAGTGCCACCGAGGAGCCGCGTTCCGCCAGTACTTCAGCGATACGTCGACCGATCCCTGTCCCGGCGCCGGTAACCATCGCGATCTTGTCGTTCATCGTCCTCCTCTGTATGTGTGTGAGATGGTCATCCGATCTAGATCACGACGAGGGTGTCGAGGTCGGGTCGGGAGAGAGCAGCTCTCCGTTCGGTGATCACAGATGTCATCAGAACGTCACATGCAACGTAGCAACTGCGAAGGGGAGAAGTTGCACGCTGTCTCCGTTCCAGGGAGTGGTTGTGTCGGTGAATCCTGATTGCCCGCTCCGTGCGATGTCATAGGTTGTCTGGTCGAGTGTTCGTATTGTGACATTGGTCGAAGGCAATGGGAGCTCGATGTCGACCGGCTCCGATTCGAGGCTGGCAATGACGATCAGCGCATCGGATTGCCCACGGAGAGCAATTGCCGCGACCCGTCGCTCTGGTGAATCGATGTGCACGGGCAGGTAACGCGCAGAGCGGTATCGGGCGAGGTCGGCCAATAGGTGGTACGTCGGGTTCATGGCTCCGTCATGGGTAACGATGCCTGCCGGACCGCCCATCTGATGGTAGGTGAGCGCATCTGCACCGGACGACATCAGTTCGCTCAGGCTCGCAACGGTCCACGCGGAGGCAAGAAGCGATGCCGAGCGCGGGTCCGGCGCCAGAGGTTTCCCTGCTTGTCTAGGCAAAAGCGTGACCGGTCCGATGCTGAGCTGACGGTGTCCGGCGAGCCGCCTACCGTTTGCAGCTAGGACTGCTTGAGCATCCAGGTTGGCGATGAAGCTGAAGTGGTCCGTGTAGTGCACCTGGGGACTGATAGGAAACGTGAGCGCGTCGAGGGAGTCGAAGGCGATGTCGTCGAGGTTGAAGTTGATTGCGCCGAAATTCGACCCGGAGCCGCCTCCGACGCGGGATCCGGTCGCGGATCGGAGATCGTCGATGGCCGGACCGTAGGCCTTGGTTGTGATCTGTGTCTCTCGGTCGAACACGAAGACGCGCTGGAGTCGATCACCGAGATGTGCGATGTTCTGGTGGAGAGGTAACAGGTCGCCGGGGGAGTCCGCTACGAGTTCGAGCTCGATACCTGTATCAGAACCGGCCAGAGCTTGCCCGGCTGCGGCCAGCTCGGTAGCTGCACTCTCGGATCGTGTATCGAGGCTGAGCCTGAGATGTGGAACACCGAGCGCGCTCGCCGCGCGAACCGTTGCAGGATCGATGTCGCAGAGGACGCCTATGGATGGAACCGGCCGACCCTCTGCATCGAGATCGATGTGCACAGCGGTGGCGCCCGTTCGGGGCCGAGGAGCGATTGTTGACGGGAACGTGCTATTCCCGACGGTAGAGATGCGTAGCCGTTGCTCGATGATGTCTCCCGAGCGAACGGCAACGGGCCATGGAAGGCTGAGGGGGGTGCAAAAGGTCTTGTACGACGCGTCCGACCAGTTGCGCTGGTCCTCGAATTCGAACAGATCACCCTCGAACTCGAACAGGACCTCTCTGTCGTCGCCGATGCTGTGTCGAAGAGTCACGATGTTGGAGATAGCGCGGCTGGGACTCACGTTGACGGGGAAGACGGTTGAGTAGGCCTCGTCCGGTGTCGAGACGTGGAGTTGTTGGCCCGTGAAGTTGGCGGGGTGCATCACACAGATGCCGATTCTCGCTCGTTCGAAGTCGCGAAGAGCGATCGCCTTAGCCGCATAGGTGAGCGAGCCGTCATGAGCGGTACGCACGGTAATGCTCGCCCTGAGGTCCATCTCATCTGACGTGAAGCGTCCCTCCATTGCAACATCGATCGAGCCGTTGGTCTCTTTGAATGATGTCGACCAGTCACTGGGCTCGGCCGTACCCCAGTTCTTGTCACGAACGCTGAAAGTGATGCTTTGAGCGACTTCGAGCCCGTCGATTGCGACATTTCGAAGCGAGGGGGTTTCCAGGCCGGCGGTGAAGTGGTCGCCCTCGATCAGACGAGGGGACTCCAGCGACTGTGTGCCTCCGTGGAGCGCAACCTCGACGGGAGTCAGGCCCATCCTGCGACTACCGGGTTGGTCAGATCGCCGATGGCATCCACCGAGACGGTCACTTCATCGCCGTCGGCGAGGTAACGCGGCGGGTCCATGAATGTGCCGACACCGGCGGGTGTGCCTGTCGTGATGATATCGCCCGGTTCCAGTGTGATGGCCCGCGACAACCAGGAGATGAGGAAAGGGAAGCTGAACAGAAGGTCGTCGGTGTTCGCTTCTTGCACGAGTTCGCCGTTAACCCAGCAGCGGGCGATCAGATGGTTTGAGTCCGGAATCTCGTCCCTGGTGACGACGACAGGGCCCATGGGACAATGCCCGTCCAGTCCCTTTCCAAGCGTGATCTGAGAATCCTTGAATTGGATTTCCCTGCTGCTGATGTCGTTCACAACGGTGTAACCGAAGATGCATTCTTCCGCTTCGGTCTCGGTGACGTTTCTGGCCCTGGTACCGAGGATCGCGGCGACTTCGACTTCCCAATCCACCTGACTCGTCTCAAACGGCAGGATGATCGGTTCGCCCGGCCCGATGATCGATGACGGGAGCTTCGAGAAAAAGAATGGTTCTTCGGGGGTTTCCGCCCCGGGTAGTTCGTTGATGTGTGTCTTGAAGTTCAGCCCGCAGAAGAGCATCTTCGAAGGGTTGTACAGCGGCGCCCCAACGTGAGTGTCGGACACCACTCTCCGGGATTCGACCGCCGACTCCGCTGCGGTGTGCGCTTCCGCGCCATCGCCGATGAACTCGAGAAGGTTCTTGTAGCCGGTGAAGTAGAGGACACCGTCGACGTCGACGGCAACACCGTTGCCGGTTGGCGAAGTAAAGGACGCGAGTTTCATGTCTTCTCCACAAGATAGCTCGGTGGATCCACCACGATCGTTTCCCCGACTCTTGGTGC
>BTQL01000068.1:0-12259 GCA_036985855.1 Acidimicrobiia bacterium | reverse complement strand
CTACCTCGCTCAGCGGGTTCCTCAATCAGCCCATCTTCACGACCTTTGCCGGCTGGATGATCGTTGTCATGGGTCTCTTCATCGCAGTTTCTGCGGTTTACACGCCCTCTTGGATGCTGCCCGTGATGAAGGAGAGGCGATTGAAGGTGTCGGGGGCGTCAAAGTTCGGAACGCTCGGGCTGCCCGTTATGGGAGGGGCGTTCGCGTTCGGCTGGACGCCGTGCATCGGACCGTTCCTTGCGACTGCACTGTTGCTCGGCGCGAGCACAGATACGGTGTACTCGGGCATGCTCGTGCTGTTCTTCTACAGTCTCGGTCTCGGGATACCGTTCCTCGTCACGTCCCTGCTTCTCGCCAAGGCCTTCGCCGCATTCGACTGGGTGAAACGTTATCTCGTCGTGATCGCGGTCGTGTCTGGATTGATGCTTGCATTCTTCGGCGTGCTGATATTGACGGGGCGCATCACCGACCTCTCCGCATGGTTCTCCAATCTTCTCATCAAACTCGGTCTCGAGGAGCTGGCGACCTCGTGATCGCACGTCGGTACAGTCATCCCGATGCATCTATCACTTGACGAGGAGTCCTTCGTTGCACTCGCTGCACGGTACAGCGTCGTTCCTCTCGCGGTGGAGTTCCTTGCGGACCGGCTGACTCCGGTCAACGTGTTCGACAGGCTGGTCGGCGCGGAGGACGGATTCCTGCTCGAATCCCTCGAGGGTGGTGAGCGTTGGGGAAGATGGAGTTTCGTTGGGTGGAATCCAGCGTTCACGATCACTTCGCGATCTGGAACGACGACGTGCTCATCGCCCGGTATCGAGATGTCTGGAGAAGACCCGCTCGCTGTGCTCGAATCCCTTGTTGAGCGTTTCACGATCCCTGATGATCGAGATCTCGCGTTCGACGGTGAAATGCCTCCCCTGCACAGTGGCGCAGTCGGATTCCTCGGTTATGACACCGTCCGGTATGTCGAGCATCTCGAAGGGAGACCGCCCGATGACCGTGACCTTCCCGAGATGCTTTGGCAGTTCGTTGGCGGCCTCGCAGCATTCGATCGTCTGAGAGAGACCGTGACGTTGATCGTGAACGTATTCGTTGGTGACGATCCTCATTCGCAGTATTGCTGGGCCGTTGACGAGCTCAACAAGGCCTCGGAGAACCTCGGAGCACGGGTGCACCTCGCGTTGATGGAACGACCGGCCTTCGACGTTGCACCGGCTGCAACGGTCAATATGACACGCACCGATTTCGAGGACGCGGTTGGCCGGGCGATCGAATACATAGAGGCAGGCGATGCCTTGCAGATCGTGCCTTCTATCAGGTTCGAAACCGAATTCAACGGTGATGCGTTCGCCGTGTACCGGGCCCTTCGCCTTGTGAACCCTTCTCCGTTCATGTTCCTCGTACGATCCGGCGATCTCTCGATCATCGGATCGTCACCAGAGCTGATGTCACGAGTGAGGGATGGAAAGGCGTACTCACGCCCGATCGCCGGGACAAGGCCCCGAGGCGAGACGCCCGACGAGGACGTCGCACTCGAGAAGGAGCTCCTGGCAGATCCGAAGGAACGTGCGGAGCACACGATGCTTGTCGATCTTGCACGCAACGACCTCGGCCGGGTGTGCCGATTCGGGTCCGTCGTCGTTGACGATCTCATGGTGATCGAGCGGTACTCCCATGTGATGCACATCGTGTCAGGCGTCAGCGGCGATCTCCGCGACGGAGTGGGGCCCGTCGATGTGCTCCGAGCAACCTTCCCACACGGCACCGTGTCCGGGGCGCCAAAGGTCCGTGCGATGGAGATCATCGATGAGCTCGAGCCGACGGCGCGTGGCCCCTATGCGGGGGCCGTGGGATACATCGACTTCTCAGGGAACCTCGATACTGCAATCGCGTTACGGACCTGCGTATCGAAGGGAACCACAGCCTGGGTTCAGGCCGGCGCCGGTGTTGTTGTCGATAGCGACCCTGCCTCTGAGTACGAGGAGTGCGTGAACAAGGCGAAGGCTGTGCTCTATGCGATAGGTGCATCGGGTGAGTTCGCCGGCAGATAGCATGCAATGATGCTCGCTCCGATTCTCGCTGCCGCCGACGCAAGGGCGGTCCAAGCCAACGATCACATGGACCAACTCGTCCATGATGCCGCCCGACAGGGCAAGGCGCGCGGATTCAAGGATGCCCTGAAGGCGCCCGGATTGAGCGTGATCGCCGAAATCAAGCGAAGATCGCCCTCGGCTGGCGAAATCGATGCTGCGCTCGACCCTGTTTCTCAGGCCAGGGCGTACGAGTCCGGTGGTGCGGATGCGATCTCCGTGCTGACGGAACCGGACTTCTTTGGCGGCTCGCTCGACGATCTCGTCGCCGTTCGAGAGGCTGTGACACTGCCGGTTCTGCGGAAGGACTTCACCCGCAATGCAGCCCAGCTCGTGGAGGCACGAGCATCGGGAGCCGATGCAGCATTGCTCATAGTGGCGACCCTGAGCCAGCCAATCCTCGAGCGACTCGTCACAACATCGATCGACGTCGGTATCGACGTGATCGTCGAGGTGCACACCGCTGATGAGGTCGACAGAGCGGTTGCGGCCGGGGCTTCGATCATTGGAGTGAACAACCGTGATCTCATGACGTTCCGCACGGATCTTTCGGTCGCCGAGTCGCTAGCCGGTCGGATTCCCGAGGGACTCGTTTCGATCGCTGAGTCGGGTGTGTCGTCTGTCGTCGGTGCACGAAGGATGCGTGTGGCCCGATACGATGCCATCCTTGTCGGAGAGGCTGTAGTCAGGGCTGCTGATCCGGCGGCCCTGGTAGCAGCCCTCAAGGAGGAGTGATGACCTGGGTGAAGATCTGCGGCCTGACGACTCGCGACGCCGTGCAGGCTGCCGTTGACGGAGGTGCTGATGCCGTGGGTCTCGTCCTCGCTCCCGGGTCGCCTCGCATGCTCACCCTCGATCGAGCACAAGAGCTTGCATCCAACACCGCGATCGCAACATTCATCGTTACGGTCGATCTTTCGCCGGAAGAGGCCCTGGCAGCTGCAGAGGCAGTTGGCGCCGCGGGCATACAAGCTCACGGAGATCGGTCACTCGACGTCGCAGCCGAGGCGATAGAAGCCGGTTATCTGTCGATCGCCCCCATACCCATCGGGCAACATGGCCCGACCTCCGAGCTCCATGAAGTGCCCGACGCATCACTGCCGTTGTTCGATGCGTCTTGTGCAGCCCACCACGGCGGAACAGGGATCACATTCGACTGGAGCCTGATATCCGACCAGGGTCGACCGTACATTCTCGCCGGCGGACTTGGTCCGGACAACGTGCAGGAGGCCATCGACACGCTTCATCCATTTGGTGTCGACGCTTCAAGTAGGCTCGAATCAGAACCGGGCGTCAAGGATCTGACCAGTATCGTCGACTTCATCGAACGAGCAAAAAGGGCATGAGACTCGCCCGACCAAACGACCGTGGACGATTCGGCGCATTTGGCGGTGCATTCGCTCCCGAGACACTCATGCCTGCGCTCGTCGAGCTCGAGGCAGCGTTCACGGAGGCGTGGCGGGACCCTTCGTTCCATGTCGAGCTCGACAACCTGCTTTCGTCATACGTCGGAAGACCGACGCCCGTGTATCACGCTGAGCGCATGTCTCGTGAACTCGGTATCGATCTCTGGCTCAAACGAGAGGACCTCGCCCACACCGGTGCACACAAGATCAACAACACGGTTGCGCAGGGGTTGCTCACTCAGCGCATGGGGAAACAGCGGGTGATCGCAGAGACCGGCGCAGGTCAGCACGGGGTTGCGACAGCAACGGCATGTGCGTTGTTCGACTTCGAGTGTGTTGTGTATATGGGTGAGAAGGACATCGAACGGCAGGCCCTCAACGTGTACCGGATGGAACTGCTCGGGGCTGAGGTTGTGCCTGTGACATCGGGCGCTGGAACGCTGAAGGACGCTGTTTCGGCTGCATTGCGCGATTGGGTCGCTTCCGTGGAGACGACCCACTACATCATTGGCAGCGTTGTCGGGCCGCATCCGTTCCCATGGATGGTCCGTGAGTTCCAGAAGGTCATAGGCGAAGAGCTCAAGAACCAGTTGGCCGAGCCCCCCGACGTCATCGTCGCGCCCGTTGGAGGTGGATCCAATGCCATGGGAATCTTCTATCCGTACGCAGGTGACCCGGCGGTCAGCCTCGTCGGTGTCGAGGCGGCAGGGCTCGGTATCGATACAGGGAAACATGGCGCGTCCCTCGGAGAGGGAAGCCCCGGCGTGCTCCACGGTGCGATGACGTACATGTTGCAGGACGAATTCGGTCAGGTACTCGAGGCACACTCGATCTCAGCGGGACTCGATTATCCGGGAGTGGGTCCAGAGCACGCCTACTTCAAAGATGGCGGCCTCGGTCGGTACGAAAGCGTCACCGATGATGAGGCCGTCGTGGCGTTTCACAGGCTGGCGGTTACGGAGGGGATCATCCCTGCCCTCGAATCGGCCCATGGTCTTGCCTGGATCATTCGCGAGGCCGAAAGCCTTGCCGGACAGACCGTCGTCCTGAACCTCTCAGGAAGGGGAGACAAAGACGTGCAGCAGGTGGCAGCTCTCGATGGTTGATTCAGGTCGCGATCGCCTGGCTGGGATGTTCGCCCAAGTGCGAAAGGACAACCGGGCCGTGCTGCTCCCGTATCTCACGGCGGGTATTCCGACATTCGACGACTCCGTGAGGCTCTTCGTAGCCATGGCGGATGCGGGCGCAGACGGATTCGAGGTGGGCATCCCGTATGCAGACCCCCTGATGGACGGCCCGGTCATCATGGAGGCGGGAGAGAAGGCACTCGATGCCGGGGTAACGGTCTCCGTGGCGCTCGATCTCGTTGGTCGGGTTGTTGAAGAGACAGGGAAGCCCGTGCTGGTGATGACATACGTGAATCCCGTTCTTCGCAGGGGCATCGGCACGTTCTTCGCGGAGGTCGCCGAGGCTGGTGCTGTTGGTCTGATCATCGCCGATCTGCCTGCCAACGAAGCGGCGCCGTTCCTGGAAGCGGCAGGAGAGACCGGGCTTGCTTTGTCGCTCTTCGTGGCACCGAACACTGATGACGGACGGCTCGCGGCGGTGCTTGCTGCCGAGCCCACATTCGTGTATGCGGTGGCCGAAGTGGGGATAACGGGCGAACGCGGGGCCGCGTCCTCCAACACTGAACGACTGACCGAGCGCATCCGAGAGCGTAGCGATGTGCCGATTGTGTTCGGCGTTGGTATCTCGACGCCGGAACATGCCGCTGCCGCTGCCAGACACGGTGACGGTGTGATCGTGGGTACAGCGATCGTGCGGCGCGTGCTTCAATCGGAGACCGCAGCGGCAGCCGAGATCGAATTGTCGGCCTTCGTGCGCGATCTCGCTTCAGCGGTGCGCCGATAGAAACGGTCAAGGATTCCTCTCGCCGAGCCGATATCCAATCGATAAGCACAGAGAGGCATCGTCTGCTGAATGGTTACCGGCGGTGGGACCTGAACCTACGCGATCTCTCGCCAAGCGGATGTTGAGTCCGCTGTGTTTTCCATTTCGCCATTGCGACGGGGTGGGAGATCACGGGCGAGCGAAGCACTGACGGTCAGCGTTCGGGAGGCGATGCCAAGCGATTCAACAGCGATACGGTCTGATGCCGATGGGCTCGCGAGGAGCAACCGATGAATGTCGAAATGGCCAGTACCCGAAAGGTCGAGACTATTTCGCGCAGCGAACAGGTAGGGGATGCCGAGTGAATCTGCGAAGACGTGATGCGAGATCTGAACGCGGCGTCGCCATGGTCGAGTTCGCGATCGTCTTGCCGGTTTTGGCGATGCTTGTCGTTGGGGTCATCGAGATCGGTTTCGCTTTCAAGGAGAAGCTGCTCGTGGACAATGCGATTCAGGTCGCGGCACGGACCGGTTCGGCGCTCGGGAAGTCTGGCGATGTCGACCTTCGGATTCTCGAGGCCCTCGAACAGGGTTTTGCGAGCCTACCGACCAAGGGTGACGGTACGGTGCTCCAAGCCCAGGTGTACAAGGTGAATGTGGATGGGTCCACCGACCCGACGAAGGTGAACACCTACCTGTTCGCCTATGACTCGGATCCCAATGTGTGCAACTGGAATCCTTGTCCGTCGACTCCGGCTGAACACGGCGTATGGAAACCGGCGGATCGCGACACGAAGCTGGACGGTGGGCTCGACTCGCTCGGTGTCACCGTCTACTACGGCCATACCTGGATGCTCGGGTCTCAGTTCTTCCTGTCAGACGCATCGTGTGCAGTTGCCGCCAATTGCTGGACGGAGACGGCCATATTGCGACTCGAGCCGACGGAATGAGACACCTACTCCGTCTCGGTCGTGAAGCTGGCGCAACACTCGTTGAGTTCTCGATCGTGGCACCCATCTTCTTCTTGATGCTCTTCGGCATCATCGAGATGGGGCTGGCCTTCCACAACCGCATCATTGTCGACGACGCTGTGCAGGAGGCTGGACGGTTGGGGTCCGCTCTCGGAAACGATATCGACACGGATATCGAGATTCTCGACAGGCTCGCCGCTCAAATCACCCAACTTGCGAACAATGGCACCGACATCGTGAAATTCGTCGAGATCTACAAGGTGAACGACGACGGCACGCAGAGCGGGTCGCTCAACTTCTATGAGTTCAAGTACACCGTGGATCCGCTTGTCTGTGACTGGGATCCGTGTCCGAAGGGTTCAGCGCCCGAGAGTTACTCCGGCTGGACCTGGTCACCGGCATCGCGAAGCGTTGAGGCAACCGATCTTGATGTGCTCGGTGTCAGGGCTTACTTCGCTCATACGTGGATCACAGGAATGTTCCCCATGTCCGATAGACCCTGTACGAAGGCGCAGAAGAACACGACCTGCTGGGTAGAGGAAACAACGTTGAGGCTCGAGCCCTTGCAGTTCGCGGTAGGGAGTTGACGGGATGAGAGCATTCACAAGGAAACTCAGACGCAGCGTGACAGATCAGACCGGCGCCGTTCTCGTGTTGATGTCGTTGAGCCTCGTTGTACTGATGGCGATGGCTGCGTTCGCCGTGGACTATGGGTGGATTGCATACAACCGTCTCGAGGTGCGAAAGGCCGCCGAGGCTGCGGCGCTTGCAGGCGTGGTTCACATGCCTCTACCAGGCTCAACGACCTTCGGAGCCGGTGCGGAACCGTATGACGTCGCGCTGGCCGTCGCTCTTCAAGCAGGTTACAACGCGTCTTCGGGTTCTGTGGTTGTGACTCCTGCAGAGACGTCGAGTCCCAACCAGCTCAGGGTGACCGTCTCGGATCAGATCAACACTTTCTTCATGAAGGTATTTGTTCCTGGACCGATCACGGTCACGGGCACGGCCCTGGCCGAACAGCTTCCTCCCCTGAAAATCGGGAGCGACGAGTCGCACCTCGGGAATACGTCGCTCGGGGGATCGGATCAGTTCTGGGTCGCCATCAACGGCCGCAGGGACTACAAGTTCTACGGCGACGCATATACGACCCATTGCCTGGGGTCTCAGGGTTGCAGCGGGACACCGAATCCCGAACATCGCAACCCCGGCCACTACTACGCGATTGAGATTCCGGAGGGAGCATCCGGCAATGTCACGGTCGGCATCTTCGATGGAACACACAAGAACCGTGGTCTGTATACCGAGACGGGCGATGTTGCCGCGGACGACGAATTCAAGCTGCGTTTCAAACTCTACCCACCGGATTCGACACCAGGGAACTGGACGGACAACAAGGCCAACAACGGTGGCGTCTCTATTTGCAATCGAACGTTCTGGAACGATGGGGCACATCCGACACGACCGGTTGGGTGGGGGGTCAATCAATGGAAGAATCTGACGCCATCGTGTGGCGCCGCGATTCCCGGTATCTATGTGCTCGAGGTGTCGATGGCCGATGCGGGCAGCGCTCGATCGAACAGTTCATTCTCGATCAGAGCGAGAGTCGGCGGAGCCGACGGTGTCGCCGCCGTGTACGGGCTCGGATCCATGACGCTCTATATGAATGCTGCTTCATCGGAGCCCGAGTTCAAGATCGTTCGACTGGACGAGATATACGCAGGATCCGAACTCGTTCTGAGCCTCTTCGACGTCGGAGATATCGGCGGCGACGGAGACATCGTCTTCACGAACGCGTTCGCGGGGATCGACTGCGAGGTTCAGATTCGCCGGGATTCGGGCAGCACGGGGGTGACGCCCTACAAGCCGGACGACCAATACAGCGGAGGATTGGGCGCGGGCACGTGTGGAATAGATATCAGCAACAAGAAGTACAACGGCGATTGGCTCGACTTCAAGTTCGACATCCCGCCCGACTATACGTGCAGTGGGCAAGGATGTTGGGGCAAGGTCAAACTGATGCTCGATGACAGCCCGTTCGACACCACGTCGTGGGCGGCATCCATCAACGGCACTCCCGTGCATCTCGAGCCGTAGCCGCGCCGACACAAACGTTCAAGTTTTCGTCGCGATGAGCCGATATCCATTCAATAGGCACAGAGAGGCGCCGTCTATTGGTTGCGTACCGGGAGTGGGACTCGAACCCACACGAGCTTTCGCCCAGCGGATTTTGAGTCCGCCGCGTCTACCGTTCCGCCATCCCGGCAGGGTGGGAGATGATAGGGCGAAAGCACGCACGAAGGTCGTCGACAGGGCAGATGGCGTCGAGCGAATCACAGGCAATACGGTGCAATACCGATAGGCTGACGGAGCGACTGATGACGGCGAAGAGAACCGCTACCCAACGGGCCGGCTTGAGTTCGCGCAGCGAACAGCAAGGGGACACGCTATGAAAAAAGGACTTCGTTCGATCCTTGGCGAACGGGGTGCGGCGATCGTCGAGATGGCGATCGTCCTGCCGTTACTCGTTGTTCTCATATTCGGCATTGTCGAGTACGGACTGCTCTTCAAGGAGAAGCTCACGATCGCGTCGGCTGCAACATCGGCTGCCCGTACCGGAGCCACGATGGGGACCAGGGCTGCAGCCGACTTTGCAATCCTGCAGGCACTCGAAGCCGGACTCTACGATCAGGTCGATGCATCCGTCCTCATACGCGTGGACATCTTCTTGGCATCTCCGATCACCGGTGCCAAGACTAAAACACTCAACCGATACAACTACATCGGCGGGAGTTCCGGATGCAAATGGGATCCTTGTCCCGATCCGGACAATTTCGAGGATTGGGGGAATCCCTCGGTCTGGGGAGATCCGGCGAACCGAGATACGACCCTTGAACCTGGTGGGGGAGGCCTCGATGTGCTCGGTGTTGAGATCGTCTACCACCACACTTCGATAACAAATCTGATTCCCGGCATAGACAGGGACCTGACCGAGATGGCCAGGGTACGTCTTGAACCCGATGTGTTCGGGACGGGACCCTGACGTGCGCGTGCGAACTGTGACGGAGGTTCGCGGTGAGGAATCCGGAGCGACCCTGATTCTCGTCGCGTTGATTCTGGTCGTCCTGATGGGGATGGCCGGCTTTGCGATCGACTACGGATGGCTGTATTGGAACGGAATAAAGATCCAGCACGGCGCCGACGCAGCCGCGCTTGCAGGGGTCGTATACGAGCCGGGGGATCAGAAAACAGCCTATTCGGAAGCCAGGAGCTCTGCTTCGGAGAACGGATACGACGACCTCGCCGCAGAATCCACCGTGAAACCGGTTGATTTTGCCGAGGATCCCGCCGCGGTCGAGAACGCGAACCAGCTTGCGGTCACCGTGCAGAACACCGTGCCGACCTTCTTCATGAAGGTGTTCGGTATCGACACCGTGACGATCACAAGACGTGCTGTTGCAGAGTATGCGCTGCCCCTCGCCATGGGAAGTGATTGGTCGTATTTCGGGCAGGATCCTGCGCTGGGTCGTACTCCCGGATACTGGGGCAACATCCACGGCTACTACACAGGTCGCAAAATGGGAGATCGTTTTGCGTCGCAATGCGATAGTGGTGATTATAAATCAGGTTGCGACAAGAACCCCGAGCGACGCCAGACATTACCTGAAGGGACGAGCGGCGATCTCACGGGTGGGTATCTGTACGCGGTCGAGGTGCCTGCGGGGGCGTCGGGTCTGTCTGTCGATATATTCGACGGCCCATTCTATCGAGGCGGGGGTGACCGCTTTCTGGTCGGCGACAACGAACAGGGTTCATCGAAGGGACCGACGACCATATTCATGCTCTACTCACCCGATCCGACGCCACTGGACACGACAGACGGCAACAAGCTGTTGTGCAAGGTCACATACGGTCCCGAGGACACGTTCGCCGACTTTGATGACGACGGTGATACCGGCAGCTGGGACAAGAAGAAGAAGAAGTGGAAGGCCGACCCCGATGATGATCAGAACAACGACGGGTGGTTCGATTGGACGGATGTCGAGAAGGGCCTTTCCGGTGGCATTGCCTCCCTCTGGGACAGGATGTGTACGATCACCGGGGGTCCGGGGATCTATCCGCTCAGAGTCGTCGTCGCCGATCCCGGTGGCAACGATGACCGAGGCCTCAACCGGTACTCGATGCGTGCATTCACCACCACGGGGCCGGATCCACGCTTCTATGGCCTCCAGGACATAGCGATCTACGCCAACTTCGCAGGCAACACCGCGACGTTCAACCTCGCGGAGGTGCCGCAGGTACACGCAGGAAAAGACCTGGTCATCGAACTCTGGGATCCCGATTCGGGGAACACCGGTGTTCGCATCGAGCTACCAGACGGAACGCTGCCGAAGTGCTCGGCTACAGCGACCGACGGCCGCACTTCTGGTGGGCTCATCGATTGCGACATCAACTTCAACAACGACCTCACTCCAACCGGCGGAGGGTCGTTCAACGACGAACATCTCCAGATCCGGATCGCGATCCCGAACGACTACACGTGTTCAACCGATTGCTGGTGGACCATCAAGGTCAGTTATCCGGGTGGGGCAAACGACACCACGACCTGGTCGGCGAGAATCGAAGGAAACCCGGTTCGACTGGTCGAGTAAGCTTTCGGCCAGAACGAGACAATGGTTGCCACACAAGGGACTAGTCACAGCACCATCGATTTGAACTCCCCTTGCGCGATCGGCGCGCTTGGATAGACTGTCTTGGGTAGTTCGGTGAGGGGACCTGATGAACATCGCACGTTCCGGGATGAAGGACCAACGCGGCACAGCACTTGTTGAAATGGCGATTGCCGCGCCTCTGCTCATCCTGCTCGTGTTCGGAATCCTCGAATTCGGGCTGGCTTTTCAGGATCGGTTGACCGTGTCGAACGGCACCCAGAGCGCCGGTCGCGTCGTCGCGGCGCTTGGAAACGCGGAGGATGCGGACATCGCCACTCTGCAGGCGGTCGAGCAGTCGCTCGGGCTTCTCGCCAACACGGGTGCGGGGGTCATAAAACACGTGCAGATCTGGAAGTCTGACGGAAGCGGGAATCCTGCCAGCCCATGTGTGGCTCCCGGCAATGGCGGGGCGGACTGCAACTGGTACGAGTACAAACCGCTGACGGCCTGCCGATGGGAACCCTGCCCAGATCCGGCTGTCACCGGGTACCAGTTCGGCGGACTCTTTGTGCCTACAGGCCGTGATGTGACGCTCAACAAGACCGGCCCCGATGTTGGTCTCGATACCGTTGGTGTCACAGTCCTGTTCTCCCATGACTGGTTGACCGGCGTTCTTCCGATTCCAGATGTGATTTGTGAGGCGGACGGCGACAACTGCTGGGCGGACACGGCGCTGTTCCGCCTGGAACCGCAGAACTTCGGGAGCTGATGATGCGGCTTCCAACCTTCCTGACCAAGAACGGTTCGAAACGAGAGAGCGGCGCCACGCTGCTGCTTGTCGCTGCTTCGATGGTTGCATTCATCGGAATGGCAGGATTCGCCACAGATCTCGGGTGGCTCTATTTGCAGTCATCGAACGTCAAGAAAGCGACCGAAGCCGCGGCCCTCGCTGCGGTCACCCACATGCCGCTCGCCGTGCCCCAGCCGGCAGGCACCGAGATTCTCTCCGGCCTCCCGGCCTCGGATGCCGCGGAAGCGATCGCCGTCGAACACGGTTACTCCTCAGCGGCAACGCGAACATCGAGGTGGGCCAAGTCGACTCAAGTACGCGTGGATATCACCTCGTCGACGAACACGTTCTTCATGGCCTTCTTCGGAATCAACACTGTGTCGCTGAGCAGGTTCTCGGTCGCCGAACAACTGCCACCGTTGAAGCTCGGTTCAGACGGCAACCGCATGGGTACGTGGTACAAC
>BTQL01000067.1:0-12333 GCA_036985855.1 Acidimicrobiia bacterium | reverse complement strand
AGGTTGCGTGAGCGCGAGCACCAGAGCAGCGAGAAGCAGATAGGAGAACAGCACCGGTCTGGGCTGCAGGAACGGGCCTCCCAGCCAGACCATCACTACCAGGCCGACTCCCACGACGATCGGGGATCGCACCGACCGGTAGATCAGGAGACCGATGAGGCCTGCCGTCAGCGAACCTACGATGAAGACCATCCAGTTCGCCCAGGCGAGCGATGCAAACGATCTCTCGAGCGTTCCATACGCCAATTCGACTAGCCACGACTGAGTACGCCAGGGCTCTCCACCCCGTGTGAACGAGAACGGGTCGGCTGAGATCACAGACCGGCTGTCGAGCTGTAGTGTGCCGGCACGGATGTGCCAGAGAAAGGAGTTGTCACGGATGGCCTGTGAGGCAAGGATCGCGACGATGAAGAAAGGCACCGCCGGTGCGACATGTATGACACGCAACCTACGTCGACGTTGAGACGAACCAGCTTCTATCGGTGAGCCATTGCGCACAACTCAGAGCAGCGAGTCGGAGATTCTTATTGCTGCCGGCCCGAGGATCACGATGAAGATCGAAGGGAAGATGCACAGAAGCATGGGGAAGATCATCTTCACCGGCGCGGCGAATGCCTTCTCCTGGATGCGTTGACGCCGTCGAACTCGCATTTCATCTGCCTGAACGCGCAGCATGCGCGAGATCGAAACGCCGAACGAGTCCGCCTGGATGAGCGATAGGATGAACGAGTTGAGATCGTCGACATCCGTACGCGCCGACATGTTCCGGAATGCCTGGTGACGACTGACACCGACCCGGGTTTCCTGTAGCGTCCGTGAGAACTCTCGAGCGAGCTCACCCGGCACATTCTGCACGACTCTGCTCATCGCGGCCTCGAATCCCAAGCCGGCTTCAACCGAGATCACGAGAAGATCGATGATATCGGGTAGAGACCGCTCCATCTCCTTCCGCCGACCGTCAATCGCCCGGTTCAGCGACGCCTCGGGGCCCAGGAAACCGAGGAAGAGCAATAGGCCGCCGACAGCGAACTTCATCATTGTCGAGTCGACCATCGGTACGAGCAGGAACGCGAGAATGATCCCGGCCACCATCGCGATGATTCGGATTGCCGCCCAGGTGTTTCCATCCATACGTTCGGCCCATCCGGCCAGCACGATCTTTTGTTGCGCCTTGGCAACCCAGCCGGTTGGTGTGAACCGCAGGGCGAATCTCCCAATCCCCTGCAGGACCGGGGCCACTGCACGCTCGGAGAAGTCCTTGTCGAGCACGTCGTCCCGTGATTGGAGGCTCGCGAGCCGAGTGCCTGCACCCTTGTTGGCCTTGATGACCCCGCCACCTACGTAGAACGTAAGCGCGCCGACGGTGACGGCGACAGCAACGACGGCGAATACCAGAGGATCCATCAGGCGTCCACCTTCACGATCTTCTGCATCCAGAGGATGCCGACGCCGATGAACACCAGGGCTCCACCCATCACGACGAGTCCGACCGTGGACTCGATCAGCGGCCTCATATAGTCAGGATTGGTGAGCATGATGAAAACGAATAGAAAGATCGGCATGGCGGCCAGGACAATCGCCGAGATCCTGCCCTCAGCAGTGAGCGCCTTCATCTCTCTCCGGAGACGGTTCCTCTGCACCATGGTCTCTGCCGTTGTTTGAAGCACCTCGGCCAGGTTTCCGCCGACTTCACGCTGGATGTTGATTGCAAGCACCGTCCACTCGAAGTCCTGGGAGGCCATCCGCACTGCGATGTCGGAGAGCGCATCCTCCATCTGACGGCCCAGCCTGATCTCACCGATCGCCCGTCCGAACTCTCTCCGCGTCGGTTCAGGCGACTCCTCACCGACTGCCTCTAGAGCCTGGAGCAGGGAGTACCCTGCTCGTAGAGAGGTCGCGAGCAGGTTCAATGTATCGGGAAGCTGACGTTCGAAGGTCTTCCGCTGCCGTGACGCGACGTTGTTGACGAACAGCAGTGATCCGATGAGTACCACCGACCCGGCCAGGATTCCCCAGCCAAAAGATTGAGTGAATGCTGTGAGGACGACGAAGGTGACCATCGAAAGCCCTATAGCTGCGATGATGGCTTCACCAGCCTTGAGCGGGATGTTCGCTTGCTCGAGCGCGTTTTCGATCATGTTTGTCGCGCCGCGGCTCTCGGCTGCGCTTTCTGCAGAACGCGCTGCCCGACGTAGGAAGGCGAATTTGGAAAAGAACCCGCTCGACGAATCGGACCCACCACCGACGGAACTGAGTCGGCCATGTACCACGGCGGCCGATGATCCACCTTTCGCGAATAGGATGATGATCAGTAGGAACGCTGCCAGTGCGGCAGCAACCGCTGCGAGGATGACGATCAACTTACCGCTCGACGAACTCGCGGTCTCGCTCGATTGCGCATACGCAGGAGCTGCGACGAGTAGTAACCAGGCCGCAGGAACCGAGGTGAGGAATCGCTTCATCGACGAACGAACGCTTCCGGGTGGAACAACTCCGCAGGCAGATTCACCCCGTAGTTCTCCAGATGTTCTGAGAACGCGGGACGGATTCCGGTTGCCTTGAGATACCCCTGGTACTTACCGTTCTCATCGACGCCCATGCCGTAGTCGAACAACATCAGATCCTGCAACGTGATGACGTCGCCCTCCATGCCGACAACCTCCGTCACATGGGTGACGCGACGTGTGCCGTCACGGAGCCGGTGGACGTGGACGATGAGATCGAGTGCGGAGGCCACCTGCTCACGGATCGCGCGGACCGGAAGGTCCATCCCCGCCATGAGGACCATGGTCTCGATGCGGGCGAGGGTGTCTCGCGGTGAATTGGAGTGCACCGTCGTCAACGACCCGTCGTGGCCCGTGTTCATCGCCTGGAGCATGTCGAGTGCTTCACCGCCGCGAACCTCACCGACGATGATCCGGTCCGGGCGCATACGCAGCGTGTTCCTGACGAGATCGCGGATCGTGACCTGGCCCTTCCCTTCGAGATTCGGAGGGCGGGACTCGAGTGTGAGTACGTGCGTCTGGTTCAGTTGAACCTCTGCGGCATCCTCAACCGTGATGATACGCTCATTTGCCGGGATGAAGTTCGACAGCACGTTCAGCAATGTCGTCTTGCCTGATCCTGTAGCCCCCGAAACGATGAGGTTGAGACGGCCTTCCACACACCGTTTCAAGAGACCGGCGACCTGTTCGCTCATCGAGTCGTTGGCCACGAGATCATCGACGGTGAACGGGTCGACAGCGAACTTACGGATCGTAACGTACGGTCCGCCGATCGCAAGAGGGTGGATGATCGCATTGACACGGGAACCATCGGGAAGTCGGGCGTCGACCATCGGATTGGCCTCGTCGATCCTTCGTCCGACCTGACCGACGATCTTTTCGATGATCCTCTCGAGATGGTTCGCGTCGACGAAACGCGTTTCGGTCTTCGTGATCCGGCCTGCACGCTCGACCCAGACTGAGTGAGGGCCGTTGACCATCACCTCTGTGATCTCGGGATCGGCGAGATACGGGTCGATGGGACCGTAGCCGAGAACGTCGTCCGCGATCTCCTGAAGAAGAGCGAGCCTGTCCGCCCGCGCAAGAGGGACCGATTGCTCCTGCTCGAGCGCCCATTCGAGCATCTCCATGACGCGAAGTTTGAGCTCCGCATCGGACATCTGAGAGTTGTACAGCGTTGGCCCGAGTCCCTCGACCACCTTGTAGTGCAGCTTGCGTCGAAGATCGGATTTGATCTCTTCTTTCTGGGTTTCACTCGACGCATCGGTTGACTTTGCTGCTTTGACTCTGTCCGCGAGACTCATGCGAGCACACCTCCCCGAGCTATGTTGCTACCGATCATCTGAACCAACCCCGCTTCTCCTCGGCGGGCTCGTCGAGAGCTTCGCCGTCGAACACGAGCAACGCCACACCGCGTAGATCTTTCGCTACTCTCGACCTCGGGTACAGGGAAACAACAGGATCCCCCTCGTTGACGGACCTGGGCACGAGTTTGTCCGACGACACAGCCGCTTGTACTTCGAGCCCGAGTGATCGTTCGAGCTCACCGATGTCGAGCCTTGCCTTCGAGTTCACGCGATTCAAGACCAGTTTGATCTTCTCGAACGGGAACTTGATCAGTTGCAAGGTGTCGAGGGCGAGTTTGGCGTTCTTCACCGCCGGCAGATCCATGTCGACGACCAGGAGAACCACATCGGAGCGCTCCAGGATCGACAACACAGGTTCGTCGAGGAACGGAGCAGTATCAATGACGACGTAGTCGAACATGCGTTTCAGCATGCCGAGGGTCTTCACGACGACCTGAGTTGATACCTCATCGGCGAGCGATGGCTCCAGTGGTGAAGAAAGAACCCGAAGCCCCGAAGTGTGAGTGGCAAGAAGAGAACCCAGCAGTTGCTCGTCCAGCTTCTCCACATCGCGGGCGGCATCAACGATGGTGTGCTGCGGCTCAACCTGCAACGAGATACAAACATCGCCGAACTGCAGGTCTGCGTCCATGATGACGATGCGTTCGGGGTCGTCCGACATCGCGGCCAGCGCGAGAGCGACATTCACCGTCGTCATCGTCTTCCCGGCGCCGCCCTTCGGCGACATGATCGTGACGACCTTGCCGATCTTCGTCTTGGTCTGCAGATCACCACGCGCGATCGCTTCCGACTTCTCGATATGGCCGAGCATCGTCTCGATCTTGCCGGTGTTCAGCGGAGCATCGACCACGTCCTTGAACCCGACACGGATCGCAGCACGCAGTACATCGGTGGTCAGCCCTTCCGCAACGAGCACAATCGGAAGCTGCGGCTGGATGTCGAGCAACAGGCTCGCCTCATTGACACCAGCTTCGTGAGCGAAGCCGGGTCCGATGACGGCCAGCTCGATACCTTCCTCGACGAGCTTGCGCTGAGCGTCTGAGATGTTGCGCACTCGGTGAACCTTGTGTCCGTCGAGCAGCGCCTCGGCGTTCTCCATCGCTCCGGTGTCGGTATCGACCAGGAGGATCGAACGGGTACTTATACCATCAGTTACCAGAGCCACCGCTCACCAGTCCAAGTTCAGCCTGGATACGGTCCAGGAGTCCGAAGATGTCGTCGACAACGATCGGCTGGCTGTCGTACGGCACGTAGTCGCCGGACGGCAACAGTGACAGCGTCAAATCCGCGTACTGCCGTGCATACTCGATCTGTTCAGCTTGCTGCGGTGTCACTTCGAAAACAAACACCTGCCCACCGGCGGGCGTGAGCCCCGAGTCGAGCGGAGCGGGTCGGGTGTCGGGACCGACGGCGAGCACCTGCACGTTCTGGAAGACGGTCTGGGTCACATCGATCGACGTTGGGATGGCAGCGGCGAGGTTGTCCGGGGTCACGGGTCCGGCATCCTCACCAGGGGGCGTGACCGCGGCGGCTTCCTCCGGAGCGGCTCCCGCGCCGACGAGGAGATCGCGCAGTTCCTCGTTCGAGATGATCTCGAGGAAGTTGAGCGGCACGAGTGAGGCCGACGCCAGGATGTTCACGTTGTCGCCGGGACGGATGAAGCCGCCAGAGGACGTCACGTTATCGACGGCAATGGCGATCGCAACCTTCCCGGGAGCGATCGCATCGCGCAGACGCTGCTGCAAATCGCGTGTGTCGGCGAACGAACTCGCTGCGATCAGCTGACCGGCTGCGATAGGCCCTGCCGCGACTTTCCCATCGATGGCGGCGTTGAGGTCGTTCGGGTTCTCCGGACAGCCAAACTCGTTCGGGTTCTTATCGGCGTTAGCACCGACGGCGCCTGCACACAGAATCGTCGAGCCTTCGAACACCACCTGCTCACGGAGGGCGGTGTCCTCAGCGATGCGGTTCCGGGCTTCGGAACCCGCCTCGCCTGCGGCGATCGGGTCCGTCGCACGGTACACGACGACCTCAGCAATATCACTTCGGATATCGGTTTCGACATTCGACAGATACTGCCAAACGGCGTAGCCGGAAATCCCGGCAAGCGCCACAGCAATTACAAGTACCAGGGTACGCCGGCCCATGTCAGTCGCTCCTCCCCATTGCGAAATACGACTCTAGTTCGCGAAAAACGTACGAATCCCGCGTGCGATAACGGAAGGTTCCCACATGACCCCATGCGGGGTCAAGGATCGATCGCTCATGAGCGGCCGATGCCCCGTTCCTTGAGTTCCTGCAAGATCGCCTCGAGTGAGGAGTCCGCAGAGAAGCTCGGCGCATCTGTGGCTTCGTCCTCACGCTGGAACTCCCTGCGACGAGGACTGCTTGGCTTTCGTTCGCTCCACGACGAGCGTTCCTCCCATTCCGGAAGTGCCTGCTTGATGGACAGGCTTACTCGTCGTCTGTCGGCATCGATCTCAGTGACCTTTACCTTTACTTCCTGACCGAGGGAGAGCTCGAGTTCCGGGCTTTCGACATGATGCATGGCGATCTCGGATACGTGAACAAGGCCCTCGACACCATCACCGACGGAGACGAACGCGCCGAAGGGAACGGTCTTGGTGACTCTGCCGTCGACAACGTCGCCAACCGCCGTCGACCGGGCGAATGTTTCCCACGGGTCTTCTGCGGTTTGGCGGATGGACAGCGAGATCCTCTCCCGGTCGTAGTCGACCTCGAGCACCTTCACCTTCACCTGATCGCCAACCGTCACGATCTCGCCCGGATGGTTGACGTGGCGCCAGGAAAGTTCGGAGACGTGCACGAGACCGTCCATACCCCCGAGGTCCACGAAAGCGCCGAAGTTGACAACACTCGACACGACACCGGGACGGACGTCTCCCTCCTTGAGATCGGCAAGAAACGCGTGACGTTGCTCGGCTTGCTCTTCCTCGAGGTAGGCACGACGGGAAAGCACGACATTGTTCCTGTTGCGATCGAGCTCGATGACTTTGGCCTCGATGGGCTCGCCGACGAACGGCTGGAGATCGCGAACACGTCGGAGATCGACGAGGGAGGCAGGGAGAAACCCACGAAGGCCGATATCGACGATGAGGCCACCCTTGACGACCTCGATGACCTGGCCTGTGACGGTACCGCCCTCGTTCATCACGCCCTCGATGCGGCCCCATGCACGCTCATACTGGGCCCGCTTCTTGGAGAGCACCAACCGTCCCTCGTCGTCCTCCTTCTGGAGAACCAACGCCTCGATCTCGTCACCGACGCTGACCACGTCTTCGGGATTCGAATTGTTGCGAACGGAGAGCTCATGTGGCGGTATCACACCCTCGGATTTGTACCCGATGTCGACGAGAACCTCGTCTGGGTCCACTCGAACGACCGTCCCTGCGACGATGTCGCCTTCCTTGAACTCGAAAACGGTCTGCTCGACAGCAGCGGCAAAATCGTCGGCGGATAGCTCGTCCGGAACATCTCCGATGGTGGTCGGTGCACTGATCGCCGGCCGTTCGCCGCGCGGTGCGGGCTTGGCCGTGACGGCATCGGCATCGGAGGTCTCGTCGGCTACCGACATGGCTGCGGGAGCTACAGGTGCAGACTCCACCTCATCGGCTACCGACACGGCTTCGGGAGCTTCGACTGCTTCAAGAACTTCGGGTGCTTCAGAAGGTTCCGGAGCTACAGGTGCAGACTCCACCTCATCGGCTACCGACACGGCTTCGGGAGCTTCGACTGCTTCAAGAACTTCGGGTGCTTCGGAAGGTTCCGGAGCTACAGGTGCGGACTCCACGTCGTCGGATGGTACCTCCGCGGTCTCGGCCGTTTCAGCCTCCGACGCGTTCTCGGTTGTGGGAGTAGCGGGTTCGGTGGGTTCCACGGGAGCCTCGGTCTCTGTCGCGAGGTCCTGATCGTTGTCGGTGGGCATGTAGGGGTTGGTCTCCTTGATTACAGATTTGCCTTCGAGCGCGTCAACGCGGCCATTGAAGGCTTCCGTATGCTATCGCGAGGTGTGCTCAACGCACAAACGCAGATCAGTGGGCGGCGTCGGCGAGTGTACGGCCCACCGAATGGCTCACCTTCAACGGGACCCGTAGCGTTGCTACGTCCTGCATCGTTCCCAGCGTGAGGTCGGTGACCGTCTCGAGTTCTTCATCGGGAACCTCGAGAACAAGTTCGTCGTGGATCTGCAACAGCATCTGAGCATGTGACGCCGACGACCTGAGCTCTCGCTCGAGCTCGATCATGGCCTTCTTGATGATGTCGGCTGCTGATCCCTGGATCGGTGCGTTCAACGCCATCCGCTCCCCCATCTGGCGATCCCTGCTGTTTTCGCTGTTGAGCTCAGGAAGATATCGTCTTCGTCCAAGGATGGTCGTGGTGTATCCGGTGTGTCGTGCCTCTTCGACGATGCCGCTCATGTAGGCGCGAACCTCCGGGAACTGCTCGAAGTAGACATCGATGTGCCCCTGAGCCTCATCACGGCTGATATCGAGCCGCTGCGCCAATCCGTACGCTTCCATGCCGTACAGCAACCCGAAGTTGATCATCTTCGAAGTCCGACGCATGGCATCGGTCACATCGTCCAGGCCGACGCCGTTCACACGGGCAGCCGTCGCGGCGTGCACGTCGATATCATGCTCGAACGCGTCGATCATCCCCGGATCTCCCGACATGTGGGCAAGGATCCGAAGCTCGATCTGGGAATAGTCGGCGACGAGAAAGGAACTGCCTTGCGCGGCGACGAACGCCCTACGGATCGCCCGCCCTTCCTCCGAACGCACAGGGATATTCTGCAGGTTCGGCCGCTCCATGGAGAGACGACCCGTCGCTGCACCCGTCTGGTTGAACCTTCCCCGTATCCGTCCGTCTGCGTCGACGAGCTTGAGCAGTGACTCGACATAAGTGGATCGCAGCTTGTCGAGTTCTCGGAACGTGAGCAGTTCCGCCACGATCTCGTGGTGGTCTGCGAGTTTTTCGAGCACAGACGCATCGGTCGACGGCACACCCTTGGGTGTCTTTTTGACCACAGGAAGCCCGAGCTCGTCGAACAGAACACTGCGAAGCTGCTGTGTCGAGTTGATGTTGAACGGTCGCCCTGCGTGTTGACATATCGAGGCTTGCAGGTCTTCGATCCTTCTCGACAGATCCGACCCGTAGTCGTCGAGAAAGTCCTGGTCGAGCCCTATGCCGGTGTGCTCCATATCGGCGAGAATGGCGATCAGCGGTATCTCGAT
This sequence comes from Acidimicrobiia bacterium, assembly GCA_036985855.1. Classification (GTDB taxonomy): domain Bacteria; phylum Actinomycetota; class Acidimicrobiia; order Spongiisociales; family UBA5794; genus B3-G11. The sequence continues at coordinate 3,207 of BTQL01000067.1, read as the reverse complement.
CTCGTTGAACAGGTCGAGCCCCCCTCTGGCAGCGAGCTGTACTGAAAGGGGTTCGACGAGTCTCTCGACCGCAACTGCTCGTCGTGCCGACATGTCGAGATCGAGCAAATGTTCCTCGAAAGAGAACGAAGGCTGTGTCCCTGCCCCATCCTCCCGGCCGACCTCGCCCACGTCGACGCCGAGTTCACGACGAGCGAGGTCTTCCAGAGAAGGCGCTCGCTGGGCAGGGTTGATGACGTAGGCTGCGATCATGGTGTCGAAGGCGATTCGAGGGGGCTCGATTTCAGCCTCGAGCAGGGCGCGAACGAGAGGCTTGAGGTCGTGGCCTGCAACACTCAGATGTTCACCGGATGCACCGAAAAGGGCAGCCGCGCGCTCCAAAGGCACGAAAATCGCCGGTGCACCGGAACAGACCACGCCGACGAGATCATCGTTCCGCCAGACGGCTTCGATAGCCGCCGGTTCCGACGCCGCCGCCGTCGAGGCCCGTTCATCGGTTGTTGCCGTGATGACCTCTACATCGAGCAATTCTCGATCAGCCTGCTCAACTCCTCCAAGTTCCTCAAGCCTTCGCCACAAGGTCGTAAACGCGAGTTCGTCGAAGAGTGCTCGCACGGTGTCCCTGTCGAAGGGACGGATGATCAGCGAGTTCGGATCGACGTCCCCTGTCGGCACGTCTTCGATCATCGTCATCAGCTCGCGGTTCAAGAACACCTGATCGCGTGCGGCGCTGAGGTTCTCTGCCAGCTTCGGCGTTTGTGCTTCAAGGTCGTCGTAGAGGGCCTCGAGGCTGTCGTACCTCACGATGAGCTTCGCTGCGGTCTTCTCACCGACGCCGGGGACGCCGGGGAGATTGTCGGATGCATCGCCGCGGAGCGCAGCGTATTCCACGTACCGTTCCGGGGGGATCCCGTATCGCTTTTCGATCCATGCAGGTGTTGCATGGACGGTGTCGGTGATGCCGCGTCGTGTGTAGAGGATCGTCAGGTCATCCGCTGAGAGCTGGAAGGCGTCGCGATCACCCGTCACGACAACGACGTCGTACCCGAGGTGTCTGCCCTGTTTCGCCAGCGTCGCGATGATGTCGTCGGCTTCGAAGCCGGCAACGCCGATCTGGGGGATCTCCATGGCTTCGAGTACGTCGGAAATGAGTGGAATCTGGCTCCTGAAGATCTCGGGCGCGGATGTGCGTGTCGCCTTGTACTCGGGGTAGCGCTCGGTGCGGAAGGTAGGTTCCTTCCGATCCCAGGCCACAGCCATCGCGTCGGGTCGTTCCTCGTCGAGGAGCTTGATGAGCATGGACGTGAACCCGAACACGGCGTTCGTGATCTGGCCCGACGGTGTTGCGAGATCAGGTGGAAGCGCATAGAACGCCCTGTAGGCGAGCGAATGCCCGTCGAGGAGTGCGAGTTTCGTCATCGGGGCAACAGTACCCGTTATCCGGCCGCCAGCTTGTTGACCATCCGATCGCGTTTTCGCACCAGCTTTGCCCTCTCCCTTGCCAGGCCGTAAATACGCCGCTCGCAACGGGTGACATCGGCATGGGTCATCTTCGCGTCTGCCCTGTCGTCGTAGTTGTCCGACACCGCTGCGTCCCGAATCGCGTCGTCTGCGAGGTGCTGGAGCATGTTGAGTTCGGCGCGTGCCTGATCGATGTCAGCGTCGACAGCAGCGATCTGCACATTGAGGCCCCGGATCTTGTCCAGCATCGCCACCGCGGCTCCTCGGGTCGACACGCCGTGTGAGGAAGCTACTACACACGGCGCTACTCCACCGTGCGTTACTCGACGAGGCGGACGGGGTTCCCTTCGATGCGTGCGGACCACGTCGTCGTGTCGTTGGCGCCGTTCGGGTAGCTGACCTCGATGTTCCACCAGCAGCCCGTCGTTGGGCACGTGTAGGTGCTCGGAATGGCGATCCGGATCTGCATGTGGGCGTTGTCGAAACCCGGTGAGTAGCTGTAGTCACAGGAGATCGAGCCACCCGAGGATCGTCCGTCGGTGGAGGTCCATGTGCACTGGGGAACCACTCCCCACGGGTCCGTGACCTTGATACCGTTGTTCCCGGAGTCCGGGTCCCAGAGCTCGATGACGAGTTCCTTGCCGGCGTGGACCTCGGGAACCTCTGCGAAATTGAAGGTCGCTTTTTGCCCTGCGAAGTTCACGTAGATGGCCATGTCACCGAGGCCGTAGAATCGTGGCTGTGGTGTCGAGGTGGTCGATGAACGCATCGAGTACCGGTTGAGGCCCCGGTCGTCGTTGGTACCGGGATCCTTGACGATCACCCGCAGCGGGTAGATCCCCGGACCTTTGTCGAAGTTTACACCCGGGCACATCCGGTCCCACAACGACGCGACACCCGAAGTGAGTCCGGCGTCGACATCGTTCCAGTCGAACCACCCGTCCTTACCCGTACCATTCCAATCCTGATCGTCGTCGGGGTCGGCCCTCCATTTCTTTGCTGTGCCATCCCACGATCCGACATCTCCGTCACCGTCGAAGTCGGCGAAGTTATCCTGAGGTGCGTACGTCACAACGCATAGCAGCTCGTTGCCATCGGTCGTGTTCAACGGTGTTGGATCCGGGCCGTAGAGCATGAAGAGCGTGGTTGGGCCCGCGCTGCTGCCCTGCGGTTGATCACCGGTCAAGAAACGGTCGTTTCCGCCCCGGTTGAATGCTCCATCGAAGATCTCAACCTTCAGACCGCTCGCCCCGGCAGGTACCTCGATGCCGTAGAGGTAGCCCCCGGTGAAGTCGGCCCAGCCGTTCTTGTCTCCACTGGGGTTGCGGGTCGTCGGGCGTGCCTCCGGGTTCGGTTCGCAATTTTGTCGCGCATCGCCATTCTTGCATTGCGATGCGAAACGATCGCCCATCCTGCGGCCCGTATAGTAGCCGTGGATGTTGCCCCAGTAGTTCGGGGAGAGACCGCGCGCGGGATCCTGCCCGAAGTACGGGACGTCGCTACCCATCGCAAGCGGGAGAGCGTACTCCGCCACCGCCCTCTTGGTGATCGACACCGAGTCGAAGCCAAACGCGGCCATGAAGAACGTCGGCACCTCTTGGGTCACCGTGACGGCGAGTTGGTTCTCGTTATCCACCGGAGGCGGGGATTCTGAGAAATCGCCCGGGGTGACGGTCGTCCCGGGGTTCGCATCCACGTACCCGTTCTCCGATGCGGAGTCCTTCGCCTCGGCATACGCCGTCGTCT
>BTQL01000066.1:0-12403 GCA_036985855.1 Acidimicrobiia bacterium | reverse complement strand
ACCCCACATACCCATCCCAATCGGCAGCACCACTCGTGTTCTCGAGATTCACATACACGCGGCCCGTGGACGGGCGATAGGCTGCCAACGTGTCGTCCCCATCGCCATCCCAGTCGCCGGCGAGGATCTGATCACCGGGATCGCCATAGAAGAAGGCCAGATCAGCGTTCCCCGTCGACAACGAGTTGCGGAAATACACAAGACTCGTCGAACGGCGATACAGGCCGACCGTATCGATACCGTCGCCATCGAAATCGCCGACAAACGGTGTATCCCCAGAATCGCCGAAAGAGAAACTGAACTCTGCGGCACCCAACCCACCGCCATCAGAACCCAAGTCGTTGATCACATACACGCGCGCCTCAGAAGGCCGCCAGATCGAAACAGAGTCACGCCCATCACCATCGAAATCACCCACCAAGGGAACATCGCCGGGGTTCCCGAAGAAGAACTCGAGATCCGCCACACCCTGTGTATTCGAATACCTGACATATACGAACCCGTCCGACTGGCGATACAACCCCGGCGTCGCGACGCCATCACCATCCCAATCCCCCATGAACGGCACATCACCGGGATCACCGAAATAGAACGACGACACCGTCGGCGCATCACTCAACGCATCCCACAGACCCCACAATCCAACGGTGTCGACCCATGCCACGGTGTCACATGCGGGCTTCGCGCAGAGGCTCCCAGGGGGCGCAGGCGTCAGTGGAGGATCTGCGGGTACGAGCGTGGCCATCGCCGCGTTCACTGCGGCACCAACGTCAAGGCGACCCCAGCCAGTCTGTGTGTCGAATCCTGGGGTTCCCAGATCCACTGCCGTGTTCCTGAGGATCGCAATGACCTGATCGACGGACAAGTTCGGGTTTACGGCAAGGACATCCGCAGCAGCGGCCGAGACGTGAGGGGCAGCCATGGACGTTCCCGTGCCCAGGTAGTAGCCGTAAGAACCGAGGTTCGTTGTTTCCTGAAGGATGTCGACCCCAGGAGCGACAAGGTCGAGGTCCGCACCCGTGTCGCTTGGGCTCCACCTCAGATCGTCAGATCCAATGGCACCAACGGACAGGACGTCTGGATTGTTCGCGGGATAGGCCACATAGGGCAACCCATAGTTGCCAGATGACGCGACCAGCACGACACCCGCAGATCGGGCGCGAGCTACCGCCGCATCAACGACCGAATCGTTGCAATAGGGCCACACATCCGTGCACGGACCGCCGAGTGACATGTTGATCACGTCGGCGCCGTGATCGACCGCCCAGTCGATACCGCGTGCCAGCTGATCGGTCGTCCCACCCAGGTCTGAAAGGACCCGCACGGGCATCAGCGACACACCCGGAGCGATACCGGCAACACCAATCCCGTTGTTGGTACACGCAGCGATCGTTCCGCTGACGTGCGTGCCATGGCCGAAGGGCCTCGTCGTGTTGAGTGGTGAGAGCCCCGGCGTCTGCGCTATCGCATCGTAAGGATCAACCACCCGTGCGCATATACCATCGGGACCCGTGAAGTTGACCGTTGTGTCGAGAACAGCAACGATGACCCCCTCGCCGTCCGTCTGCGCCCAGGCGCCGGGCACATCCACCATGTTGAAATTCCATTGCTGAGAGAAGTAGGGATCGTTCGGTGGAGACGCGACCGATCCTTGGCTTTGGTAGATGTACTGAAGAGAGAGCTGTCCTCCTCGTCGGAATGTCACAGCCTCTTCGAAAGCGACGGGGGCGTCCGCTCTGTTTGCAATCTCGACAACAACCTCGCCGTCGTGATCCACGATGACCGCTTCAGGCGTCGGCTCCTGGGCGTCGGCGATGGCCCCCCCAAAGACGATGATGGCTGCAGCGATCACACCGATCAACCCAAGCCTCTTGCCGAGATTCGATACGGTCGCGGCGATCATCATCGACACAAGATACTTTGCTGACCGCTCAGTTGGAGCGACCCGCGGCCAACACATGCGAGAACGAGCCGATGTCTTGGATCCAGTCGGCGGGACCCGGTTCGTTCTCGAGGTTGATATACACGCGCCCGTCCGATGGTCGGTACACGGCAACCGAGTCGTCGCCGTCACCATCCCAGTCCCCTACGAGAATCTGATCACCGACGTTGCCAAAGAAGAAAGACCGATCAGCGTCACCAGCCGTGTTCGAGTTGCGGAAATACACGAAGCCCGTTGATCTGCGATACAGGCCGATTGTGTCGACACCATCGCCGTCGAAATCACCAACGAACGGCGTATCTCCAGACTGGCCGAAGTCGTAGTAGTAGTCGGCGGCACCAAGACCCTTACCTTCCTCACCGAGTTCGTTGATCACATACACCCTCGCTTCGGCAACCCGCCATATCGAGACCGAGTCCCGACCGTCCCCGTCGAAATCCCCAACAAGGGGAACGTCGCCCGGGTCACCGAAGAAGAACTCCGTGTCGGCAATGCCTTGCGTATTCGAATGTCGCACGTACACGTACCCGTCCGACTGACGGTAGAGGCCCGGCGTTGCGACGCCGTCGCCGTCCCAGTCTCCCATGAATGGAATATCGCCGGGATCACCGTAGAAGAATGAAGCCACCGTCGCACCGGGTTCGATCCCACTTCGGAGTCCCCAGAGGCCACCGCTATCGACGGATATCACCGAGTCGCACGCAGCACCCTCGGGGCACGGTGGGCGCACGGGCTCCCCGGGCGGTGGTATGTTGCCTGCTGCTGAGATCCGCCGTGCTGAGTCTGCGTGTGGAGTCGGGTTTACGGCTACGCCATCTTTGTGAACTTCCCACTGGACATGCGGTCCCGTGCTCTCGGCATTGCCGGAGTCTCCGACCCAACCGATCAGCTGCCCTGCAGACACCTGGGCTCCCGGCACGATGCCGTCTGCAATGCCCCAACCCAAACCGTCGTCTGTCCCTGGTGTGTCATTGTTCAGGTGGATGTAGCGGGTCTCCCAGCCATTGGCATGCGTGATCGCAAGAGTGCAGCACCGATCAGGGTTGAGATCGTTCGGATCGGTCGACCAGTTCACGTATAGAACGGTCCCGTCCGCGGGAGCGACAACCGGCACACCCTTCACGCCGTACGTCATGATGTCAATGCCCTGATGACGCCGGGGACATGATGATCCACCGCGGCAAGCTCCGAATGTGTCGGTGTATGTGAAGTCGACGCCGTCGGTACCCACGACGGGAAAGATCCAATCCGGTGGATTTGACGCGGGGTCTGAGACGGCCAGGGCTGGTGCGGGTAGAATCTCACCGAAGCTCGCCACGAGGAACAGCAAGGCCAGGATCTTGAACATGCGCGAACCGGGAATCTGCGTCATCGTTCTATTGTCGGAATGGATTGACTATTTCTGAATAGGTCGAACGCGCTAGTCACGTGTCATCCTCCTGGCCCTACGTTGACGTGTGCCCCCCGGAGATAGTCCTACCAATCGCCTACCGATCGACGGAGCCACTCGCGTTGTCGAGGTTGACGCACAATCTATCGTTGGATGGCCGATACGCAGCGATCGACCGGCGGGTGTCGACCTAGCTGCGAGTAGTCTGTCTCACCGATGACCCTGGTCAAAGCGTCGGTAATCGTCGCCACACTCAACGAAGTAGCGAACATCGACCACGTAATGGATACCGCGCTCAACGACGAAGCCGTGATCGAGCTCATCATCGCCGATGGCGGATCTGACGATGCAACGGTCGACAAGATACGCTCCCGCGCTGCAACCGACGCAAGAGTTCGACTCGTTCCAAACCCTGATCGGCATCAGGCAGCGGGTTTGAATCGAGCCGCGTCGCTTGCAACGGGGACGTTGCTCGTCAGGCTCGATGGTCACACCCGGTACGCGGATGACTACGTCACCGCCTCCCTCAGGGCGTCGAGACCCGGGGTTGCAGTTGGAGGACCCATGATGGCCGCAGGCTCGACCGCGTGGGCAAAGGCGACCGCTACGGCCATGTTGGATCCGCTCGCCATCGGCCCTGCGCGCTTTCATCACGCCAGCGACGTCGAGTACGTCGATACCGTGTATCTGGGAACGTTCGAGCGAGACCGCTTTCTCGAGGTGGGCGGCTACCGGACGTTCCCGAGCGGAACGGTCGAGGACACCGATTTCTATACACGCTGGCGCAACCAGGGCGGAACGGTCGTCGTCGATCCCACCATCCGGAGCTGGTACCGACCGCGGGATACGTGGCGCGCGCTCGCACGACAGTATTTTCGCTACGGCAGCGGCAAGGCGGAGCTGGTATGGCTCAACGGTCGGCTTCCGTCACTTCGTCCACTCGCGCCGGCACTTCTCGTTGCCGGACTCGTGTCGTTTACGATCATCGGCATTACGTCAACGTGGCTGCTATTCGCCGTCCTCGGTGGCCTGTGGATCACGGTGCTCGCGATCGTCGCGGCGCGAGCAGCTTCACATCGCCTGCGTACGGCTATCGTCACGGCCACGATGCACGTCACATACGGTGCAGGCTTGTGGCGGGGGATGTTCTCCGGTCGCCCGGCCGTCCAGACCCTGGGACTCGGTTCTCGACCCGGGACCGCTGAAGACCCGACGAAGACCGACTAGGACCAAGTATGAATATCGCAGTTGTCGGAACGGGATATGTTGGGTTGGTATCGAGCGTCTGCCTTGCATCATTGGGCCACGAAGTCGTCGGCATCGATATCGACGCTGAAAAAGTTGCAGGGCTCCAGGCGGGAATCCCCGGTATCTTCGAACGAGGACTCGAAGATCTGTTGGATACCGAGCTCAATGCGGAACGGATCTCGTTCTCAACCGATATTGGGGAGATCGCCGATGTCGACGTCCTACTCGTTGCCGTCGGCACACCGCAATCCGACAGCGGTGAGGCGGATCTCTCAGCCGTGTATGCCGTCGTTCGGGACGCAGCGGCTCATCTCAAGCACAACGCCATCGTCGCAACCAAGTCGACCGTGCCTGTTGGAACCGGCGACGTCGTCAAGGGCCTCCTCGCTGAGAGCGGCCGGAGCGATGTGAGCGTGGCCTCGAACCCTGAATTTCTGCGTCAGGGCTACGCCGTGCACGACTTCCTCCACCCCGATCGGGTCGTGGTTGGTGCAGATGACTCCAAGACCCTCGAGCAGATGGCCTCCATCTACACGTCTCTCGCTGAATCCGGTGTGCCCGTTCTCAGAACGAACATCAAGACGGCCGAGCTCATCAAGTACGCGACGAACGCGTTCCTCGCGACGAAGCTCGCGTACGTCAACGAGATGGCCGATCTCTGTGAAATCGTTGGGGCATCCATCGAGGATGTGACGTTCGCAGTCGGGCTCGATGAGCGGATATCATCAAGCTACATGACGGCGGGACCCGGATTCGGCGGGTCGTGCCTCCCAAAGGACACCCAGGCCCTTCTGCACACGTTCTCTACGTCGGGGGCGCGAAGCCACATGGTCTCCGCCGCGGTCGCGGCAAACCACCACCGCAGGGCAGCGTTGGCGGATCGGGTCATCTCTGCTGTCGGGCACAGACCCGATCAGGTCGCCGTTTGGGGACTCACATTCAAGGCCGACACCGATGATCTGCGCGACAGTCCGTCGATCGATCTCATTCGCGGGCTCACGAACCGCGGCGTGGAGGTCGTGATCTACGACCCGTTAGCGAAAGAACTCCCCGACGGGCTCTCGGCGATAGTTGCAGACAGTGCCATCGCCGCAGCTACGGGATCAGATGCCGTTGTCATCGCAACCGAATGGCCCGAGTTCGTTGATATCGACATTGAACAGCTTGCAGAGGCCATGTCGGGCACAACGGTGGTTGACTTCCGAAATTCGTTGACCTCCGAACCGTTGAATCGGGCCGGACTCGATCATTTCCCCCTCGGACGACCTAGTTCACGTGCGGGTACCGCGAACGAAAGTCGGCGATAGTCGCCGCTACGCCGACTTCGAGGTCGACCTGCGGTTGAAAACCAGTCTCGCTCAGCCTATCGGTTGCACCCACGCGGTACGGAACACCTGCAGGTTTCGTCGGATCGAAGACGAGGTGAAGGTCGTTACCAACCTGCCGATTGATCTCGCCGGCAAGATTCTTGATCGACACCGGGTTCCCGGAATCGATGTTATAGACCGACCCTGCGGTGCCCTGCTGGAGAACTGTCACCACGGCCCGTGCCGCATCTTCAACGAAGAGGAAACTCCGGATGGCCGACCCATCGCCCCACACCTCGACAGTCGATCCCTGGGGCGACTCGGCGAAGCGCCGAACGAGCGCGTGAACAACAGTGGATCGGTCCTTCGCATAGGGGGCGCCTGGTCCGTAGATGTTCCCGAAACGCCCGACTACGACATGGGCCTCATGCTCGTCGGCCCACCATCGGCCGATCACCTCGTCGGTTGCCTTCGACCATGCGTATTGGGTTGGAGCATCAACACTCGAAAGGATCGGCGACGCCTCATCCACCGCTGACGAAGATTCGCGGTAGACGACTTGTGACGAGGCGAGGAACACGTCATGGATTCCCTTTCTCCCGCTCGCCTCGAGCACGTTGTCGGTTACCAGACGGTTCGTGCGGAACACCCCCGCAGTGTGCTGCATCTGAATACCACCGGCCCTGGCGGCGAGGTGGATGACGGCGGTGCAGCCTGCCAGGCTTTCCGTAAGGTCATCGACGTTCGACGCGTCTGCCACCCTGACTTCGCAGTTGAGATGCGGCGCCTGTTCCTGGCCGACCACGATCGGGTGACCTCCGGCCTCGTGCACCGCCGTGACGACGTGCCTGCCGATGAACCCGGCACCGCCGACGATTGCGACCTCGCGAAGCGTCATCGGGACGATTCGTACAGCGCTATGTCCGCATCGACCATTTCGAGCACGAGGTCCGTGAAAGATGTGTCCGGCACCCAGCCGAGCACTGACGTGAGCTTGGTGATATCGGCCTGGAGATAGTCGACCTCCGCCGGCCGATAGAACTTCGGATCGATCTCCACGAAGTCGTGCCAGTCGAGGTCTACAACACCGAACGCGGCGTCGAGGAAATCGCGAACTGAATGTGCTTCTCCGGTACCCACGACCAGATCCAGCGGCCCATCGTGATTCACCATCATGTGCATCGCCTTCACATAGTCGCGCGCGTGACCCCAATCACGCTTCGCGTCCAGGTTCCCGAGATACAGCCTCGTCTGCTCACCCGACAGCAAACGGGGAATCGTCGATGTGATCTTCCTGGTAACGAACTCCCTGCCGCGACGCGGGCTCTCATGGTTGAACAGGATCCCGTTCGACGCGTGCATGTCGAACGACTCGCGGTAGTTGATCGTTGCCCAGTACGCATAGACCTTTGCGACCGCATATGGACTGCGTGGATGGAAGGGAGTGCTCTCTCTCTGCGGAGGCGGAGTCGATCCGAACATCTCGCTGCTCGACGCCTGGTAATAGCGAATACTCGGATCGGTCGTACGTATCGCCTCGAGGAGCCGTACCGCTCCGAGACCCGTCACGTTCCCGGTGTGGACCGGCTGATCGAAGCTGGCACGTACATGGCTCTGCGCCGCAAGGTTGTACACCTCGTGAGGATGCAGCTCGTGTATCAGGCGACCCAGGGAATGCGAGTCCGCGAGGTCCGTCACATGAAGAGTGATCGCCGGATCGTCGCCTGTTACGAGATGACCGACACGTGTCTCCTCCATGTCCTGAGTTGTGGTACGAATGGTGCCATGAACGTTGTACCCCTTTGAGATCAGATATTCGGCGAGATATGAGCCGTCCTGGCCGGTGATCCCTGTGATCAAAGCGCGTTTGGTTTCCACCGTTAGGCCTCTCGGTTTCTAGTCTTAGACCGACATCGTAACGGAAGGACGCAGGGAAGCCCCCAACATGAAAATCGTCTTCGCAACACACGCCTACGCTCCCGCCATCGGCGGCGCAGAACGTTATGCGCAGGGGATCGCAGAGGCGTTGATCACAATGGGGCACGAAGTTCACGTGCTTACTCCCAACCGGTCGTCGGCCGAGGCGTTCTATGAGTATGGCCATCCGGAGGCGGGTCCAAGAGAACAACGAATCAACGGTGTCCGCGTGCATCGGATAGCTCTCAATCCCGCCAGATCATGGAGTCTCCTCCGCAAACGAGCCATCCATCCGATGCCACCCGACCAGGCCCGGGTGATGTGGGAGCGCTACGCCGAGACCCTCAGACACGAGATCGGCACACTCGCTCCCGACGCCACGGTGACGTTGCCTCACGCGTTCCCGAACGTCTCGGCGGCTCTCGACACACCACGACGTGGCATTGCCGTGTACGCCCCTCTACTCCACGAGGGAGATCCGGCGTGGCGAGTCGAACCAATTGCAAACCTGGTCGCAAAGAGCGACCTCATTCTCGCGATGACAACATGGGAGTGCCAACGGCTCGTCGAAGGCTATGGGGCCCAGCACGACCAAGCGTTTGTTGCACCACCATCTGTTGATGCACCCGACGCAGACTCGGTTGTACCGGTCGTGTCCGACACGCCCTATGTGGTGACGATAGGTCGACGTACCGTCTCGAAGCAGCTGTTGACAACGGCTCATGCAGTGAGCCAATTGAATTCCAACGGCATCCCGATTCGCTTCGTCATCGCGGGACCTGGTGTCGACACGAATCTCGATCGCGAACTTCGATCCTTCGGCCCTGCCATTGAGATGAGGGGCACCATATCAGAAGATGAGAAGTGGCGACTGATCAAGGGTGCTGTCGCATCCGTGTCAATGTCTGCTGTGGAGTCGTACGGCATCGGAATCGCCGAGACGTGGGCGATGCGCAGACCGCCGATTGCTCGACGCGTGCCGTCCATCGCCTCGTTCGTCGACGACGGTTTCAACGGTCTCCTCGTCGACACCGAGAAAGATCTCGCAATGGCTATCACCGAGCTTCTCGCTCATCCGGATGAGGCGTCCCGAATGGGCGCAGCAGGAGAAGTGAACGTCCGGCATGCCGGCGAGTCGACAGCCTCAACGGTGGTATCCGCGATCGCGTCGGCGAAAGAGAGGCGACGCCGTGCAGGTGGATGACAGAGTAGTCACAGGTCTCCGTGACCTCCCGATCCCCCTGCATCGGAGCTGCGCTCCTCTGCCGTCCCCCTTGAAAGGGGGACGGACCTCTTGGGTTCCTCGGTTCTGTCATTGTGTAGAAGGGATCGCACGGCGGACTCGAGCGAAGCCTCGTAGGGAGGCATGGGGTTCGACAGTCGTTCGGAGTCGAGAACCGAGTTGAGAGGTCGTGCTGCGGGCGTCGGGTATTGAGATGTGGAACAGGGGTGAACACGACCACTGTCGAGGCCCGCGATGTCGGCGACCTGTCGTGCGAGGTCGAACCAGGTCGTAACTCCCACGTTCGCCAGGTGCAGAACTCCGGTCAAGCCGTCATCCATCGCCTTCAGAGTTGCAGGCGCGAGATCATCGACCAACGTGGGCCGCCCAAACTGGTCGTTCACCACCGATACGTCACCTTTTGCGAGAAGTCGGAGCATGGTGAGGGCGAAATTCGGATGTGTGCCCGAAAGCAGCCACGACGTCCGGATGATCAGTGCATCTGGATTGGCACCAAAAGCAAGCCGTTCACCCAGGAGCTTGCTTCGACCGTACGCGCTGATCGGATTCGGTGTATCGGACTCGACGTAACCGCCGGCCTTGGTTCCATCGAAAACGTAGTCCGTCGAGAACGTGACAAACCGCGCTCCGGTCTCCCGACAGACCGTCGCCAATTCGTTGACTGCATGTCCGTTGATCGTTTTTGCCGTATCTTCTTCGGTTTCGGCCCCGTCGACCGCCGTGTACGCAGCACAGTTGATCACGGTGGAAGGCTGCAACGCGGCGAGGGTCGGCCCGATACGCTCGATATCTGCAAGGTCGAGCTCGGTGCGGGTGAGAAACACCACATCGTGTGCAAGAATTTTCTTGAAGCCTGTGCCGAGTTGGCCGTCCGTTCCCGTTACAACGATCACCGACCGGGACTGCTCTCTGCGAGAATGGACTCGAGGTAGTCGCGGTATCCAGAACTCGGCATCGACGAGACGAGTTCCGTCATCTCGGTGTGCGTGACATACCCGCGCTCGAGAGCAATCTCCTCGAGACACGCGATCTTGAGACCCTGCCGACGCTCGATGGTGGCTATGAAGTTGGCAGCTTCCAACAGACTTGCATGGGTCCCAGAATCGAGCCAGGCAATCCCGCGACCGAGCCTGCGAGCTCGAAGTTCACCGAGTTCGAGATAGGCACGGTTGAGGTCGGTGATCTCGAGCTCTCCACGTGGCGAGGGTTCGAGTGCCCCTACGAGATCGACGACGCGCTCGTCGTATACGTAGAAACCGGGAACAGCGAGGTTCGAGCGCGGATCGCTCGGCTTTTCGACAAGGGAGACGACCCGGTCACCATCGATCTCGACCACACCGTAACGCTGCGGATCCTTCACCGGATACGCGAAGACGGCCGCACCCGATTTGAAGGACGCGATGAGCTCTGCAATGCCCAGATTGCCGTAGAAGATGTTGTCACCGAGGATGAGCGCAACGGAATCGCCATCGATGAAGTCGGCACCGATCAGGATGGCCTGGGCGATTCCTTCGGGCCTCGGTTGTTCGGCGTAGTGCAGTTCGATACCCCATTGGGAACCGTCACCGAGCAACGCCTCGAATCGTGGGAGGTCATGCGGCGTAGAGATCAGCAGGATCTCTCGTATTCCCGCCTCCATGAGAGTGGCCAGCGGGTAGTAGATCATCGGTTTGTCGTACACCGCCTGGAGCTGCTTACTCGCCACCCGAGTCATCGGATCGAGGCGGCTGCCCTCTCCCCCCGCAAGAACGATGCCTTTCACGTTCGCTCCTTGAGCGGTCGCCACCAGTCCTCGTTGTCTCTGTACCAATCGACCGTCGAGGCAAGCCGTTGCTCGAAGGAATGCTCTGGCGCCCACCCAAGAGACCGCACTTTTTCCGAATCCACCGCGTATCGCATGTCGTGGCCCAATCTATCTTCGACGTAGTCGATATATGACTCGTCCCTGCCCGTCGCATCGAGGATCCCATGAGTCAGATCGATGTTCGCCAACTGCGCGTTCGCTCCAACGTTGTAGATCTCCCCTGATTCTCCCGCCTCGATGATCAGCGCTATCGCAGCACAGTGATCCTCGACGTACAGCCAGTCACGCTCGGCCTCACCAGCTCCATAAAGAGGAACCTTCTTACCTTCGATCAGGTTGGTGACGAACAGCGGGATGACTTTCTCAGGAAACTGATATGGACCGTAGTTGTTCGTGCATCTCGTAACCACCGTGTCGTATCCGTACGTTGCGTAGTAGGAGTGTACGAGCAGGTCCGATCCGGCCTTCGAGCTCGAATACGGCGATGTTGGATTCAGGGCAGCATCCTCCGTCGGGAACCCAACAGGAACCGATCCGTAGACCTCATCGGTCGATATGTGAACGAACCGTGATGCCCCGGTTTGGTACGCGGCATCGAGTAGTACTCCCGTTCCGACGACGTTCGTGTCGAGAAAAAGGGCCGGACTGCTGATCGACCGGTCGACATGGCTCTCCGCAGCGAAGTGGACTACCACGTCGTGTCCCGGCACGACCTCGGCGAGGAGGTCCGCATCCCTGATGTCACCCTTGATGAACGTGTGGCCTGGATATCCATCGAGTTCGTCGACGGTTGCCGACACTCCAGCGTACGTGAGGGCATCCAGGTTCGTCACCCGGGCGTCTTCTTCCCGATCGAGGATCCATCTGATGAAGTTCGATCCGATGAAGCCCGCCCCACCGGTCACGAGATATCTGCGACCCATCACCGCTCCCCCGACATCACGCGAACACCTCAGCATCATTCAACGAAGGCGCCGCTGCATCCTTCTCAGACGCGAGCGCACTACCGACACCGTCGATCGGCCAGGCGATACCGATGATCGGGTCGTCCCACAGGATCGTCCGCTCATGCTCCGGCGAGTAGAAATCCGTCGTCTTGTACAGCACCTCAGCTTCATCGGTCAAGGCGAGGAAACCATGAGCGAACCCCGGCGGTATCCAGAGCTGGTTGCCAGCCTCAGCCGAGAGCTCGACGCTGAACCAGTCTCCGAAGGTCGAACCGGATCTGCGAATGTCGACTGCGACATCGAACACCGCGCCGACGACAACGCGGACAAGTTTGCCCTGGGGTCTTGGTTCGACCTGGTAGTGGAGGCCACGCACCACCCCTCGTGCCGACCGGGAGAGGTTGTCCTGGACGAACTCGCCTTCGTATCCCGTTTCGGCCGCGAATCTCGCCTTGTTGTAGGTCTCGACGAAATAGCCGCGATCGTCGGTGAGTCGCCGCGGCGTCAAGAGCGAAACTCCTGGAAGTGGCTGAGTGTGTCTCACTGTGTACGCGCCCTGGGGAAACCGGCACGGTGCCAGGTTAGGAGAGCCGGCTCGACCAAGC
>BTQL01000065.1:0-12494 GCA_036985855.1 Acidimicrobiia bacterium | reverse complement strand
CTTCGGCCTGAACGGATCTGATCGCATTCAGCATTGTCCTGTCCTTGGATCTCATCGCTTCCGTCTGGTCTTTTCTGAGTTTCTGCTCGATTGTCACGTCTGAACTCCCTCATGCCACATCAGGCACCTTCGTGGTGTCGAAGTCTATGTGAGCGACCAGCGAGATCCGCCGACTGACACCCGAGAGGCGATGTCTGACACCTCGCATCTGACGCCCGAAGAATCAGTTGAAGAATATTTCAGCACTCCTTAGACTTCACAACAAGCCTGGGTGGAAGAATCGTTTGACATATGGGGGGTGATTGTGAAAAAATTCACTTTCACGAACCGATACGACTTGATGTTCTAGGAGACAGAGACGTGCTCACCGTCACCGATTGGAGAGAGCTAGCCGCTTGCCGCAATTCCGACCCGGAAACGTTTTTCCCCGTCGGAACCACGGGCCCGGCGATTGACATGATCGACAAGGCCACCGCGATCTGCGGGAGCTGTAGCGTCGAGGAAGAATGCCTGCTGTACGCCCTCGAGACCAACCAGGAAGCTGGTGTCTGGGGTGGACTGCCTGAGGACGATCGACGCCGCTTCCGCAAGCGCTGGCTCGCCGAGAGGCGTCGCCAACGACAGCTCGCCTGATCACACTCGAAACGGCCCCGCAAGGGTCCGTTTCTTCGTGCTGTAGCTCGCAAAGCCAGAAGACAGCCTGCCTGGTCGTCAATTCTTGGCGAGGCGCAGCCGGGCTACGTTGCTGTCAGTGACCGAATCCGACGCCGCGGTCTTCGGGGTGTTCGATCTCGATGAAGGCGATCGAGTCGATGGCTATCCCGAAACGGCGATCGCGGGTGTCGGTGATCCACAACACGGTGTCCTTGCCCTTGAGGGCCTTTTCGTAGGCGGTACTCACGGCCACCGGATCATCAACCTCGATTTCGAGCTCCCTCGCTGATTTCACGCCGACCCTGACGGTGTGCATGTTCGTCATTTCGTTCCCTTCGTCACATGCGATGGTAGAGCTACTGAATTACCAGTTCCGGATGCGTCCTCAGCCGTGGACCCGTCTCAACGATCTGGGATGCCAAATCGGAGAACGCTCGTGCCGCCTCGCCACTCGGATCGATGACCGAGATGGGCTTGCCAACATCGGCGCCCTCACGAAGTGCAGTCACAAGCGGGACCTTCCCGAAGAACGGAACCTCGAGATCCTTGGCAAGTTCCTCTCCTCCTCCTGAACCGAAAATCTCATAACGCTTCCCATCGTCGCCGGTGAACCACGACATGTTTTCGATTACACCGATGATGTCCTGGTTCACTTTGCGGGCCATCAGACCCGCACGCACCGCAACACGCTGCGCCGTCGGCTGGGGTGTCGTAACGATCAGAATCTCCGAATTGGGGATGTACTGGCTGATGGAGATAGCGATATCACCAGTCCCAGGGGGCATGTCTATGAGCAGATAGTCGAGATCACCCCAATGAACATCAACGAGGAACTGCTCGAGCGCCTTGTGGAGCATCGGGCCGCGCCACACGACCGCCTGGTCCGGTTGCACGAAGTAGTCCATTGAGATGACGGAGACTCCGTGTGCCACGGGAGGGAGTAGCAGGTCGTCGATCACTGCCGGTGCCCTGTCGGTTCCCATCATCTTCGGGATCGAGAACCCCCAAACATCCGCATCGAGGATCCCGACACGCTTGCCCTGGGCTGCCAGAGCAACACCGAGGTTCGCTGTGACCGATGACTTTCCAACGCCACCCTTGCCAGACGAGATTCCGATGACCCGGGTTCTGGACCCCGGCGCTGCAACGAGGATCTCACGCTGACTTCCGGCTCCTCCACGAAGGTCGGCAACAAGCGCTGCTCGTTCCCCGTCTGTCATCGAGGTAAAGGTGATATCCACGGATGACACTCCTTCGACGCTCGACGCCGCCGCAGTGACATCCTCCGCCAGTCTGTCCTGGAGGGGGCTACCGGCTATCGCGAGAGCAACCGTCACCCAAGCCGCTCCGTCGGTTACGGAGAGCTCGCGAACCATGCCAAGGTCACCAAGGCTCAGGCGAATCTCCGGGTCCTGCACCTGCTCTACCGCTGTGCGGACCGCTGCAACATCAACCACGTGGAACTCCTATCGGGGTAGTGGAAACGAGGGTAGTGGTGTACCACAGACATGATTGCCGTGACGCTCCGTCGGGACCGCGGACAAGGGACCTCGCTCGACGTATCATACGAACCGTCAGGAGAGATCATGCCTTCCAAGACATTCGACAAGCAGATCGCGACGATCACAGGGGCGCTCGGGGACACTACACGTCGTGGCATCTACGTGATGGTCCGCGAGGCCCACGACCCTGTGACAGCCAACCAGATAGCGTCGGCGTTCGACATCCATCCGAACGTTGCGCGTCATCACCTCGACAAGTTGCTCAACGACGGGTTCGTGCGAATCTCCGATCGTCAGGTTGACACGCCGGCCGCGGGCCGTCCCGCCAAGCGATACGAGGTGACAGAAAAGTCGGTGAACGTTCAATACTCCGCGCGGAAGTACGACCGTCTGGCCGAACTACTCACGAAGGTGATCGCCGAACTCGACGATGGACGAGCTCTGAACATCGCCGAGGCGGTCGGACACGACTACGGCGTAGAACTCGCGGCCGAGATCGGGCTGGCGAGTGACGAGGGCTTCGAAGAGGCCGCAATGGCCGTCGCTCAGGCCATGATGGGTAAAGGTCTCGGCGCCTCGACCGATCCGGACGAGAACCGGATCGTCGCCCAGTTCTGCCCACTCTGCACCACAGGTGCGGCCCAGCCGGAGATCGTCGGCCGGATCGACCATGGCATCGTCCAGGGCCTTCTCGAGAGCGCAGCGGCCCGGCCGGTGTCTCTTGAAGTTGCTCACGTCCACGAATAACACGTGGCCTGGATCGAAACGAGGAGGGAAGACGAGTGGCAGGGCAGACTCGCTGAACTGTATGGCGAGGTCGTCGACCGAAGCCGGGATCGGGTCGACAACATCATGCAGATCCACTCGCTCGACCCTTCGGCCATGGAGGGTCACTTCGCGATCTATTCATCGGCTATGGCAGGAACGAAGACGTTGCGCAAGGTCGAACGTGAACTGATCGCCCTTGTAGTCAGCGGTATCAACGACTGCCATTACTGACTGACCCACCACCGTCGCGGTCTGCGACTTCTCCTCAAAGACGATGACCTCCTCGAAGCCGTAGAAGACGACTGGAGGTCGGCCGGCCTGAGCGAACAGCGGGCTGCGATGCTCGACTACGTCGAGAAGCTGACGAGGACCCCCGGTGAGATGGTCGAGTCCGATGTTGCTGCACTCCAACAAGTCGGCTTCTCCGATCGGGACATCCTCGACATCTGCACGGTCGCGGCCTACTACGCCTATGCGAACCGCATCGCGGATGGATTAGGCGTGCAACTCGAGACCTGGAGCGACTGAGGCCCTCTCGCTTCCTCCTCTGTCTCGAGCGGAGAAGATCACCGAGAACCTGAGCGAGTCTTCCCCAGCCACAACAGCTCTGTGAAAAGGCACACGAGGGGGCGTCAGAGGCCTTCGAGAAACGCCTTCACGTCGGAACGCGACCGGAGGCGCACGAAATCGAGATGGCTCCATTCAGGGGCATCCACTCGGCTCTCGTACTTGCCTCTCGTGTGATCGAACCTCGTCCAGGTCCATCGAATGATGTTCTCCTCTGGAGCCCATCTGAAGAGGTTCGGCCATCTTTCCTTGTTGCCGTTCCAGAGCTCCTCACCCTTGGTTGCCCTGGTCACTGAGCGCCAAATCACCCGGCGCATCGCGGTGCGCTTCGGTGGGTCGAGCCACACCACCGTGTCGGCGCGTGCCCACACGAGGTCGAGCACGCCGGCGGACGTGTAATTCCCGTCGATCACCCACCGATCATTCGCAACGAACTCCTCGGCGACCCTTCGGAACTCGGTATCGGGCAGCGGTTCCCAATCCGGAAGGTGATACACGGAGTCGAGTTCGAGACGCGGATATCCACGCTTGCCGGCGATGGCGCGCGCGACGGTGGTCTTCCCAGACCCTGAAGACCCAACGACGGAGATGCGATGCATGCCGATAGACAGTAGGGGTCTGCCGGTTATCGGCTCGCTTCATACAGCTCGATGAACGTTCCCACATCCGTCTCCGCGATGGTGTCGCCGATGAGATCGACCGCAAGATCTTCGATGCGGCGGAAGCGCACGCAGGACTTGCCCATATCGAGGCGTTTTCCGGTCTCGCGGTACTTGTCGAGAAAGTTCTCCCGTCGATCTTGGTCCGCGTAGACACCCGTGAGGTACACCGCCATGTGATTCTTCTGGTTTGCAAGGGCCGCATACAGGAGAGGCTGCCTGTTGTACGTGTCGGGATACGTTTCGAGCGGCACCGAATAGGCGATCATGCCCCAGTTCATCCCTTCGACATGGCCGGCAGGGAGGTTGTCGACGATCGTGTCACGCACCGTCTCGATCGCCTCACGGCGATCGGCTGGCAGTTCGTCGAGGTACTGCTCGACCGACGTGGCTTCAGAGCGCATGGCGACCTACCTTCTGCACCATCTCTCTGAGGACCATGTGGAGGATCCCGCCGTGGCGGAGATAGTCGACCTCGATCGGGGTATCGACTCTCGCCAGCGCCACAAAAGTCACAACCGTACCGTCGACCTTCGTTGCGGTGACCGTGATGTCCTGACCGGGTGTCAGTGTGTCGTCAACCGCGATGTCGAAAGTCTCCGTTCCATCGAGATCGAGGCTGTCGGCATCCTGGTTCGGAGCGAATTCAAGCGGAAGAACACCCATCATCACGAGGTTCGACCGGTGGATCCGCTCGTAGCTCTTGGCGATCACTGCCCTGACACCAAGCAGAAAGGTTCCCTTCGCAGCCCAATCGCGAGATGAGCCCATCCCGTAATCGACGCCGGCGAGCACCACCAGAGGGGTATCGGCTTCCTTGTAGTTGAGGCTCGCCTCATAGACGCTGCGCACCTCACCATCGGTGAAATCCCTGGTCCACCCGCCTTCGGTTCCAGGCGCAAGCTGGTTGCGAACCCTGATGTTGGCGAACGTTCCCCGTGTCATCACACGGTCGTTGCCGCGACGCGAACCGTAGGAGTTGAACAGTCGCCGCGGGACACCCTCCTCGGTGAGGAACCTGCCTGCCGGTGTATCAGAACCGATCGCACCCGCGGGGCTGATGTGGTCTGTTGTGATCGAATCGCCGAGTTTCAGGAGCACGCGTGCTCCGATGATCGCCGAAAGAGGCGTTGGCTGCTCGCCGAGGTCCATGAAGAACGGAGGCTCCTGGACATATGTCGATGCTTCGTTCCACGCGTACAGCGAGCCACCGGAGGTTTCGATGGCCCGCCACATTGCTGATCCGTCGTAGACCTTCCCGTACTCCTTGGTGAACTGGTCCGTCGAGACCGAGGACGCGACCACATCGAGAATCTCCGCCTGACTCGGCCAGATATCCGACAGATACACAGCATCGCCGTCCGAGTCGTGACCAAGCGGCTCCGTAGTGAGATCGATATCAACCGTGCCTGCAATCGCGTAAGCGACCACGAGCGGAGGGCTTGCAAGATAGTTCGCTCGAACGTCCGGGCTGATTCTTCCCTCGAAGTTCCGATTGCCGGACAGCACAGATGTCGCAACGAGGTCGTTTTCGTTGATCGCCGCGCTGATCGGCGCCGGCACGGGCCCGGAGTTTCCGATGCACGTCGTGCATCCATAGCCGACTGTGAAGAAGCCAATGGCCTCGAGAGCTTCAAGCAGCTGAGACTTCACGAGGTAGTCGGTGACGACTTTGGACCCCGGAGCGAGCGACGTCTTCACCCACGGTTTGCGGGTGAGACCCTTCTGCCTGGCATTGCGGGCAACGAGACCGGCAGCAACCATCACCTCAGGGTTCGAGGTGTTCGTACAGCTCGTAATCGCCGCGATGACGATGTCACCGTCCGACAAGTCGAACGTCTCCCCGTCGTACTCGACACCCAGTGCCACACCAGGGCCGCCGCCATCTGGACGCAACTGACCTTCGATATCTACGCGCCACTGCTGTTTCATGTCCGTGAGCGCGATACGGTCCTGGGGACGCTTCGGGCCTGAAAGAGATGGGACCACGGTTGACATGTCCAGCCCCAGGGTCGAGCTGTAGGTGATATCGCGGCTATCGTCGCGCCACATGCCCTGCATCTTGTAGTACTGCTCGACGGTTGCGATCAGCTCATCCGACCTCCCGGAGAGTCGCATGTAATCGAGGGTGAGGTCATCAACAGGGAAGAACCCGACAGTGGCACCGTACTCGGGCGCCATATTCGAAAGCGTCGCTCGATTGGCAACGGGCATCTCGGCAAGACCCGGCCCGTAGAACTCGACGAACTTGCCAACCACGCCGTGCGCCCTGAGCATCTCGGTGACCCTCAGGACAAGATCCGTCGCGGTGGATCCATCAGGGAGTGCACCAGTCAATTCGAATCCAACGACCTCTGGCAGAAGCATGTAGATCGGCTGTCCGACCATGACGGCCTCTGCTTCGATGCCGCCCACGCCCCACCCAACGACGCCGAGGCCGTTGATCATCGTCGTGTGGCTGTCTGTGCCCACAAGGGAGTCCGGATACAGGGCGCCGTTCTCATCCCAGACAACTTTGGCGAGATACTCGAGGTTGACCTGATGAACGATGCCTGTCGCAGGAGGCACGACGGAGAAGTTGTCGAAGGCTGACTGGCCCCACTTCAGAAATTCGTACCGCTCATTGTTCCGTTCGAACTCGAAGCCGATATTGATCCCGAGGGCATCAGGCGTGTTGAAGGAATCGACCTGGACCGAGTGATCGATGATGAGGTCTGACTGCACCAGTGGATTCACTTCGGCTGCTGATGCCTCGTCGCCCGTCATGGCAACGATCGCCGAGCGCATCGCAGCGAGATCAACGACCGAAGGCACGCCCGTGAAGTCCTGCAGGACGACACGCGCAGGTTTGTAGGCGATCTCGGTGTGCTCAACCTTGCTTGCGTCGTACTGGGCAACAGCGGTTACATCTTCGTCGCGCACGACCTTGCCGTCATGATTCCGCAGAACCGATTCGAGGAGTACTTTGATCGAATAGGGAAGTGAGTCGATGTCGCCCATGTCTGTCATCGCGTCGATGCGATATACGACGCGTTCGCCAAGCGGCGTGTCGATGACCTGGCGGGCGGAGAAGGGATCGTGGGTCACTGTTGCCTCTCCCGGTTGGATGGTTCGTACGGTTTAAGCATCCAAGACTAGGACCGCCCTGTGGACGAAAATGCGAAATAAGAGGCGTCGAAGTTGCCGCGAAACGAAGGAATCAACGTTGTTGGTGAATCAGCCACCAGACACCCTGCGCCGGGTGGCATAAATGCAGTTCTTCGCGCGGAATCAAGCACACGTCTGGTGTCCGGAGTCGACACCGCTACTCTCCCCCCATGTCGTTCTTCGATCGCAACCGCAGAGATCTCGAACGTCGTGGGATAGATCCCGACCGCCTGCCCCCTGGCCAGTATCACACTGACCGGTTCCCGGTGCTTCACGCCGGATCGGTACCCGATGTCGACCTCAACACGTGGGACTTCGTGATCGATGGCCTCGTAACTGAGTCTCTGCGATGGACCTGGGATGAGTTCCAGATGATCCCTTCATCGGAACTCACCACAGATATCCACTGCGTGACGAAATGGTCGAAGTTCGACACCAATTGGAAAGGTGTACCCGTGCACGAGCTCTGGAGCCAGATCGATGCCTCGCCCGATGCCACCCATGTCCTGGTGAAGGCGTATCACGGTTACACAGCGAATCTGCCGATAGAGGATTTTCTGGCTGAGAGCAACCTGTTCGCCGATACCTATGCGGGCGTACCGCTTGCTCCGGAACACGGCTATCCGATGCGACTGGTTGTACCCCATCTGTACTTCTGGAAATCGGTCAAGTGGGTGCGCGGTTTCACCGTGTTGTCCGAGGATCAGCCGGGTTTCTGGGAGCAGAACGGATATCACATGTATGGAGATCCATTCAAAGAACAGCGCTACTGGAACGATTGAGCAGACGTCTTCCAGAAACACGCGACCATCAGAGGAACGGGACTTGCCGCCAGCTCGTTCAACCCATATACCGAAGGGCCTTCTACCGTCACGGACATGGAACGTATGGGTACCCGCAACATCCTCATCACGCTCATCGCCGCGATCGCCATCGTCGCAGCTGCGTGCACCTCTGCGAGCGATCGTGAAGGACCGGGGGCCGGTGTCCAGCAGAAGGTTGAGATCGCACCTGCCTTCACCGTTCCCACCGAAGAAGGTCAGTTCTCGCTCGCCGAGCACCTCGCAAGTGACGGCCGACCGCTCTTCCTCAACCTCTGGGCGTCGTGGTGTTTCCCGTGTAGGGAAGAGATGCCGGCGATCGACAGATCGTCGAAAACATTCCCTGAGATCATGTTCATCGGAGTGTCCGTGCAAGACAAGCGCTCAGACGCCGAGAAGTTCGTAGAAGAGATCGCGGTCACCTACCTCATCGGATTCGACGATCAGAACGACGTCGATGCAGCGTACAAACCCCTTGGATTGCCGGCTTCGTACATCATCTCGTCCGATGGTTTCATCCTCGAACGCATCTTCGGGAAGGTCACGGAAGAGGATCTCGCGAAGAAGTTCGCGCAGTACTTCGATCTTTGACGGTTTCGGTGCGTGAGGCCTGAGTACCACGAAAGGTAGATCGAGACGAAC
Source organism: Acidimicrobiia bacterium (assembly GCA_036985855.1). Classification (GTDB taxonomy): domain Bacteria; phylum Actinomycetota; class Acidimicrobiia; order Spongiisociales; family UBA5794; genus B3-G11. The sequence continues at coordinate 3,734 of BTQL01000065.1, read as the reverse complement.
TGGTCGACGAGGCCTACCGGCCTTTCCACTCCGCCGGGCGCTTCTCCAGGAACGCCTGAACTCCTTCAGCTGCATCTTCGGTGAACGACACCGCCGTGAGCCCGATGTGGAGATAATCCAATGCGGTATCGAGGTCCATCCCCTCCATGGCATAAAAAGATGACTTGCCGAGGGCGATTGCAGCCGGAGACTTCGAGCGCAGCTGATCGACGATCTCGAGCACAGTCGCATCGAGATCAACCGCAGGCACGACGCGCGTGACGATGCCGAGTTCGCGAGCCTCAATCGCGTCGACGACTCTGCCGATGAGCATCATCTCGAGCAACTGCTTGCGCGGCACCAGGGGCAATAGGACCGACGAGATCATCATCGGCCAGAGTCCGAGGTTTATCTCAGGCGTTCCAAACTTGGCGTGGTCCGCGGCGATGGTGATATCGCAGGCAGCGGCAACACCGAAACCGCCCCCGAGAGCAACACCATTTATCCGGCCGACGATCGGTTTCGGATTCGACCGCATTGCACGGAACAGGTCCGCGAGCACAGCTCGGGATTGGTGATCGGGCAAGGGCGAGTCCACGAAGCCGCCTGACAGATCCCCACCGGCCGAGAAGGCGCGATCACCAGCACCTGTCACAACGACAACGCGCACCTCATCGTCCGTACCGGTCCTGTGCATGACATCGGCCAGTTCACCCATGGTTTCGATAGACAGCGGGTTCCTGCGCTCGGGGTCGTCGATCGTCACTGTGGCGACGGCATCTATGACGGTGTGTGTGATCACGGTGCTCCTCCGGTACTGCGAGGTGTGTTGAACAATACATTTCGGCCAGAGGCGCTCGTCAGCACCCCTGGTCGCGAAAGACTACAGAAAAGGTGGTGGTGACACGGGTTCACATCTCAGACCGCTCGCTAGTGTGAAGTTATGCAGTGGATCCTGCTCGTTCTCGTGATTTCGATCGTCGTTGGTTGGATTCGAGGGGGCAAGCTCCGGAATCTCACCGAGATTCGCGTGAGGCTATGGACGCTCCTTCCCCTCGGCTTCTTCTTGCTTGCCGCGTCCGCATTCGTGCCAATCGACCGCCACGGACTCGCTGTCGCACTCATCCTCATCTCCTATCTCCCGTTGCTGTTGTTCGTATGGCTCAACCGCGACATGAAAGGCATCTGGATCGCCGGCATGGGGATTCTCATGAATTTCACGGTCATCGTTCTCAACGGAGGGATGCCTGTGCTCGAGGAGGCGGTGCGCCTCGCGGGCGGAGGTAGCGAAATCGTGCTTGGTGCAAAACACGTACTGCTCACCGAGGATACGCTGATGCCCTTCCTCGCCGACATCCTCCCGCTCCCCAACGCCGTGCTCTCCCTTGGTGACGTGTTTCTCGCCATAGGCATCGGTGCGTTCCTCGAGGACCAGATGCGGAAGCCGTTGAGTTTGTTCGCCCACAAGATCGTGGGCGTGCCCGGCAGTGCGGCAAAGTGAATTCTCGGTCCGCAGTCTCCGGTTCGCCGTTCTGTTGCTCACTGATGATTTCTAGTGGGCGATCACACCTCGGTACACCAATACTCGCCTGAGCGAGGCTGCTACGCGGGGATCGAATTCATAGGCTGAGCCCTGATGGATTCGCTCGAGTGATTCGACGGGCGAGAGGTCTTGCTCGATCTGAGCCTGGTCGTACGCACTAGCGATCTTGATGATCTTGGACGTCATCGGTATGTCAGGATCGAACTCGACGCCTGGGGACCTGTACGGGCGGTGCTGAAGTCGGACGAGTTCGCTCACGTGCTGGAGGTATGGGGCTTCCGCGATGATCTGGGCGCCCCATCGTGCAATGTCCTCGTCCGTGAAACCGGCGCGGAGAATCGCTGGCTCGTTGAGGGTGATACGGCCGACGTCGTGCATCAGTGCTGCGTATTCGAGTTCCGTGACGTCAGACGGGTTGAGTCCCATCTCCTGCGCTATCGCGACAGCGATTTCTGATGTGCGCGTCGAGTGCCCTCGCGGGGCGAGCCCGGCGACTTCAGGAATCTGGGCGAGCGCCTTGATGGTCTGGCCGTAGGTGACACGAGTCGATGAGTATCGCTCGAACGCCGTGTGCGCGAAGGCATAGGGGAGGATCGCAACGGCCAGGGCCCACAGGCCCATTACCGACCACGCGAGACCGAAGAGTGCTCCCGCGGCAAACATCGACAGCACGACCGCCCAGTCTGCGAGAGCAAGCAGCCACAGATATCTGCCGGCCAGATCGCTCCGTTCGAGGCCGACAAAGGCCGCGATGACAGCGCGCAGCGTGAACCACGCAAGCCCTGCCAACCCGACCGCTCCGAGCACCGACCACGTGTGATCGATCCCGGTCGATGTCGTGATGAGTTCGAACGCGTAGGAGTACACCAAGCCGTAGAGCACCATCGAGAGTGCGTCGGCGAGATAGTCGCCGTCGGTGCGGTGTGTCCCGAGGTCGAGTCGACTCTGGATCAGCCACGCCGCAACAAGTGCTATCGCGATCGAAGCTCCTAGCGCAACCGGATCGTTCAGAAGAACCGAAGCGGCCACGGCCCCACCGATGCCGAGACTGATTCGAGAGCCCGACGGAGCCGGAACCGTGATCAAGGCGATCGCAGTGATCATGATCGACCACAACGCTACGTCGAGCAGCCATGGGAGCGTGTCGTCTCCTGCGTTCACGACACCAGCAGCCACAAACACACCTGCGCTCACCAGTAGGGCGATCCAGGCAACGACAGCGAGAGCTCTGAGGCGGAATTCAGCCATGGGCTGCCTCCGTGTCATCGCCGGCTCGTCGCCTCGCATGCATCGGGTCGAGCGCGTGCTCCTGACCCATGCCGACCTCTGCTCTGCGTCGTGCTTCCTGCTCTGTGATCTCGATCGGTGAGCCGTACTGCTCACCTGCCGCCGTCAGCGCCTCCACGAACGCCTCCACGACCTCGGGGTCGAACTGAGTACCGGCATGCCGGCGGAGCTCGCGAAAGGCATAGTCCTGGGTCAGGGCAACTCGGTATGAGCGAGTCGATGTCATCGCGTCGAAGGAATCCGCCACGGCGAGAATCCTTGCTTCGAGTGAGGGTGCGTCTCCTTCGCCTCCGTTCGATCCGTGGTATCCCCCACCGTCGAAATGGGCGTGGTGGTTCGAAGCGATTTCGACCATGGGCCTGAGAAACTCGACCTCATTGAGGAGGTTCTCGACGTGGTGCACGTGGCCCTGCATCTCTTGGTACTCTTCCTTGGTGAGTTTCGTCTTCTTGCGTATGAGGTCACGAGGGACCGCGAGCTTGCCGACGTCATGGATCAGCGCGGACCAGCGGACGGTTTCGAGCCGGGTGCCGCTGAAGCCCAAATGCTCGCCGATCATGTTCGAGAAATATGCAACACGCTCGGTATGACCCCTCGTGTAGAGGTCCTTTGCCTCGAGCGCTTTGATGAATCCGGCAAGGGTGGAGAGCTGGGCCTGACGGAGCCGTGCATACGATTCGAACGCCATGTACCCGGTGAAGAACACGATACCGATGAGTGGAATGGCGGCAGTTCCGAGGAGCAAATAGGTAGCGCCCAGCAGACCACCCAGGAAGCCCATTCCGACGAAAGGAACCATGATCTGACCGACATGGGACCACGGGTCGGCGAGTCGGTGACCGTACACGCGCCGGAAAATGAACGCAACGAGCTGATAGTTGACCACGCCGTAGGTAATTGCGCCGATCACGGACGCGAGCGCGAT
>BTQL01000064.1:0-12499 GCA_036985855.1 Acidimicrobiia bacterium | reverse complement strand
GAAACTCTGCATCGAGACCGATACCGATGAAGCAGAGAAACGCTATCAACGGGCGGTCACCGACCGCAAGATCGTTGCCGAGCCGACGGTCGATGGTACCGCGAATCTCCTCGGACTCGATCTGGCACCCGACCGTGTCGCTGCGGTGTCGCGGAGGATCAACACGATCGCCAAGTCCCTCAGACGCGGTGGTGAGACTCGCACCATGGATCAACTTCGTGCCGACGTATATCTGGACCTCCTCAGCGGCTCACGACATGAATCACGGTCCAGAGGGGTTGTGCACCTCACCACAGACATCGACACCCTCACAGGCCTCACCGACCACCCCGGAGACCTCAACGGCTTTGCACCCGTCATTGCAGACATCGCACGACAAGTCGCCCAGGACCAGCCCGACGCCGAGTGGCGCTACACGGTCACGGACACCGAAACCGGTGGACCACTCCACACCGGAGTCACGCGACGCAGACCGACCGCTTCGCAACGCAGAGCAGTCGAGGCACGGGACAAGACGTGTGTGTTCCCCGGCTGCCGCATGCCGGCGTCAGACTGCGACCTCGACCACCGCACGTCGTGGGCCGAGCGCGGGCCCACTATCCCGGGAAACCTCGGTCCCCTCTGTCGCAACGACCACCGCCTCAGACACAACGGATGGACCTACCAGGTCCTCTCCGACGGCCGATACCAGTGGACGAGCCCGCTTGGACACACCTACACGAATCGCCGGGCCCCGCCGTAGATGCGGGGTGATTCGCCCTACGGTCTGTCATCGGCTCTCCATGCCGCCCAGGCTGGTCGAGGCGGACGCGATCACGGGAACGATACAACCACCCGGAGAACTCACCCAGATGTCCGACTTCGCTCATGTGGCAGCGAGGCGACACCGAGCGTTCTGATCATTCCCGTTCGAGAATCCCCTTGATCTGTGCCCCGTCACGAATGTGTGCGCCATCTTCCGCGAAATGAATGGCCGCGATGGCCACGTCGATGCGCCCGCTCATGCCGGCAATATCGCGTACGACCGCGATAGCTCCGTCTTCATCTATTTCGCATTCTTCACCCGGTAGCGGTCCGTCCGAGCCGGGGAACTTGCACGAAAAGACACCATCGGATATTTCTATTCGGGTACCGAGCGGGTTTCCATCGCCTCGCGGCCTGATAGCGACATCGACGAGGACGTCGCCGCCGCCGTCGACCGGTCCCGCGAACGCCACTGTCAGACTCAGCAGATCGGCCGCACCCTCGACTTCCTCCCAGGCCAGGGCGATCACATCGATCTCGGCCACACACTCCACGATTCCATCGTCGTTGAAGCAGTCGTCTGCGTTGATCGCCACTGGACTTGACTGCCCGGCCGCATCGACCTCATTCGCTGGGTTCTCGGTTGATCTGGGCCCCAGATCAACCGCCTCGGAGGACGACTCGCCAGGCTCGTCGCAGGTCGCGTCGCCACTCAGCCAAAAGATGGTGACCTTCTCGGACCCGAAACCGAACAGATCCAAGCTGCCGAACGTATTGACCCACATGGCATCCAGGTGTTGGTCGACCCATGCGACCGGAACACGGACGCTATAGGCATCTTCCACGACTCCGGTGGGAATCGAGGCAAGAAACGCGTTCGTGGGCCCGGCAGGACTTGAACCTGCGACCGAGCGATTATGAGTCGCCAGCTCTAACCAACTGAGCTACGGGCCCGCAGCGCGGATTGTACGGCGATGCCTGCGCTGGAGTGTGTCTCAGCGGTGCTCGACGCCGCCATATGGGACCCCGGCGAGTGAAGCCATATCACGATCGAACGTGGTGAGGTCTTCGATCGTGAAATCCCCGAGCGTACGGTGACCGCAGGCGCGAGCGAGGACCGTCATCAGTTCAGTTGCTGCACCGAAGTATCTCGCTAGGCGATGAGCCGCCTCGTCTACCGGAAGACGCGACCGCAGATGGGGCTGCTGAGTAGCGATGCCAACGGGACAGTTGTTCGTATTGCATGCCCGCATGCCGATACAGCCGATCGCTTGCAGAGCGACGTTCGACACCGCGATGCCGTCGGCACCGAGGGCGAGGGCCTTCACGAAGTCGGCTGGTGTCCGAAGCCCACCGGTGATGATCAGCGTGACGTTCGGCGTGTCTGCCGCATCCAGGAACCGACGCGCCCGCGCAAGGGCAGGGATCGTCGGGACCGAGATGTTGTCCCTGAACAGCAGTGGCGCCGCGCCCGTGCCCCCTCCCCTGCCGTCAAGGATCACATAGTCAACGCCAACCTCGAGGGCGGCATCGAGGTCAGCCTCGACATGTTGCGCCGACAACTTGAATCCGATCGGTATCCCCCCTGTTCGTTCGCGCACCTCAGTGGCGAATTCTGCGAACTGGACGGCCGTCGTCCATTCGGGGAACCGAGAAGGCGATATCGCTGGTTCGCCGATCGGGATGTCTCGAACCTCAGCGATATCGGCCGTGACCTTCAGTCCGGGGAGATGGCCACCAGTACCCGTCTTGGCCGCCTGGCCTCCTTTGAAGTGAAAGGCCTGGACATCAGCGAGCTTGTCCCAGGAGAAACCGAACCTCGCTGAACCAAGTTCATACAGATAGCGACTCGACTCTGCCTTCTCCGCTTCAAGCATGCCTCCTTCGCCAGAGGCAATCGCTGTGCCGACGAATTCGGCCCCTCTCGCGAGAGCTGTTTTCGCCTCCGTGGAGAGAGCACCGAACGACATGTCCGAGACGAAGAGAGGGATGTCGAGCGAGAGAGGCTTCAGTGCCCCGGGACCGATCGTGAGGGAAGTATCCACTGGTTCATCATCGAGAAGCGGGGGACGAGCAAGTTGGGCAGTGAGAATCTGAATGTCATCCCAGGCGGGCAGCTTGCTGCGTGGCACTCCCATCGCGCCAGACGCGCCGTGTGAACCGAGGCGATCGAGTCCGTGTGTGGCCAATTCCCTGATGTCTTTGACGAAGGGCTCGTCGTGGGTCCCGGTTGGGTCCTGATACGTCCCCTGATATGTGTCGCGGCTGAATGGCTGGGGATACCTCTCTGCCCATGCTGCGATCTCGTCTTCGTATACCCAGACCGTGTCATCCTCGACCACAGACGTGAACTTGTGCAGAAGGTCAGTGTCGCGGTAGCTCGATACCCCCGTGTCGTACCTGTAGTCCCACGAGTGCACACCACAGACGAGATTGTCACCTTCGATGCGGCCGTCGGCCATCAGAGCACCTCGATGCACGCATCGACCGTAAAGGACGCTGTGCCCCTCCCCGTCTGGCCACCGTACGACGACGAGATCAACTCCGGCGACGAGGGCATGGGCAAGACCACCGGGAACGAGGTTCGACCAGGTTGCAACTCGTGTCTTGTTCATTTTCCTCCCTGCGCGATCCTACGCAGATCCAAGATCTGGTGGTGCCTGCAGGTATCGATATCGATACCGCTCGGTGAATCCCAGCGCCTCGTACAACTCGGTGGCAGAACGGTTCGTTCCGAGAACTTGAACGAAGAGCTCGCTCACGCCCTGGTCGGCCGCCCACGTCGACGCGGCAGTCATGAGTTGCGTCGCAAGTCCCGTGCGGCGGCTCTCTGGACTCACGGCAACCGAGAACACGGCGGCCCGGTCCCCATCCTTGACTGCGATCGCTGCCGCTCTACCGGGAATCCAGACGCCAATGCTTCTATCGGAAACCCTGCCGTAGATCCGACGCAAGGTCGCGGCCGCCAAATCGCTTCGGCCGTTGAGCTCCGCCAGGTCGACTAAAAAGCGGTGATCGGTGACGGGGATCGCCCGCACATCTCCAGTTTCACCCCTTCGTGTCTTACTGGTCATCACGCGGGTCTCGTCAAGGGGCTCGAAAGCCCATCGCGTTCGGACCGCCTCGCTCGTTGCTTCGGCCATGAGTGGGGTCTCGCGGATGATGAGTGGCAGGTCGTGACGACGAAACCACTCGCTGAGGTGGTGGCGGGTGTGAGCATCGACGGTTGCTTCACCGATGACGCGAGCCGAATTGACTCTCCTGGTCACCCCACCTGTAGCGGTCACGTGCCATCCCTCAACGATGTCGGACACGTCCGCCGTCCATGTGGCGTAGGAAGCAGCTTCAAGCGCTGCGGTGTCGCTCACGACGGGTCTGATGTGAACTGGGCAAGACCCTCGAGGAGATCGTCCGGGATGCGAATTGGCTTCCCATCGAGACTCACACACGCCCCGTGAACGGTCTGGGCAGCGAGCACTTCCTCACCACGCATGATGCGCTGTCCGAAACGCATGGACACCCGTCTCACGTCCTCAACCCATGTCTCGATGACGAGGTCATCTCCCTCGACGCCGGGCGCGAGGAACCGCGTCTCGATAGTTGTGACGACGACCTGGGTTCCAAGGTCGGCCATCTGGGTGAGAGACCACCCGAACACCCGGAAGAGGTCGATCCGACCTACCTCGAAGTACTGGATGTACACGGAATGGTTCAGGTGCCTGTACGGGTCGAGCTCGTAGAACCGCACGGCGATGGGTGTTTTGTGGATCATCGGCATTCACGGTAGTGGACGACAGATACCAGGCCTCAGGTTTCAGATCACCGATTGTTGCTTCAGCCGAAGCCGTTCTGTCTCCAGGCCTCATATACGGCGATGGCCGCGGCATTGGCCAGATTGAGGCTACGGCCTCCCTCGGCGATCGGTATTCTCACGCGATCGGTGACCACTTCGTTGTCGAGGACATCCGCCGGCAGCCCGTCAGATTCACGACCGAAGAGCAGCGCGTCTCGAGGTCTATACGAAATCTCTGTGTACAGACGTCTGGCATGTTGGGTGAATGCGAACGTACGTGCGGGGTGAACTGCGACTACGAACTCCTCGAACGACGGGTACGCGGTCACCTCGGAGAACTCGCGGTAGTCGAGGCCTGCTCGCCGAAGGCGAGCGTTGTCGATATCGAACCCCAGTGGCTCGATGAGGTGCAGCCTGCATCCCGTGTTGACGGTGAGACGCATCAGGTTTCCCGTATTCGGTGGGATTTCGGGCCGCCACAGCACTACGTCGAACAAGGGATCAACTCTCCCCGCGCCTGGCCTTCTCGAACAACAACAGGAAGCTGAGCGCAGGATCCTTCGATTGGATCGTCTTGACTTGATCCCAGTTTTCGTGGACCTGCGTCCGCATCCACTCGGCGATCTTGCCGATGTCCATCCAGAGATACGCATATCGGCGCCGAGTCGGAGCCTTGGTTGCAAACACCATCTGACGAAGACGAATCCCTGCAGGGTGGAACGCGACTCCCGTGTCGATCAGCTTCTTGACGAGCTCTGCCTCAACCTCGGGACGTATCGACCCGAAACGGCGAAGCGCCGCCGCAACAACCGCTGGATCCCTCGCAGCCTTGTTGAGTTCCGCTGTACCCTCCTTCACCTCACCGATGATGAACTCGATCTGATCCTCCATGAGCGCGAGTTCGGGATCGGGCTGGATGCGCAGGCCACCTGTCGGGTTATCAGATCCGAAACCTCCAGCTCCGGGAAATCTCAGCGCCAAGACATCTACATCCGTGACGTTGCGGGTCGTGAGACCGACGCTTTCGAGAATCGGGTATTCGGTGACGGTGAAGAATCCGTTCGCTTGTAGGTAGCTGCGAACAAGTGCGACTGCTATGTCCATGACGCGATGCTAATGCCATGTCAGGCAAGGTTCGGGGCGTCAGGTCGGGTCAGGCCCTCGGGTCGACGTTCCATGACCGATTTGTGAACCACACGAATCCGATAGCGATCACGCGCCAGCCAACCATGAGCCCGACGAACCAGGCAGCGGACACGAGCATGAAAGGTCGCGGTGTTCCTTCGTTCCACAGATAGCCTCGCATCAACATCCCTGCTGTCAGGGTGATGCCTCCGAGCGCGAATCCGTTGAACAGGGATAGCGGATTCCTCCAAACCCGCAACAAGACGATCCCACCCGCGAGCGCAATCAGGAAGGGGCCCAAAACCCTCAGAATGCCAACCAGCCGATACGTGAAGCCATGGACATCGGAACCGATGACCGCAAACGAGATCACGACGAAGGCGTCGAGCATCCAGAACCAGCGCTTCATTCCGCCGAGGGTATCGACACTCGAGGTGTCTCGTGCAAGCGTCCGCGCTTCTATGCTCGCCTCATGGATTTCGACTTCACCGATGAACACCGCGCGCTGCGCTCAATGGTGCACGAGTTCGCCGAGGATCGGATCGCGCCGGAGGCTGAGCAGTGGGACGCCGATCATCACTTCCCAGCCGACGTCGTCCAAGAGATGGGCGACCTCGGTCTCTTCGGCATCACCGCAGACGAGAAGTGGGGCGGGGCGGGAGCAGACTTCACAAGTCTCTGCATCGCGATCGAGGAGATCGCGCGGGTCGACCAGTCCATGGCGATCACTCTCGAAGCGGGTGTCAGCCTCGGTATCAACCCGATACAGGAGTTCGGTTCGGATGATCAGAAGTCGAAGTGGCTTCCAGATCTCGTCACCGGCAAGACGCTCGCAGGTTTCGGTCTCACCGAACCGGACGCCGGGTCGGACGCCGGCGCAACCGCGACCAAAGCGGTCCTCGATGGTGACGAGTGGGTCATCAACGGATCCAAGGCGTTCATCACGAATTCGGGTTCCGAGATCACGAGTGTCGTATCCATCACCGCGCGCACGGGCCCCGGCGAGATCTCGTCGATCATCGTCCCACTCGGAACGGAAGGTTTCACGGTCGAACCTGCCTACCGGAAGATGGGCTGGCACGCCTCGGATACCCACGGTCTCACGTTCAACGACTGCAGGGTTCCCGCCGAGAATCTCCTCGGCGAGCGCGGCCGCGGCTTCCACCAGTTTCTCTCGACACTCGATGATGGTCGTATCGCCATCGCTGCCATGGCGGTCGGAGTGATCAGGGCTTGTCTCGATGAGTCCGTCGCGTACGCAAACGAGCGAACGAGTTTCGGAAAGCCGATTGGGTCCTATCAGGCGGTCGCGTTCAAGGCCGCGGACATCGAGGTCAGTGTGCACGCTGCAGCACTGCTCACCTACAAGGCTGCGTGGTTGAAGGACAACGGGAGGCCGTTCAAACAGGAGGCCGCCATCGCGAAACTCTACGCAACCGAGGCCGCGGTGACGGCGACTCGCGAGGCGACCCAGATCTTCGGTGGTGCTGGTTTCATGGATGAGACACTCGTTGCACGTCACTACAGGGACGCAAAAGTCCTCGAGATCGGCGAGGGCACCTCCGAGATCCAGCGACTCGTGATCAGCCGCGGCCTCGGACTGCCCATCCGCTGATGCCCACAGGGTTCTGGCGTCTCTCAGGGCATCATGATGCCCTGAGAGACGCCAGAATGGTTCAAGAGAGCTTCGGCACGACTCCGAGGCCGGGACCGCGCGGCACCGTGATGTGAGCGTTGCGGAGCCGGGAGGCTGTGACGTCCTTGCTCAGAAACCACTCTGCGGGAGCGACGTCAGAGACGAACGCATCGGGACACGCAGCCAGCGTGTCGGTGAACGCACGCCCGATACCAGTTTCAAGCAGCCCCGAAGCACGCCAACGCTTCTCTGCAGCATTTGCGAGTTCACGCGCCTCGAGCGCTCCGGTCCAGCCAAGTCTTCCGGGCTTGATCACGATGCCATCAACCGCAGACGATTCCAGCAGTCTCGCTGCATCCGCGACCGACCGCACAGCCTCGTCGGCAAACACGGGAGCATCGAGCAAGGTCTTGAGCTGCCGCGCTGCATCGGACGTCAGATCCGAGACCGGTTGTTCAACGAAGGCAATGCCGAGTCCTGCGAGCATGCCAAGCTCCGACACCGTCTCGGCATCGAACGACCCATTGGCATCGACGCCCAGAACGACATCGCGGAACCGCTCTCTGATCGTTGTGACGTGATCCACCCTGCCAGGTGCGATCTTGACCTTGAAGCGTCCGACACCACTCGCTACAGCCGACGCCACCTGAGCAACCGGATCCGGCTCCATACCGATGGCAAGTGACACCGGCAGTGTGGTCTGGGTAGCACCTATACGGCCTGCAAGGGATTCTCCCGCGATGCGAGCATCCCTGTCCGCTTCAGCCCCATCGACCGCAGCCGAAAGTGTCGGCGTCCATTCCCGTACGTCTGCCGCTCTTAAGACGTCTTCGATGGGTTCATCCTGACCCGGGTAGGGAGCTGCCTCACCCCATCCGTATGGTTCAGGACCGACGCGCACAAGAGCAACGCGGCGCGTAACAATCGTGCCATTCGCTGTTGCGAACGGCCGGTTGAGCGGAATGCTGAGAGCGAAGATCCTTACCCGCTGATCACCCATGTGGCTCCATCGATCCGATCAGGGAGCCCTCGGCTCCGTTGCGTCGATGACAGGCCGGATCCTCTCGACGTAGTCTGCCATGCCATGTTCTTGGAAGTTCTCCCACGTGGATATGGTGCGTGCGTCGTGCATGCGGTCGACGATAAGGGTCCCTGCGAGATGATCAACCTCGTGTTGAACCGTACCGGCACTCAGACCGCGGTAGACGGTCGTCGATTCTGCACCTCTTCGGTCAAGTGCGGTGACCTCGATATTCATGAAGCGATACAGGTCGCCGCGAATCGGCACGCTCAGGCAACCCTCGTTGTTGAGAAACGTAACGCAATCGATCGGTCTTACCACCGGATTGACGAGCACCGTAAGCGGAATCGGCGGCTTGTACGGATACCGCTCATTGCGCTCGACCCCGACGATGCAGATACTCAACGACTCGCCAACCTGGGTCGCTGCGATGCCCGCGCCCATGGCATCCGCCATCGTCTCGATCATGTCGTCTATGAGCGTCTGGACGACGACGGACGTCAGTTCCTCCGCTTTCACATCGGTCGTTACCGTGCGTAGAACCGGGTCACCGATCTGTGGGATTGCCCGAATCGTCATCAGCTCTGCTCCCCTGTCTTTGCCATGGCAGCCAGCGTAGAAGCTCGCTCGAGAGCAGTGGGCGCTGCCAACAGACGACCAGACGCGACGACCCGCCGTCCCCCAACGACGACGTCTGTTACCGATGCCCGCGTCGACGCCATGGCAAGGCCCGCGACGGTTGAAAGGTCCGTACCGGCGAGCTCGGAAGACGTTGGATCGATGGCAATGAAGTCGGCCGGCGCGTTCTCAGCGATACGGCCCCCGCCCGACCACCCCAGCGCCTCTGCACCTCCGGAAGTCGCGGACTCCAACATGTCCTCTGGCCTGTGAATGCCCCTGCTGTGAAGTCTGAGTCGATCGTGATACTCGACACGTCGCGCCTCGTCGAGAATGTCGATGATCGCATTGGAATCTGACCCGAGGCTGAGGTGGACGCCGGCCTCTACCAATTCAGCTGCGGGACCGATACCGTCCCCGAGATCTGCTTCCGTCGTGGGGCAGAAACACACGCCCGTCCCGGTCGCTGCGATGATGTCGATATCGTCCGGGGTCAGATGCGTCGCGTGGACAAGCGTCGTTGACGGTCCGAGGAAACCCACGGTTTCCAGGAGCCGCGCGGGCGTAACACCGTGCGCAGCTTTGCAAGCCTCGTTCTCAGCGATCTGTTCAGAGACATGGATGTGCAGTGGCACGTTCAGCTCCCTCGCAGTGCGGGCGACGTCGCCGAGATCAGTTGCAGCGACACCTCTGACGCTATGTGCAGCGACACCTATTCGGACAGCTGGTTCACCTGAAAACTCTCTGTTCAGATCACGCACGCGTTCGGACCAGGCGTCGATCGTTCCGTCGGAGAATCGTCGCTGCTGAGGGGTCACGGGTGAGCCGGCGACGTTGGACATCAGGTACGCGGCGTCTATGAGTGTGACTCGAATACCGACGTGCACCGCGGCCTCGATCAACGCCCTTCCCATCGCGTTCGGATCGGCGTACGGTTGGCCGTCTTCGTCGTGGTGGAGGTAGTGGAACTCTCCGACGGTTGTGATACCTGCCTCGAGCATTTCTGAGAACACCGCAATAGCCAGCTCCCGATAGGACTCCGGATTCAGCCGGTTCGCGACCTTGTACATCGGCGTGCGCCACGACCAGAAATCGCCGGTCCCGTCACTGGTATGTCCCCTGAGTGCACGATGAAACGCGTGGGAGTGTGCCGATACAAGTCCAGGAATCACGATGCCATCGAGCTTGTGATCCGCACTCGAATGGCTCTGTGCTCTAGCAATCGACGTGATCCGGCCACGACCGACCGTGAGAACAACGTTCTCAGTCAGGTTCGGCCCGCCGAGCCATGCACGTTCCGCAAACCAGCGCTCCATTGGCCCGACAATAGCGCCCGGACATCTTGCCACCGGTACCGAAGGAAGACAGCCGACGCGGCACTCATGTAGGCCAATGGCCGCGATCGTCGGGAATAACTCGAACTTCGACATACCATCGTCGTTCCAGAACCTCCCCAACGAGTCTGCAAGAGAAAGAGCCCCGACATGAGTGGAACGAGCAAGAAACGATTATCCACCACGACGAGCGGCATGAAGTCCATGCCAGGCGAATCTCCTTGGCCGAAACGACTTGGAGCGTTGGTCGGCATCTCTGTGGTGATCGGCCTCGTCGCTCTCATGCTCTTCAACTCCGACCCCATCAGCGGTGTGCCCGAGGGCACCGAGACGATCGCTGTCACCACGGCCGAACACATCAATGGCACGATCTACAGACAGGGTGAGGTTCCCGCGGGAGGTGCAATGGATGCGGCCTGGGCGAACTGCGGCTACTACGACGCACCCTTCCGGACTGAGAATGTCGTCCACTCGCTTGAACACGGCGCCGTTTGGATCTCGTACGTACCCGACCTCGATTCGGATCAGATCGACCGACTCAAGCGCTTCACCGGTGGTGTGGACAAGGTCCTCGTCAGCCCGGTACCTGGTCAGGACGCCCAGATCATCGCTACCGCCTGGGGGTTCCAGCTCAAACTCACCGATGCGAACGACCAACGCCTCGAGCAATTCGTGAACGAGTTCGAGCGCGGCCGAAATGCGCCTGAAGCAGGAGCATTGTGTCGGAGCGGTGTAGGGAATCCTATCGGCTGAAACTCTCGCCAACCTCGAGAGCGCCTCGTCGAGACGGTGGACAAAGAACGCAACCTGCCAGCCATTGAGAATGTTTAGTTCGTCGGTGTACCATCTCCACAATCCAATCAGACCCAACGCATGGAGAGGCACGAATCGTGTGGAGAAACCACCGGAAGGAACAACGAACTGTGCGGCGCATCGGTAAACGTTTCGGGGTCGCCCTGGTTGTCGTCACATTGTTCGCTGCGGGTTGTGCCGATGTGAGCGGGAAGGTGCAGGCGCCGTCGGATGGTGGCGAAGGCGTACAGGCGCTCTCCTCCGGAGCATCCGCGGGATTGGAGACGTTCCGCACGGTGGGATGCTCAGCCTGTCATGGTCAGGACGGTGAGGGCGGAGTCGGTCCGGCACTGGCAGGCCACACAGAAGATCAGCTGTTCCGCCAGGTTCGGACGCCCAAGGGCGACGTCATGCCCCCCTTCCCGACCGACGTTCTCAGCGACGACGATGTGCGGGACATCTATGCGTGGATCGTCACCCTCGGAGATGAGATGGTGATGGTGCACGCAGAGGAAGGCGAGGAGGGCGAAGACGGGGCCCACGGGCCCGAACTGACCGCAACCGAGGTCGCACACATGAGGCTGGCGCTCCTTTCCTTGGACGCCGAGAACACGGACGACGCGATCCGCCACGTCGAACACATGTCTCTTCATGGTGGAGATTCCGATCTCATGAACCTGGCAGAGGAACTGGAGACCGAAATCCGTGCCGGAAACCTTCACGCTGCCGAGCAGGAGATCCTCGAGGCCCTCGGCCCCGACATCTCGGAGCACTTCGATGTCGTCACTGCCCATGTGGGAATGGCACTGTCGGCCAATGAACGTGACGAGGACCAGGACGTGGAGTACCACCTTTCACAGGCCGCTGGAGCAACCGTCAGGCATGACCATGAGGAGACGCTTACGAAGCTGCTCGAAGACTGGCGCAGCGGGGAGGACAGACACGGCGTGATCGACGGTCTCTACGAAGCCCTCGGCCTCGACCATCCGCAACAATGATTCCGATCACCGAAATCGTACAAACAACAGCCTCAAGCATCGATCGTTCCCGTGCCGAGTCGCGGTAGACGTCGAAGGACGATGAGTGGGACGAAGACCGTGCCCTCCGATTCACCGTGGGGGAAGCGGCTCGGAGCCATCGTCGGCGTGTCTGCTGTGCTTGGCCTCGTCGCCCTCATGCTCTTCAACTCCGACCCTGTCACGGGAATCCCTGATGGCACCGAAACGTTCACCGTCGGTTCGCCCGAGCACATCAACGGCGACATCTACGCGAAGGGTGAGATTCCCGCGGGCGGACCGCATGACGCCGTCTTGGCGAATTGTGGTTTCTACGACACCCCTGTCCGCGCTGAGAATGCCCTTCACTCGCTTGAACATGGTGCCGTCTGGATCACCTACTTACCCGACCTTCCCTCCGAACAGACAGACCGACTCAGG
>BTQL01000063.1:0-12546 GCA_036985855.1 Acidimicrobiia bacterium | reverse complement strand
TTCGATCCCGATCTCGGTGACCTTGTGCGCCTGTTCCGGGATGGTTCGACGTGGGTCGAGGACATCGCTCTCGATCCGGGGCACGACGGTTGGGATTCCACTGTCGTGATCGGTGACGACGGTGTGATCCATGCTGCCGGTGTCGATCCCGCTCAGTTCGGACGTACCGAGGGTGTTGAGTACTACAGGAACGAAGGATCCGGCTGGGAGGTGACCCAGATCGGAAGCGGTGCGATTCCCTACCAGTACAACGTGTCGCTGGCCCTCGATCCAGCGGGTGCGCCGAGTCTCACGTATTACAACGACACCGACCAGGATCTCATCTTCGCCAGCCTGAGAGACGGATCGTGGACCCTCGAGGCAGCCGCCGAAGAAGGCGACGTTGGAAAGTACTCGTCTCTCGCGTACGACTCCGACGGTCGACCTGCTGCCACCTTCTTCCGCCAGACCGGAAGAACCGAAGGTGAGATCGTGTATACGACGAGAAGCGAAGACGGCTGGACGCTGGAGACGATCGGGGAACTCACGGCGTTCTCCGAGGTGAATGCGCGGCGCAACTCTTCACTTGCTTTCGACAGTCAGGGCCGCGCCAACGTAGTGTTCTCCGACACCCAGGGCGTGTGGTATGCCGTTCGAAGTGAATCAGGCTGGGAGATCCGCAGGATCGTCGAAGCCGGTCTCGAGCTCGGCCAGCTGGTCTCTCTGGCGATCGACGGAAACGACCGCCCCCATATCGCACTCTATGAGGTCACCCAGGCACAGCCTCTCGATGGATCCGTGGCCTACCTAACCACCGAATAGCCCCCCCACCGTTCTTGCGTAACTGGCGTCCTGTGGGAGGACGTCAGTTACGCAAGAACGTACTGGGGACTATCTGGCCAGCGCGTCCACGGGTTGTGGACTCGGTGACCCGTCATCCGGTTCGAGTACCGCCTGTGATTCGCGCATGGACCGCGGAATGAGAGTGAATGCGACGACAACCGCACCGAGCAGGACCACCGCGCTCATCGCAAAGCCCGTGGTCATAGCATCGACGAACGCAACGTTCGAGGCTTCCGTCAATGCCACCGCCAAATCCTCTGGCAGTGACCGAGCTATCACGCTGGCGACACCGACACCTTCTCGTGCAAGCTCAACGACGTCGGCGGGCAAGGTTCCCTCGATTGCATCGTTGATATTGCTTCGGTAGAAGATGCTCACGATGCTGCCGATGATCGCAATGCCGAGCGCCCCGCCCAGTTCGCGACTGACATCGTTGACAGCCGATCCGACTCCTGCATCAGCTTCCGGAACTGCTGCCATAACAGTGTCCGTGAGGGCCGGCATGCCGAGGCCCGCCCCAAGCCCGAAGACCATGAGAGGCACGATCACAGAGAGGACGCTGCTATCAACCCCGATCTGAGTCAGGAGAAGTATTCCGGTCAACATTGCACCGGACATGGCGAGAACCAGGTATCGGGGCCCGATCGTGCTCATCACCTTTCCGGAAATAGGAGCGGAGATCATCATTGCGACCGATGTCGGGACTATCAGCAATCCAGCCTGGAGAGCGCTTCTGCCCTGGACGATCTGGAAGTACTGGGTGAGAAAGAAGAAAGACACGAACATGGCGAACATGATCACCCCTATGACCAATACGGCCCCGGTGAAGTCCTTCTGACGGAAGAACTTGAGCGGCAGCATTGGCGCATCGGATCGGACCTCCACGAAGGCGAACGCGCTCAGAACGACGATGGCGATAGCGAAGGCCACGATCACTTCCGGAGAGGTCCAGCCGGCCTCCCCGCCGCGGATGATGCCGAACACGAGTGCAACGATTCCTGTGGTACCGAGAATTGCGCCGGGTATGTCCAATCTCAGGCCTCGCTCGTCGCTTGACTCTGGCACGATCAACAACCCGGCGAGGGCCGCGAGGATGATCGGGATGTGGATCAAGAAAACTGCCGACCAGCTGAATTGGTCGACAAGATACCCACCGAGCACCGGTCCGAGACCGATGCCGAGTGCTCCAACGGCGGTCCATATTCCGATCGCCTTGGCACGTTCCCCCCGGGGGAACACGTTCGTGATGATCGACAAGGTGCCAGGGAGTACGAGTGCGGCCCCAAGACCTTGAGCAGCGCGCATCGCAATGAGCGTCTCGATGTTGGTGGCAAATGCAGCGCCTGTAGCCGCAGCTCCGAACAGGACGAGACCGATGGTCATCCACTTCCTGCGTCCGTACAGATCACCGAGGGATCCGCCGAGCAGCAGCAACCCTGCAAGGACGAGCGTGTAGGAGTTGACGACCCACTGCAGCTGCGAGATCGACGCACCGAGGTCGACCGAGATAGCGGGCAGGGCCGTATTCACGACGGTGTTGTCGATGAATACGATCAGGACGCCGATGGACATCACGGCTAGTATCCACCATCGTCGGCTCGATGGATCGGCTTGGTTGGGAGCCTCAGTTCGGCTCGGTTCTTTCAGCATGTGATCGCCCTCCAGGACCAGACAGGAATTGAACATCCTGTTTCAACGTTGGAGTAGACAACAACTTAGACACTTGTCTATTCCGATGTCGAGACTAAAGTTGGAGAAGATGAAACGGCCACCTCAAGAACTCGCAGACAAGCTGTTGGCTGCATCGCAAGGTTTTGCAGGCACCGGCCTTGACATCAGCATTGACGATGTCGCCAGGCTGGCCGATGTGCCGAGGGCCACCCTGTACTACTACTTCGCAGGGAAGGACGATCTTGTCGCCTTCTATATGAACGCGGAGCTCGCCCGCATCGGCGATGTTGTGGCGAAGGAGGCGGCGGATGGAGGGACGGTACAGGAGCGGTTGGAGGCCGCGCTGACGGCCGTTCTGTATTCGCTCACTGAACATCCAATGATGTGTGTCGAGCTTCCCACCGCCATCAAGCAATCTCAGGACTTCCAGGAAGTCATGGCATCAATGGAACGAGTGGTCCTGACACCCATTCGGGAATTGCTCATCGAGGGCCATGCCGCAGGTGAGCTCGATGTGGCCGATCCTCACACGACGTCGTTTGCGCTCATGGGTGCGATCCACATGGTTGCCATGTTGAACGTGGTCGGAGCGGGAGCTGCCGATATCGAGGCTACGGCAGCCACACTGATTCCGCAGCTTGTCAACGGTCTCATCAACCGCTGACAGTCGATCGCCGGGCGCCGCGGTATCGACCGGATCGCGTTTTCCCTCGATCGGGTCTACACCAGTACGTTCTTGCGTAACTGACGTCCGCTGGGAGGACGTCAGTTACGCAAGAACGGCGAGTGGCGCCGGCGTAACCGACGTCGGTTCTGCAGAAAACTGCGCCTGAAGAGCTGCCGCGCGGCGAAGGTACCCTGCCGGTCGTACCACAGCGGAGGAGCGAGATGAAGGTTGTTGTCCAAACGGTCGGAACCCGGGGCGATGTCGAGCCGTTTGTTGCGCTCGGGTTGGGTCTCGTGGCTGCCGGTCATGAGGTCACGGTCGCGACGGCTCCCAGTTTTGACGGATTCGTGTCAGATCGAGGCCTTGACTTTGCGCCGATCAGAGCGGATTACTACGAGCTTCTCGACTCGCCGGAAGCACAGGCTGCCCTCAAGAATCCATTGAAGATGCGCTCGATGATCAACGACACGATCAAGCCGTTGATGAGACGCATGCTCGAGGATCAGGCGAGCACGTCCGACGGTGCCGATCTCATCGTGTTCCACCCCAAGGCCATGGGAGCGACACACGTGGGGGAGTTACGTCGGATTCCCGTTGTCGCAGGGCTTCCTGTTCCTGCGATGATCCCGACAGCCGACTTCCCGCTTCCGGGTTTCTCTGTCTCGCCTCCGACTTTCTTGAACAGGGCCTCGTATCGGTTGCTCGATCTGTCGACGGCTCCCTTCAACAAGATCGTTGCGCAGTGGCGAGTCGAGGACCTCGGCCTTCCGCCAAGAGAGAAGGGAGTTGGAAACTTCAAGCTGAATAGCGGCGACTGGCCACCGACGCTGCTTGCGGTTAGTCCGACCGTCGTGCCAAAACCAGCTGATTGGCCTGCCGAGGCTTCGGTTCCAGGCTATTGGTTCCTTGATTCCGACATGGGATGGACACCACCGGCCGACCTGGTCGATTTCATCGGTGCCGGACCGCCACCGGTGGCTGTGGGTTTCGGGAGTCTGGTTGTCCGCGATCCCCAGCGGCTTGTCGGTGAAATGCTCGCTGGTATCCGGGCCAGCGGTCACCGCGTCGTCCTGGTCACCGGCCGTACGGAATTCGACATTGCGATAGCCGATGATGTGTACGTCATCGGAACCATCCCGAATCACTGGCTGTACCCAAAGATGGCAGCGGTCATTCACCACGGCGGCGCGGGAACAACCGCAGCGGGGTTGCGGGCGGGCACACCGACGATCATCACACCGGTGATGGGGGATCAGACCTTTTGGGGCAAGAGGGTTTCTGCCATCGGAGCGGGACCGGATCCGATCGCCGCGAAGAAGATCTCGGCCTCAACCATCGAATCACTCGTCAGACGTGCGACGCAAGATCAGTCGATCGTCGACAGAGCAGCCGACGTTGGCGAGGCGATTCGGGCAGAAGACGGCACGGGCACTGCTATCGACATCATCGAGACCAGAAGGCAGCACTACTAGATCACCCTTCCGCTTACGCGGCGCGGGACCAGGCAGGGATCGATCTCTTCAACGTGCCCAGCCGTACGGGAAGGCGGGAGCGCGGTGTCTTCGCGATATGAGAAGGCGCGGCGTTGTTGCGGTGCAGTGAGCGGACATAGACTACGTCGACGATCGATGGCGACTCGTGACAGACCGCGGTCGAATTTGCCCACTGATGCCGATCGAGGAGAATTCATGACCGTACCTCCGAGTATCGTCGACCGTGCCACGTGGCTGCAGGCGCGCCGGGAATTGCTGAGCCAGGAGAAAGAACTCACGCGGCTTCGGGACGAGCTGAGCCAGAAGCGCCGCACAATGCCGTGGGTTCGGATCGACAAGATATACACCTTTGACACGCCCGATGGTGCCAGGACCCTCGCTGACCTGTTCGAGGGCCGAAGCCAACTCCTGATCTATCACTTCATGATGGGGCCCGATTGGACTGAGGGCTGCCCGACTTGCTCGTTCTGGGCCGACAACTTCGACGGTATCGATGTCCATCTCGCCGATCGCGACACGACCTTCGTCGCGATCTCACGGGCGCCTCTGACTTCGATCGTGGCCTACAAGACCCGTATGGGGTGGAGTTTCCCGTGGATCTCGTCTGGCACAAGTAACTTCAATATGGACTTCAACGTTTCCTTCCCTACTGGCGACCGCGAGGGTGCCAACTACAACTTCGCTCCATTCGATGGAGACGGGGAGGAGCGACCGGGAGTGAGCGTCTTCTCACGCAACGTTGCAGGTGAGATCTTTCATAGCTACTCGGCCTACGCACGAGGCATAGAAGCTTTCAACGGCGCCTACCAGCTCCTGGACTTGACCCCGAAGGGTCGCGGCGAGGACGGTCTCCGATTCGCCCAGGAGTGGATTCGACGCCACGACGACTACCACTCCCCGACCTAGGCCTGCGAGTTTCACATCGTCGATCGAGCGGCTGCGCGCGGTGAGGCCCGGCGAGATTCCTTACATGACTTGCGACTCAGGACACTAGATTCGATGCCCAGAACCGTTCCAGTATTGCGGAGGGCACCATCGAACCGTTCAAGAACTTCTTTTCGCCCGAGCTGGTCCTGTGTATGGCCGGACACCTCGAGGCGCAGCTCGACGAATTCGATCGAACGGGTTTCGAGACAGCGATTCTCGATGAGCTCGAGCAGCTCGAGTTGAAGGCCCGAGCGCAGATGATCGCCGATCATCTGTACGAAGCGTTGCCTGCAGATCAATCCGACCGCGATTCGATCTTGAAGACGATGCTGCACCCGGTCGAGGACTACGACGCGTACTCTCAGTGCGATGAAAATGGCGTACGTGGCTGGGCTGTTCTTCCGATGTCGATGGTTGTCGGTCAACACGGTCTCGACGACTTCGAGCAGTCCCTGGAACTGCTTGCGGACATGACAAGTCGATTCTCGTCAGAGCTCGCGGTGCGCTATTTCCTGCTTGAGGATCAGGTCAGGGCATTGGCGATCATGGGTAAGTGGGTCACCGACCCAAGCCCCCACGTGCGCAGGCTCGTCTCGGAGGGAACTCGTCCGAGGCTGCCGTGGGCGATGCAACTACCACAATTGATTGCCGATCCCTCACCGATGTTTCCCTACCTCGAGGCGTTACGCGACGACGATGAGGAGTATGTGCGACGCTCGGTTGCAAACCATCTCAATGACATTGCCAAGGACCACCCGGATCTGGTCGCTGATCTCGCCACGGCTTGGATGGCTGATGCCGACAAGAACCGCGAGAGGTTGGTTCGTCATGCCTGCCGAACGCTGATCAAGGACGGGCACCCGGTCGCGCTCGAGGCGTTCGGATTCACGCCACCGAAAGTAGAGCTCGAATCGCTGGCGATCGAGTCACCGAGAGTGACGTTCGGTGACCGATTGGAGTTCACCGCCGATCTGCGATCGACGAGCGAGGAACCCCAGTCACTTGTGATCGACTATTTGGTGCACTTCCAAAAGGCCAACGGCACCCTTGTGGGAAAGGTGTTCAAGTGGAAGAGGTTGACGATCGGTCCGGGCGAGGTACGTACGCTTGAACGATCCCATCCGATTCGCCCGATCACGACCCGGCGCTACTACCCCGGCATCCAGGGTGTCTCCCTTCGCATCAACGGTCGCGATTTCGGCTACGCGGAGTTCGAACTGGACGTCCCGGCAAAGGTTGGCTGATGCGGCACGAGACGCCACCTAGCCTGAGACGAACCGGGTACGCGGCAGGAGTTGAAGCATGAAACGAGACGCCGAACATGAGATCTTCTGGAGCGTTGCAGACGAATTCATTGCCACAGGGCAAGTTGAAGAAGGCACGATGATGGGGCACCACTGTTTACGCTCGACGAAGGGAGGCGGCTTCGTCGCAACGATTGAGCGGTCTTCTGGCGATCTCGTCGTCAAACTCCCAAGAACCCGGGTCGGTGAGCTGATCGAGTCGGACGAGGGTCGCGAGTTCGCTCCGGAAGGCAAGGTGTTCAGAGAGTGGGTGGCCGTGTCGGCCGAGCGAACCGATCAGTGGCCGTCGTTGATCGAGGAGTCGATAGCGTTCGTTGGCACGAACGACTGACCGTCGTCCAGGAGCGAGCCTATATGCCAAGAACCCGCGAAAGGCGCTGGATGTCGAACATACCGGACTTGATCGACCGCAATCGACAGTTCGCCGAAACGTTCACCCATGGAGGGCTCTCCATGAGGCCGAGACTTTCGACGTTCATCGTCGCATGTCTCGATGCCAGGGTCGACCCCGGTCGAATCTTCGGTCTCGAAGTTGGCGATGCGGTGGTGATGCGCAACGCCGGTGGGCGTGTTACCTCGGACGTTCTCCGAGATCTGACCGTGCTGGGATTCCTGGCCAGCACCCTCCCCGGCGATTCTCCTTTTGTTCCGGAGGTCGTCATTGTCCACCACACCGATTGCGGAATGGCGCGGCTCGTTGATCCGAGAGCACAACGCGTGCTGGCCGAGCGGATGGCGGTAGAACCGTCACAGATAGAGGCCTTGGCCATTCCAGACCCGTACCAGAGCGTTCGAGCAGACATCGGGCGCCTTCGAAATGCACGAGGAGACCCTGACTCGTTGGTCGTCGTCGGATTCGTGTACGACGTAAGCACCGGTCTGCTGTCCGAGGTGCAGGCGTCCCCTTGACGAGGAGCTCGAGTTTCACCGCCGTTCCTTCACCGGGTTGCGGGCTGGTACCGATCGCATCGACGGGGCCTCGATGATGGCCTGAGCGATCGAGAGGCCGAGACTGTGGCCCTCCGAGTCCGTCTGGTTTGCTCACCAACTCGATTCTTCGGGAATGTTCTTGACCTTCAAGTTGCTTGAAGGTGTACGTTCGACGGGTCGGTTGGCATCGAAGTGGCATTTGATCAAGGAGTTGATGATGGTAGAGCAGCAGAAGTTCAGGTGTACGCCATGAGGATCGGCGAACTCGGTACGGCAGTTGGAGTAGATCCGCCGACGATTCGCTACTACGAGTCAGTCGGTGTGTTGCCCGAAGCGGGTAGAACCGAATCCGGCTACCGGAACTATTCACAGACGGACGTGGAGCGGCTGCGGTTCGTGAGCCTGGCGAGGTCCTTGGGTGTCGGGTTGGACGACATACGTCAGATCCTGGGTCTGCGAGATCAGGGAGAGGCTCCGTGTGGCTACGTCCGCGGGGTGTTGGATCGCCAGGTCGACGCCGTGAAGGAGCGGATCAGCCAGTTGGAGGGGTTGTCAGCGGAGCTTGAAAAGCTACAACGGCTTGCTCGCACACTGCCGGACACCGACCTGGACGATCCATGCGTGTGCCACATCCTTCAACCAATCGGTGCCCAACATTGACCACCCGACACGTGCAACAACCGTTTTGACGAATCGAAAGTGAGGAGAAGAAGATGACTACGACATCGAAGAAGTTCACAGTGCGAGGGTTCCACTGCAGCGGATGTTCAGACAATCTCGCATCGGCGCTGGACAATCTGGATGGGGTGATCCGGACCCGAGCCGATTTCGAAGACGGCCAGGTCGAGGTGCGTTACGACTCGGACCGGGTGTCCGAGCAGGACGTCAGGGACCGCATCAGTGCCTCGGGCTTCGAAGCGGAATGAGCCGATAGGGGACTTGATATGACGGACCAACACATAGAGACCGAACCAGTCGACAAGAGTGGGCAGGCCGCGTTCCGGATGAAGATCGGCGGCATGTCGTGCTCGTTCTGTACCTCGACGATCGACAAGGCCTACGCGCGGATCGACGGTGTCTATGAGGTGGGTGTGTCGCTTGCCCATGAGGAAGGACTGATCAAGTACGACCCATCCAAGGTGACTCCGGAGAAACTCCGCCGCACCCTCGAGGAGATGGGCTACACGTATCGGGATCCAGAGAAGTTGCGTAGCTTCGACGATGACGCCGCCGAGCTTCGCCGTGAACGGGGCCGTCTGATCGTTGCCGGTAGTTTCACGGTGGCGAGTCTGCTGCTGATGTTGTTCGGCCAGTGGCTCAACGTCGTTGACATCCCGCTGATGCCGTGGTTGTTACTTGCACTGGCTCTCAACACGATGTTCGTCACGGGCTGGTTCATCATGAAGATGGCCTGGGCGTCGCTGCGTCGAGGCATCCTCAACCAGCATGTGTTGTTGGAGTTCGCAGCGTTCGCCGGCATCGCCGGTGGTTTCCTCGGCTTGTTCGTCCTGGAGAACTTCCCTGTTGGCGACTTTTTCGCGGCCGCCACGCTCGTCACTACGTATCACATTCTGTCGCACTATTCGTCACTCGTCGTGCGCACCCGGTCGTCACAAGCAGTGCGCAGGTTGATGAATCTTCGCCCGGACACTGCGAGGGTGATCCGTGGCGGTGAAGAGATCGAGACACCGATTGACGATGTTGTTTCAGGTGACAGAGTCCGTGTTCGGCCCGGCGAATCGATCCCCGTGGACGGCACCGTCGTGGACGGTGTCTCCGCCGTGAACGAGGCGCTCGTGACGGGCGAGTCGATCCCTGCTGAAAAGGTTCCGGGCGACGAAGTGATCGGAGGGTCCATCAACCAGACGGGCACCCTGGTCGTTGAGGTGACCCGGATCGGTGACGACGCGTTCCTCTCCCGGATAGCCCGTTCCATCGACGAGGCCCGGAGCCTCCGGCCGGGTGTGCTACAAGTTGTCGACGTCGTACTCCGCTACTTCGCACCGACCGTGCTCTCCTTCGCAGTTTTCGGGTTCTTGCTCTGGATCATCGCGCCCGCTGTCTTCGGAGATGGTCCGAACTGGAACCGTGCACTGCTCGCCGGCCTCGCGGCACTTGTCATGGGGTACCCCTGTGCGTTGGGGATGGCGACACCGTTGGCGACTATTCGCGGTGGAGGCGAGGCTGCCCAACGAGGGATACTGATGCGTTCAGGTGAGGCGTTCCAGATCATGGGCGACATAGCCGTCATGGTATTTGACAAGACGGGCACCATAACTCGAGGAGAACCAACCGTTCAGAGTGTGATCCCAGCAGGCGATGTAGGCGAGACTGAGGTGCTGGTTGTGGCTGCCTCGATCGAGATGAATAGTGAACATCCCCTCGGCCGAGCCGTGGAAGACGAGGCCGATTCGCGGAATCTCTCCCTTGTCGATACGCACGCCTTCGAGTCCCACACGGGACACGGTGTTGAAGCGATCCTCGATGGTTCCCGAGGTCTCGTCGGGAGACCGAACTGGCTCGATCACGAAGGCGTCGACGTCACGTCACTCGATTGGGATCGACAACGCCTCGAAGAAGAAGGCCAGACAGTCATCGCCGTGGCTCACAACGGCAGCTTTCTGGGGCTCATCGGGATCGCCGACACCATCAAAGAGGATGCTTCTGCAACTATCCAGCGGATCAAAGAGGCAGGTATCACCCCTGTGATGCTCTCTGGCGACAACCGGCGCACCGCACACAGCGTCGCCGCCCAGGTCGGTATCGACGAAGTGTTCGCCGAGGTCCTCCCAAACGAGAAGGCTGCTGAGATCCGCCGGATACAGGAGGGCGGGACAAGGGTGATGATGGTCGGTGACGGCATCAACGATGCCCCCGCTCTCACGCAGGCCGACATTGGCGTCGCGATCGGCGCCGGTACCGACATCGCCATCGATTCTGCTGACATCGTCATCATGAGCGACCGGCTCGGCTCCGTGATGGACGCCCACGAGATCGGCGTCTCCTCCTATCGCAAGACCAAACAGAACCTGGCCCTCGCCTTCAGCTTCAATGGAATCGGCGTCGTTGCAGCAGTCACTGGACTCGTAAGCCCCGTGTGGGCGATGATCGCGATGATCTCATCGGTCACCGCCGTTCTTGCCAACTCCTTCGGAGGCCAGCTTCTGCGCGGAGAGGCACTCAATACCCGATACCAGTCCGTCACCGAGGACGACCACCACCAGAGCACCGACCAGCCGAACACGGTCGTAGACGACAAAACCTTTGCCTCCAACGGAACCGACTTACTCACCCTCCGTATCGACGGACACACGGTGGGCTTCTGGACGACACTCGTTGTTGCGATCACCACGATCACGCTCCTCGTTGGGGCCTGGTGGACCTGATCCCGTCGTCGAGCCTGTCGCAGGCGTCGGCGTTCTCAGCGGTCGTTACAGCTGCTCGAGAACAGGACCAAACGTGAGCTGGCCCAGCTCGAAAGCTTCCTCGATGGTGAGGAAGTAGACCTCGTCGTCGTTGTCGGAGAAGAACTGCTCGCCGGACTCTCGGCTGGCGAAGAAGTGAACCTGGTGACAGAACATTCCCCAGACCGACTCGAGGTTGTCGGTTGCCCCAGATTTCGGGATCACGATCGAAACCACCGCCGTGGTCGGTTCGTAGATCTGTACGCCGCTCGGATCCACGGATACCCGGATGGACTCGCCGCTCGTTGGATCATCGGACTCGAGTTCGACTGCCTCTGTCATGGCAGGCGCAATCAACATCGGGTCGAGCGCGCACCAGGTTGTGAGTTCGTGCCCGTGGACGAGGAACTTGTGTGGATGTTTGTTGAGTGAAAGGCCCACGATACCCGTGACGGCGCCATCTTCGTCTCGTTCACCCGCCTGCTCAACGAACATGTGTGCGAGCTCAGGCGGGACATTGGTGGTTTCCGCCAGCTCTTCGATTTGGTTCGCTGTGATGGCTTGTCCCTGTGCGGCGAGCCTCCGGTAGAGCGCAATGAGAAACCGTGACAAGTCCGGGCCGAAGTCGGGGGTGAACCCCACGGCCTGGAAGCGGTCCCAGACCGTCTCAGCAAGTGCAGTCATCGACGAATCGTCGGTCATTCGGAGTGATCCTTGTGTTCTGGATGTACCTTCGCCCGAACAGCATCATTCCCGCCAATGCTCGGCTGCAGTTTCGGTACCGAACGATACCGATCCGTGACTGACAGTGAGGTCGACGGCGGCACGGTGAGGGACAAACCCATGGTCGAGAGCCGGGAACATGTCCTACTCCATCGCTCGTCTCGAGCAGTGGCTCCGGCCGTTTCCCCGCGCTGAGGTTCCAATGATCTGGTTGTTACGCGATAGTCGCCTCCTTCAGGGGAGGCGACTATCGCGATTTCGAGCGATTTTACGTCCTGCTCAGGACTTGATTCTGCAGCCGTCCGAACAGTGGGCGACGCGAGGTACCGTGAAGCGTTTCATGCGGTTTCTCCTTTCCTGGTCATCATTGTCGAATCTTCCAAGTGTCATGCGGCACAGCACGACAGGTTCTTGACGTCCTTGTTGAAGGTTTGGGCCGCGAGCTTGAGCGCCTCTGCCATGGTCAAATACGGATGGAACATCGCGGCAATCTCGTCAACCGTTGCGTGATAATGCATCGCCACGACCGCTGCCTGGATGACATCGCCGGCTCCCTCGGCCAGTACGTGAGCTCCGAGCAGTTCTCCGGTCGATTCGTCTGCAAC
>BTQL01000062.1:0-13103 GCA_036985855.1 Acidimicrobiia bacterium | reverse complement strand
GGTGCCGTCCTGGTTGGTGATCGTGGTCCGGAGTGTGCTGATTGGCTTGTCCGGGCGAACCTCCAGGACCTCGACCTCGGCAGTGATCTCGTCGCCGGGACTGGGGCGGGGGCCGTGAAGTTCCAATCGACGTGCAGGAAGACCGAACCAGGCCCAGGGAGGTCCTCAGCGACGACGGCGTTGAGAAGACCCGACGTCACGCCACCTTGCACGATTATCCCGCCGAATCGGCTGCTGCCTGCACGCTCGGAGTCATAGTGCAAGGGGTTACGATCACCGGTCAACTCGGTGAACAGCTCGATATCACGCACTTGCACCTTCCGGGTGCGCCTGGCGATATCTCCACTGGCAATGATGCGCGTCACGACAGAAACGTTATCAGCCGGGTGCGTCCAGAGATACATGCTTCATCTGGTTTACGGGTGCATACCGAGAATCAGTCGAACAGCGCCGGTCACATCTATCGCGCTCTCCGAAGGGAACAGTACGTAGTTCGCCTTGACAGGAGACCTGGGAAAATAGCGGAGAGGAATTGCACGTCCGCTGTCCAGCAGTTCGTCGTGGACCTCGGAGGGAACCTTGAATGCCAGACCAACCGGCGTGAGGGTTGCAACGATCTTGTCGTCACGGTACACAGCCGCTCCAGAGAAGAAGTGACGACACTCGAGGGCGCCCACCCGATCGTCGGATTCCGTCCATTGCTCGGCGAGCTTCTTCAGATCGGTCAGGTACGGCTCAGCGATTCGGGCAGCCTACCGCGGGCGGACACCCGGCGTTTCGCCGAACATCGAACCGCTATCGCCTGTGGCCGATATCTCACTTCGTGTCATAGGCAGTCCGTATTCTGAGGTCATGTTCGATACAGATTTCGACCCAGGAGTTGGCACCGGCGAGGTCATCCCGTCCGGTCTTGACGAGATGGAACCAGGCCCTGTTCTCGCGGCCTTGCTTTCGTCGATCGATGTATCCACGGTGTCGGGGTACGACCAGATCGTGGTGTTGCGAGCCCACCGAAGAATGGTCTCGCACTATCAAGCCCACACGTACACCGACATGGTCTCGGTCACAGATTCACTATCTGAGGTCCATGACGACCCGCGGAACGCGACCGAGTCGGCTGCCGCCGAGATTCGGGCGGCACTCAACCTGACACGCCGGGCCGCAGACATCGAACTCAGCTTTGCGATGGATCTTCGCCAGCGGCTCCCCCAGGTGTCGGACATGCTTTCTTCTGGCGTGATCGATGTGCGTCGAGCCAAGACCATCGACGATGGCACATGTCACTTGCCTATCAGTGCGGCACGAAACGTCGTCGAACGCATAGCCGAGATCGCACCACAGATGACGGCGGGTGAGCTGGGCGCCCACATCCGCAAACTGTGTATCGAAGCAGATACCGAAGAGGCCAAGAAACGGTACGAACATGCCGTCACCGACCGCAAGATCATCGCTGAGCCAACCGTTGATGGAACAGCGAATCTCATCGGCCTCGATCTGCCGCCAGATATGGTCGCGGCCGTCACGAAGCGCATCAACAAGATCGCCAGATCTCTCAGAGGCAACCACGAGAGCCGCACTATGGACCAACTCCGCGCGGACGTCTACCTCGACCTGCTCGGGGGAAGCCGGCACAAAACACGGTCCAAGGGTGTGATACACATGACCGCGGACCTCGACACCCTCGTAGGGCTGACGGACCATGCAGGAGAGCTCAACGGATATGGGCCCGTCATTGCGGACATCGCACGGCAGGTAGCCGACGAGCAACCGGACGCTGAGTTGCGATACACGATCACCGACACCGAGACCGGCGAACCGATCCACGCCGGTACCACACGACGGAGACCGTCTGCGTCTCAACGCCGCAAGGTCGAGACACGAGACAGCATCTGTGTGTTCCCTGGATGCCGGATGCCGGCAGCAGACTGCGACCTCGATCACGGAACGACATACGCCGAGGGCGGACCCACGGTCCCTGGAAACCTTGCACCGCTTTGTCGCAACGACCACCGCATCAAACACAACGGCTGGAATCTAAAACGCCTCGCAATCGGTGGATACCAATGGACGAGCCCGCTCGGGCACACGTATACAACACGTCGCGCACCACCATGAATTTCGGGGCGCCTGTCCCCTATTCGAACAATCCCGCGGGAAGATCCACCACGATCCGACGATGCTCGATGTCCAGCTCAGGTACAAGCGCGGCAACAAACGGGACTTCGCCCTTCGCTCCCTCCGGTGTCTCGACGATGAGTCTGTCCTGCGCCGCGCTTGTGACAACGTCTGCCACGACTCCGACCACCTCGCCGTCGACCGTGACGACATTGCATCCGACCAGATCCTCCGGCCACCACTCCCCCGGCTCGAGCTCTCTTCGTTCCGAGCGGTCGATGATGAACTGCACTCCCCGGAGTGCATCGGCAGCGTTGCGGTCTCCGATTCCGACAAAGGTCACGATGTAGTCACCCTGATGGCCTCGCACGGCAGCGATCTCGACCGTGCGCGGTTCATCCTCGTTGGAGAGAAGCAACGCACCCACGACAAAACGATCGACCGCATCTTGCACCATCCCCCGAATGACAACATCCCCGTGGATCCCGTGCGCCTTACGCACGTATCCGACAGGGATGCGGTCTTGACCCGGCGAGGTCATATGGGGCGGATGGCGTCAGTCAAGAAAGTCCACATCGACGGAGAGACCCTCTTCATCACCGGCAGCGCCTGCGACGTTGCGGATGGCACGCGCAACTCGTCCGCGCTTCCCGATGACACGACCCATGTCATTCTTTGCGGCACGGACCTCGGCAACGACCGCGTCGTCACCATCGGAGACAATGTTCACCTCAACGGCGTCCGTGTCGTCAACGATCTCAGATACGACGTAGGTAACGACCTTTTCAACGATTTCGCCCTGGCTCATGATTCATCCGAACTCTCGTCTGCGACATCTTCCGCAGCATCTTCAGTGGTCTCTGCAACAGCCTGCTCGGTTGCTTCGTCGGTTGTTTCCTCAACCGCTTCCTCCGACACAACCTCGGCGACCTCATCCACACTATCTCCACCGACTGTGTGGATCTCGCCCTTTGCCACCTTGAACTGGGTCCAGGCTCCGGAGATCTCGAGCAGCTTCTGTGCACGCTCTGTCGGCTGGGCGCCGGTGTTGAGCCAGTAGAGGGCACGCTCGTTGTCGATCTTGATGAGCGACGGGTCCTGGCGGGGGTCATAGATCCCGAGCTGTTCGATGTACTTGCCGTCGCGTGGTTTGCGCGAATCCATGACGACGACGCGGTACGTCGGCTGTTTCTTCTTTCCAAGCCGCGTCAGGCGGATCTTGGTTGCCATCTGATTACCTCTTCTTGTAGGGGCGTTGCATGCCCGGCATCGAGAGCCCGGGAAAGGGGTTCTTGCCACCGGCCATGGCTTTCATCATCTTCTGTGCTTGTGAGAACTGTTTCAGGACTCCGTTGACGTCCTGGGGCCTTGTTCCGGAACCAGCGGCGATGCGGCGCTTTCGGCTGCCGTTGATCGTTTTCGGATTCCTTCGCTCGGATGGGGTCATCGATCTGATGATGGCCTCCACGCGGGCGAGTTGTTTGTCGTCCACCTGAACATCCTGCAGGGCTGTCCCTGCGCCTGGGAGCATACCAACGAGCTGCTGCAATGGCCCCATCTTCTTGATCTGTTGGAACTGGTCGAGGAAGTCCTCGAGGTCGAAAGTGGCGCTGAGCATCTTCTCAGCCGCGCGCTCCGCCTCTTCCTGGTCGTAGGTTTCCTCGGCCTTCTCGATCAGAGACATGACATCACCCATGCCGAGGATCCGGGACGCCATGCGGTCCGGGTAGAAGACATCGAGATCACCAATGGTCTCACCCGTGCCGACGAACTTGACGGGAACTCCGGTCACTTCACGCGCTGAAATCGCTGCGCCTCCGCGCGCGTCTCCATCGATCTTGGTGAGAACGAGGCCTGTGATATCGGTGTACCCGGAGAAGCCTTGTGCAACGTTGACAGCTTCCTGGCCTGTCATCGCATCGACGACAAGCAGCGTTTCGTCAGGATCCGCGACCTTCTTGATCGCTGCGAGCTCCTTCATGAGGTCTGTATCGATCTGAAGGCGACCCGCGGTGTCGACGATCACCACGTTGGCACTCTCGTCTCCTGCAGCCTTGAGGCTCGCCTTCACGACCTTGGCCGGTTTCGACTTCCGGTCGACATAGACAGGTACACCGATCTTCTTGCCAAGCGTTTCGAGCTGGTCGATGGCGGCCGGGCGCTGGAGATCTGCAGCCACAAGCAGGGGTCGCTTGCCCTTGCCCTTGAGATGCTTCGCGAGCTTGGCTGCCGTCGTCGTTTTACCCGACCCTTGGAGACCAACCATGAGGATCACCAGTGGAGGTGCAGCAGGCCTCTTGAGTGGCGCAGCCTCCTCACCAAGGGTGACGATCAACTCCTCGTGAACGATCTTGATGACTTGCTGACCCGGTGTGAGACTCTTGGTAACCTCGGCGCCGACAGCCCTCTCCCCGACACGGGCGATGAACGTCTTCACAACAGCAAGGTTGACATCTGCCTCGAGAAGGGCGATACGCACCTCTCGCAGGGCGGCGTTGACGTCGTCTTCGCTGAGACGCCCCTTGCTGCGAAGCTTCGTGAATACGCCACCCAGGCGTGTGGAGAGAGAGTCGAACATGGTGGGGAGTCTATTGCGAGGCGAACAGGTCTGTCAGCCGTCAGCCACCCTCTCGAACGAGAACGAGAATCGCAACGCTCACGACGCGCCGTCGAGGAATCGAGTCACATCAGCGAATCAGCCAGAGTGAGACCTGATAGCCTGCCGCTATGAATCTCACGGTCATCGACCATCCCCTCACGCGACACTATCTCGCGGTGTTGCGCGACAGGAACACCGATCCCCAGCAGTTTCGCGCCGCGGCCAAAGGACTCACCTACACGTTGGTATTCGAGGCTACGAAACGACTGCCAATCTCCCAATTCGAAATCGACACACCAATGGAGACCACGACCGGGTACCGGGTCGAGAACGTCGTCGTCGTACCGGTACTTCGCGCTGGACTCGGACTTCTCGATGCGGTTCTCGAGATGATCCCCGACGTCAAGGTTGGTTTCGCAGGCGTCGCGCGCGACGAGAAAACCGCCCTTCCCCAGGAGTACTACGCCAAACTGCCCGATCTGTCGGATGCAACTGTGCTGATCTGTGAACCGATGCTCGCTACTGGAGGCTCGCTCTCGTGGGCAGTTGACAAGGTGAAGAGTTCGGGCGCGACCGATATCACCGCACTCTGCGTAGTGACCGCGCCCGAAGGAGTCAAGCGGATGTACGAGGATCATCCGGACGTCCAGATCATTGCCGCGGCCCACGACAGGGAACTCAATGATGATTTCTACATCGTCCCAGGCCTTGGCGACATGGGAGACAGGCTCTTCGGGACCCTGTGATGGACGCATCCTTTGAAGACGCCGTAGTCGAAGTCATCCGAGGCATCCCGCGAGGAGAAACATCCACCTACGGCGAGGTCGCCGAGGAAGCCGGATACCCCGGGGCAGCGCGAGCGGTCGGCAATATCGTTCGCACCGTCCCCGGTCTACCTTGGTGGCGAATCATCACTACAACGGGAAGACTCGTGCCGGGTCTCGAGACCGAGCACACACAGCGCCTTCGCTCCGAGGGGATTCTCGTCAAGAACGGTCGGGTATCCATGGGAGGGAGCAGATGAACTACTCGATGGTCGAACTGATTCGCGAAAAGCGCGATGGTCGAACCCTTGATCCCGACGCGCTGAGATGGATCATCGAGGAGTACACGGCCGACAGGATCCCAGACTACCAACTGTCGTCTCTGCTCATGGCCATCGTCTTCAACGGGATGTCCCCGGATGAGCTCAGCCCATGGACCGAAGCGATGCTGCAATCAGGGGAAGTCCTGGACCTTTCAGAGGTCTCGAAACCGAAAGTCGACAAACACTCAACCGGGGGCGTTGGCGACAAGATCTCGATTCCCCTCGCACCGATCGTCGCCGCTTGTGGAGTTGCCGTGCCGATGATGTCGGGCCGCGGCCTCGGCCACACGGGCGGAACGCTCGACAAACTCGAGTCCATCAGCGGGTTCACGACAGCGATCGAGCCCTCAGCGTTCAACGACCAGCTCGAGGACATCGGTGTCGTCATGGCCGGTCAGACCGAGACGCTCGTTCCAGCCGATCGACGGATCTACGAGCTGAGAAACGCCACGGGAACGGTTCCATCGGTTCCGTTGATCTCATCGTCGATCATGTCGAAGAAACTTGCAGAGGATCTCGATGGCCTGCTGCTCGACGTGAAAGTCGGCAACGGTGCTTTCATGAAGACGATCGAGGACGCGACCACGCTCGCAGAAACCATGGTCGGCATCGGAACAAGTCGGGACACACCCGTGACCGCGATTCTCACAAACATGTCACAACCGCTCGGACGCGCGGTCGGGAATGCCAACGAAATAGCTGAATCTGTTGCCATCCTCAAAGGAGGGGGTCCAGAAGACGTACGGACGTTGACACTTCGGTTCGCCATGGAGATGCTGTTGCTCGCTGGCGAGGCTTCGGTCGATTCAGCAACGGCTCGGGTGCTATCCGCGATCGAATCCGGAGCCGCGCTCGAGACGATGTTTGAGCTCACAGCAAGACAGGGTGGCGACCCTGCGGTGATCGAGAACACCGATCTCCTGCCGCATGCTGCATACGAGTACGTTGTCACTGCATCGCGCCCCGGCATCGTATCTCAATGCAACGCCTTCGACATAGGAGCTGCAGCAGTACGACTGGGTGCGGGAAGAGCAACGAAGGAGGAGGACATCGACCCTGCTGTTGGTTTCCTAATCGAAGCCAAGGTCGGAGATCGAGTCGATGCGGGTGATCCTCTCGCCCGCATCGCGTACAACGACGAGACCAAGCTTCAGGCTGCGCTCCATACGCTCGATAATGCATGGGAGATCAGCGATGAAACAGTCGCAGCCGACGGACTGATACTTGGGAAGATTCGATGACCACAGATCCAACACATGCCCTCCACGCAGCCGCCGTGGTAATCGCCGCGAGAACCGGTGTTGACAACCACGACGCAGCGATCGTGCTCGGATCTGGTCTGAGCGAGTATGCCCGCACTCTTGATGGTGCCATCGAGATTCCGTACCAGGAGATTCCAGGTTTCTCAGTTCCTCAGGTTGCCGGACACGGCGGAATACTGCTCTCTGTTCCGATGGGCGACAAACGGTTGCTCGTTCTCGCCGGCCGCGTGCACGCATACGAAGGCTTCAGCATGAATGAGGTTGTGTTTGGTATCCGTGCCGCGGTTTCGACCGGCGCCAGGAACGTGATGCTCACGAATGCGTCGGGTGGCATCGGAGAACAGCTCTCGCCGGGCGATCTTGTCATCATCTCAGATCATCTGAATCTGACTGGGAAGAATCCCCTCACAGGTCCGAACGATGATCGTATCGGACCACGATTCCCCGACATGTCTGAGGTGTATTCGCCCGATCTCAGAGAGAGCCTCGCCAGCGTTTTCACCGAAGTTGGCTTGACGCCACACGAGGGTGTGTACGCGTGGTTTCTGGGACCCTCGTACGAGACGCCCGCAGAAGTCCAGATGGCCAAACGCCTCGGCGCAGACCTTGTCGGGATGTCGACGGTGCCAGAAGCGATCGCTGCACGACACATGGGGGCGACCGTCGTCGCAGTATCCCTGGTCACGAACCTCGCTGCGGGAATCTCGCTCACTCCGCTCTCCCACGCTGAAGTCACCCACGCGGCCGCCAAGGCGACCTCCAAGTTCACATCGATACTCGACCGCTTCCTCCCGATCCTGGTGTCGATGAACAGTGCAACCTTGTCCTATCGTGTGGGACGCAGCCACCGCGACGGTTCGTTCTGATCCGGGGCGAATCGAACTTTGAGCAAGCGCTCAAAGTCGCTGTATCATCTCGAACGATCGAAAGAGGAGCCGAATCATCATGAACATCGCGGTCTGTGTGAAACAGATCCCCGACCCCGCCGCGCCGTACGAACTCGACGGCGAGAACCATTGGGTCGTGCGCCCAAACGATCAGGTACTCGACGACACGGACCGATTCGGAATCGAGGTCGGACTCCAGCTCGCCGAAACATCCGAAGGCACGGTCACGCTCTTTTCGATGGGACCATCAGGCTCGCTCCAGGGCATCCGGCAGGCACTGGCGATGGGGGCGGACAAAGCCGTCCTCATCGACGACGAATCGCTGAAGGGATCGGATGCTTTGACGACGGCCCGCATCCTCGCTGCAGCCATGGACCGCGAGGGATACGACGTCGTGATCGCAGGCATGGAATCAACCGATGGGTTCACGGGCGCGGTTCCGCAGATGATTTCCGAAATTCTCGACGTGCCATGCCTGTCGTTCGCTCGCAAGGTCGACGTCGCCGATGGAAGCGTCACAATCGAGCGACAGACAACGTCTGGATACGAGGTCGTGACAGCCGAGCTCCCAGCGCTCCTCGCGGTGACGGCTGGTGTCGTTGAGCCTCGTTACCCCACGTTCAAAGGAATCATGCAGGCGAAGTCGAAACCTGTCGACACGCTCACTGCATCGGATCTGGGAGTCGAAACACACGTTGGCCAAACGGTGGCGAGTGTCACCGATGTCGCCTCCAGGGAGGCTGGAGAAGTCGTAGAGGACCAAGGAGAGGCATATCTCGAGATCGTCGCGCTCCTCGAAGAGCGGAAGGTGATCTGACATGACGATATGGGTATTCGCCGAAGAACAAGCAGGATCACCAACGACAGGCAGTCTCGAACTACTTGCCAAGGCACGGACACTCGGCGACGCCTCGGTGTTCTACGTTGGCGAGGGATCCGATAGCGCGTGGGCGACTCTTGGGGACCACGGCGCAACAAAGGTGTATCGCCTTGATCCGGGTGACGCGCTGCCGTCGGCCGGAGCAGCTGCGGCGTTTGCCATGGCTCTCGAGTCGGACGGGGGGGACATCG
The DNA here is from genome assembly GCA_036985855.1 of Acidimicrobiia bacterium. Lineage (GTDB taxonomy): Bacteria > Actinomycetota > Acidimicrobiia > Spongiisociales > UBA5794 > B3-G11. The sequence continues at coordinate 4,082 of BTQL01000062.1, read as the reverse complement.
TTCTGTTCGGAGCCGGCAACACGGATCGTGACGTCGCAGGTCGGCTGGCCGCCCGCCTCGGAAAACCACTGGTGGCCGGTGCACTCGACATCGACACGTCCGACGGCGTGCAAGTCATCTCCGAGATTCTCGGTGGTAGCAAGTCCATCACGACGAGAGTGACGGACGACTCCCCCGCTCTTGTGGTGACACGTCCAAAAGCGTTCGTTTCCGAGGCCGTCGGTGGAGCCGTACCGGAGGTCACCGATGTCGCGATGCCCGATGCCGGTCGATCGTCGGCGACGATAACCGGGCGCCACGTCGAAGCCTCCGAGGGTCCGGATCTGGAAGCAGCAGCAGTTGTCGTGTCCGGAGGTCGTGGACTCGGGTCCGCCGAGGGATTTACGATGATCAACGAACTCGCTGGCCTTCTCCAAGGCGCAGTCGGTGGTTCGCGGGCCGTAGTCGATGCCGGGTGGGTGCCCTACTCGTACCAGGTCGGACAGACCGGCAAGACGGTGAAACCCGACGTCTACATAGCATGTGGCATCTCTGGAGCCATGCAGCATGTAGTCGGCATGAAGGGTTCTTCGACAATCATCGCGATCAACAAGGATCCTGATGCGCCGATCTTTGCGCTCTCGGACCTCGGCATCGTCGGAGACGTCCACAAGGTCGTCCCGCAGCTGATCGAGGCGCTCAAGGCGCGGTAGTCGGCGCGGTACGGTGCGAACATGAAGATCCTCTCCGTTCCGTATTACATCGGACGTTTCATGGATGGCCTCGAGGTGCCGTCACCACATGCGATCATGACACCGGATCTCCCCGGCGACAGCCTGACGTACGACACGTCGAGGGCGACGGCCCCCGGCGGACAGGCACAGCTACGAATGGCAGTCCTCTACAGCCACCTGGCCTCCCACATCGCCTCCAGTGGGCCGACTCTGCTCTACTCAGGAGACTGCCTGTCGGTCATCGGAGTCCTCGCAGGACTCCAGGCAATGGGTAGCGATCCGACGCTGTACTGGTTCGACGCGCACGGTGATTTTCATACCTGGCAGACGACACCATCGAACTTCCTCGGTGGTATGCCCCTCGCGATGATCACGGGACGCGGCGAACAGACGATCGTCGAAGCGACGGGGATGCGGCCACTCGCCGACGACAAGGTCGTGCTCGTCGGTGCTCGAGATCTCGACGACGGTGAAGACGCTGCGGTGGCGTCATCAGGCATGGTCGTTGCGTCCGTTGACGAAGTCGCGAACGCTATCCCGCCCCCCGGCCCGATATATGTCCACGTCGATGTCGATGTCGTCGACCCCAGCGAACTCCCCGCCGTCAACTATCCCGCGCCCGGCGGACCCCCTGCCGAATCGGTGCGAGCGGCAGTCACGCGCCTTGCGGCTACCGGTCGTGTCGTCGCCGCATCCGTTTCGTCATGGAACCCCCAACTCCCTCGGGCAGGGAAGGCCGCAGCGCTGACCCGATCGATCATGGACATATTCATCGACGGGGACGCCTAAGGGAGCGCCTCAGGGCCGAAGGACTCAGGGAGAAGATCGTCCAGCGTGTGTTCGACTGTCGAACCTCCTGCATCTCGCGTGAGAATGCGGTTCACACCGAACTCGCGCATCACCTGGCGACAGTTCCCACAAGGCGTGCACGGCTGACCATCGAGACACACGATCGCAATCGTGTCTATCTCTGTGGCACCAGCCGCCACGGCCGTTGTGATGGCATTCACCTCGGCGCACACAGATGCTCCGTATGCGGAGTTCTCGACGTTGCATCCGGCATGGATCGTACCGTCCGGCAACGCAACGACCGCACCCACACGGAAGTGGGAGTACGGAGCGTGGGCCTTCGTCGCAACGCGTTCAGCCTGGTCGAGCAATGATTCTGCGTCCAATGTCATGGTGCGAGCAATGCCTCCACGAAGTCTTCAGGAACGAAGGGTATGAGATCCTCCATGCCTTCGCCAATACCGATGAACTTCACGGGAATACCGAGTTGGCGCTCAACGGCGATCGCGATGCCTCCGCGGGATGTCCCATCGAGTTTCGTGAGCACGATACCCGTCACCCCTACGGCATGGGTGAAAGCCTCCGCCTGGGCGATCCCGTTCTGGCCCGTCGTCCCATCGAGCACCAACAGAACCTCTCCGATGCCGTCTGCCTCCCTATCGACGATGCGAACCACCTTACCAAGCTCATCCATGAGATTTCTCTGGCTGTGCAGCCGGCCGGCGGTATCGACGATCACAACATCTGCGCTGTCCGCTCTGGCTTTGGTGAGAGCGTCATGGGCGACCGCGGCCGGATCCATGCCCTCAGCACCAGAGACAACGGCCACCCCGACACGCTCTCCCCACTCCCTGAGTTGGGCATCTGCCGCGGCGCGAAAGGTGTCCGCTGCACCAAGGACAACCGACATGCCATCGTCCACCAGACCCTTTGCGAGTTTCGCGATCGAAGTCGTCTTGCCCGAACCGTTGACACCGACAACCACGACAACGGCAGGTGAACCGTCGAGATGCAGCGAGCGATCGCGGTCGGCAAGCATCGACTCGAGCTCATCGATGATGTACATGCGTGCCTCGCCCCCGTTTGCAGGTTTGTCCTCGCGGACGCGTTGCACGAGATCCGCTGCCGTCCTCGGCCCAACGTCTGCACTGATGAGTGCATCCTCCAGATGGGCCCAAACATCTTCTGAAAGCGTTTCGTTGGAGAACACACCGATAAGAGAAGAAGAGAGCGCTGATCGCGTCTTTGCGAGCCGCACCCTGAGACTCGAAGTGGACTCCGGAACCCGCACCTCGGCCCTCTGGCCGACCTCCTCCGAACTGCCCTTTCTCCGAAAAAGGAGAACAGCAATGAGCACAACGGCGAGAACCGCAACAACGGCGAGAGTGACAACACCCGAATCCATGATGAGGAATGTTAAGGGGAATCCGTAGAAGGCAGTCGATAAGCGGCTGAAAGCACCGTCTGAGGTCACCGCTCTACCGTCTACTGTCTACCGTTTCCCTCATCCTCTTCGATAGCACCATTGAGGACTCTCCAGGCTCCATCGTCACGCCATAGAGAACGTCTGCAGCTTCCATGGTTTGCTGCTGGTGCGTGATGACCACGAGCTGCACACTCTTGCGAAGCGTGTCGATCAGGCGCAAGAATCTGTGCAGATTCGCATCGTCAAGCGCTGCCTCGACCTCATCGAGCACATAGAAGGGACTCGGACGGGCCCGGAACACTGCGAACAGGAACGCCAGCGCTGCAAGCGATCGTTCTCCTCCGGACAACAGCGAGAGCCTGCCGACCTTCTTCCCTGCTGGTTGCGCCTCGACCTCGACACCTGTCGCCAGCGGATCGTTCGGGTGAGTGAGACTCAGCCGCCCTGCGCCCCCAGGAAATACGAGCGAGAAGTTCTCTGCGAAGAACTGGGAGATCTCCTCGAAGGCGTCCATGAACAACGCGCCCATCTTCGCATCGAGCGCAGAGATGACCGTGCGGAGCTCCTGTCTCGACTCGTCGAGGTCGGCGAGTTGGCTCTCCAGCTCGTCGGCTTCGGCAGCGATTTCGGCGTATTCCTGGGCAGCAAGTGGGTTGATCGGCCCCATCCGCCTGAGGTCGGCTTGCAGCGATTCGAGGCGCTGTCTTGGGTCGATACCGTCGCTCAATTGCGGCGGTTGGACCGCCTTCGCCTGTTCAGGAGTTGCGTCTGCGTCACGACGCAATCCCTCGCAAACCGCTTCGTAACGAACAGCGAGTTCGGCAAGTTCGACGTCGAGAATCGCAAGCCTGTCCCCAAGTGTCCGTGTCGACTTCTCGAGTTCCTCACGCCGACTCTCTGCCTCGGAAAGTTCCCGATTGGCGTCGCCGAGCTCGCTGCGCATCTCACGCTGGCGATTTCTGAGAGTCGACACGTGCCCGGACACCATCTCGATCGCGTCCTCAGCTCTCTTCTGAATCCCCCGAAGACGATCGATGTCGCCGTCTGATTCCGGGAGCGGTACCAGCTGGGCGACCTCGCTTACGACAACCTCGAGCCTGCTCTCCATCATTCTTCGTCTTTCGACGATCGCTGCGAGATCCGCGGACACCTGC
>BTQL01000061.1:0-13266 GCA_036985855.1 Acidimicrobiia bacterium | reverse complement strand
GTCTTCGCCGTTCGCCACCCGAGTACGTACTCGCAGGCCGGTCCGCGAACGCGCCCAGATCGAACTGCTCAATCAGTTCGTCAATTCGACGGCGACGTTCACTACGCGGGATCTTGTACAGGCGACCGAATAGCTCCAGGTTCTCGCGTGCGGTCAGCTTCTCATCCACCGCAGCCGACTGACCTGCGAGTCCTATCAACTGCCGCACCACGTCCGGCTGAGTTCGAACATCGAAACCACCGACCATCGCCTCGCCGCCATCGATCTGCAGCAGTGTGCTGATCATGTTGATCGTCGTCGTCTTGCCCGCGCCGTTCGGACCGAGAAGCCCGAGCACCTGCCCTGGCTCGACGTCGAAACTCACATCCTTCACCGCCTCAACTGCACCGAACGCTTTGCGCAGATTCTGCGCTCTGATAACAGGATTAGAGACTGTCGTCGCCACCGTTCCTCCATATGCTCTAGACACATTGTCTAGGATAGCAGACACAATGTCCATACCTGCTTGGCTGCGTTGGAGGACGCACGAAGAACGGAGATAGGCCCGTAGGAACTGTGTTCGGAGACCGGCCAGGCCCTATGGGTTCAGTGGTGATTGATCCTGGGCGAGCAGGCGTGCGAGGGTCTCGGTGCGTGAGGTCATTCCGAGGTCTTGAGTGGTTGGCCATTCATCGATCTCGTCTCGCGCGAACTCGATCCATCGTTCGATGGTCTTGAACATCTCGATTTGGAAGGTGGCGAAGAGCACCGAGAGGTGCGTTCGTTGTGGGAATGGGTGTCCGCCGTCGAGGTAGGAGCCCATGAGTTCGACGATGGCTTGGTGGTGTTCGCCGATGTCGCTTTCGAGCTCGTCGAGGGCTCCGAGCACGTCTTCGCGTGATCCGTGATCCGCGAAGAGGACCCTCAGCACGGCTTCGATCTCGAGTCGAGGCGGCTGGGTTCGGGTGCTCGTCCATTCGTTGAGCGCTCGGCGACCTTCTTCGGTGATCGTGTACACATTGCGGATTCGTTTGCCGCTGGCTTCTTGGTGAACGGTGGCGAAACCGAGCTCGACCAGCTTCTTGGGTTCGGAGTAAAGGAGACGCTCCGACTTGGGCCAGGCGTAGCGGAGGCTGCGCTGTGCCTGGTGTGTGAGTTCGTAACCGGTCCACGGTTTGAGGTCGAGGAGGGCAAGGACTGCGAATGAGGATGTCGTCGGTGTTGGTGCCATACATTTGACTTTACTGCAAGATTCAGTATATAGTCTGCTGCAATGTGCAGTAACGATTTGGTTCGAACCCAAAACGTCTGCACAAGCCACGAGGAGACAGTGCATATGAAAAGCAACATCGAAGACATCCCGATCGCCCACGAAGCGCTCGGAGAGATGATCCGAGGGCAGGACTGGGGCGGGATGACCAGCGCGTACATGCAGTACCCCGCCGGTCTCGACTTCTGCCCTCTGCTCGAGGGTCTAGAGCGGGACCATTGTCAGTGCCCGCACTGGGGGTTCGTCATTGAGGGCCGCATCCGGGTCAATTATGAGGATGGCACCGAGGAGGTCGTTGTCGCAGACGAGATGTACTACTGGCCCTCCGGTCACACCGTTGTCGTCGAGGAAGCGATCAGGATGGTCGAGTTCAGCCCTCACGACCAGATGTCGAAGGTGCTCGCCCACGTCGTTGGCAAACTGTAGGAGAGAGGCCCGATCGAGGCCCGAGATCGCGAGAAGTGGTGGGACCCTCACCCGGATCGATTAGGAGGACATAATGGAGATCGCCGAACACATCACAGCCGTTGGACAGGACGCCAAGCTCTTCGCAGACGCGGCGGAGCAGAGCGGATTCGACGTTGCTGTTTCGACATGCCCTGGGTGGAACATGCGCGACCTTGTCAGGCACCTGATCGAGATCCACTTGTGGGCAGCGGCCCACGTCGCCGAACCCCACGACAAGCCATGGGTCGACGATCTTGCTGAACTTGCGGTCTTCTGGCCGGAACTTGCCGTCTTCTGGCCAGACGACAGCGAGTTGATCATCCACTATCTGGACACCAATGCCAATCTGGTTGATGCACTCGAATCGGCGCCGCTCGATGTGGAGTCCTTTACATTCCTCCCGGCACCGTCGCCCCTTGCGATGTGGGCGAGGCGCCAAGCGCACGAAACGGCAATCCACCGATTCGACGCCGAGAACGCTGCTGGCATCGCATCCGCTTTCGACCCAACGTTCGCCTCCGACGGAATCGACGAACTGCTCGCCGCGTTTGCTCCGCGAGCCAGTACGTTCCCCGTCGAGAGCGCCAAGACGATGGCCGTGCACGCCACGGACACCGACGACCGCTGGCACGTGACACTCAGACCCGACGGCATCACCACATCTCGCAAAGAGGGGCCTGCTGACGTCACGCTATCCGGTGACGCACGCGACCTGTACCTGGCGGTGTGGAACCGGGGCAATGATTCGAACATAGCCGTTGCCGGTGACCTCGAGGTATTCGAAACGTGGCACCTCAATCACCGAATTCGCTGGTCCTAGACAACGAGCGACTTTCACACGCCCAATCGTCCCACGGAGGCGACCTGGTAAAACAGGCACAAGGGCTACTCATCGCGGAGTTGCCAAGGAACGCGTAGCGTTCCCCAACTCCCAAGGAACGCCGAAGGCGTTGCCGTGGAGGTGAGGGGATTTGAACCCCTGGCCCCTACGTTGCGAACGTAGTGCTCTGCCGGACTGAGCTACACCCCCGGATCGGGGAGATGATACCGTCGGAACCAATCGACCGTTCGCCCGGTTTTGCTCCTGAGCCAGGGTCGTCTACCTTGAGTCGCATGACAACCAACGACACATCCTCCCCGACAACGGTTCTTCGCGATGAGCATCAGCTCATCCTCAAGGTCGCCAGACGCCTCGACGGTATGCTCGCGGACGAGATCAGCAGCGGAAGCCTCGACTATGACGCCGTCGCCCAATGCATTACGTTCTTCCGCCTCTTCGCTGATGCGTGCCACCACGGAAAAGAGGAGGAGTATCTGTTCCCCGGGCTCGAGGCCGAGGGAATGCCACGGGACTCAGGCCCGATCGCCGTCATGCTCTATGAGCACGACCTGGGCAGAGCGTTCGTGCGTTCGATGGCGTCGAGTATCGACGCTTCCAAGGATGGTGACGCGGAGCAGGGCAATGAGTTGCGAGAGGCAGCGAGAGGTTTCATCGATCTGATCGTTGCCCACATCTCCAAAGAAGACAATGTCTTGTTCAACATGGCCGACGGGATGATCAGTGGTTCAGCCTGCCAGACCCTCTGCGCTCGATACGACGAAGTTTGCGCCCGTCGATTCGAGGGACGGAGCAAGGAAGACCTCGAAGCCCTTGCGGCACAGATTCTGTAGCCACTTCCCCGCGTACCCAGGGTTCCTGACCGCACTGAGTCCGGTCAGGAACCCTGGGTACGCGGGGAGGGGCGGCGGAGGGCGAGGGCGACTGCCTCGACACGGCTGTGGACCCCGAGTTTGGCAAGAATGTGCTGGATGTGGTTGCGTACAGTGGCCTGGGAAAGGAACAATCGCTCGGCGATCGCGGCACCATCGAGTCCCTCCGTGAGAAGCTCAAGGACTTCACGCTCCCTGGGTGTGAGAACGTCAAGCCTGTCGTCACCCTCGGCTGTGCCGGGGCTCCATCCATCCAACCGTTCAACGATCACCCGCTCGAGTTCGGGCGGAAGAGAGACCTCTCTTATCAGGTGAACGAGCCTGCACTCACTTCGAAGCTCGACCGGAGGAATGATCGTCGATGCGCTCAACCACAGGGTCTTGCCCGAGGCCGAAAGACCAAGCACTTCCTTTGCACCAACAACCTCGTCCGGCTCGCCTGGCAGAGCAACAGGGCACAGACCGCTGCAAACGGCATCTCCACATCGATCGCGCCAACACAGAATCTCGTGACATGGCCTCCCGAGCACGTCGTCTGCGGAATAGCCGAGGAGTTCCGTGGCCGCGTCATTCCACGCGATGATTCCGAATGAACCATCGATGGCAACCATGGCGTCCCCCGTCCTGCCGAGAATATCGAGCAGCTCCGCCAGGGAACCTTGCACGTTGGGATCTATCGCTGTGATACGGGACATTTGCACGACGGACTGTACGGCCCCACAGAGATATTCGTCAACAGTCGTGGCGACGGGTCAGCGACCGTCCTGGTTCTCGAGGACGGCGAGAATGCCGCCTGCAGAGAGGATGTCGCGCATCTCCGTCGGGAGCGGATCTCCACGGAGCTCTGCCCCGCTGTCTACATTCACGATCCTGCCCTTTGCAAGATCGACCTCTATCCGATCGCCATCGGAGAATCCATCGTGCACACCCGGACAGACGACGACCGGGAGGCCGAGGGCAACCGAGTTGCGCATGAAGATGCGGGCGAAAGACTCGGCCACAACACAGGCCACGCCGAGGGCTTGTAGGTTCTCAGCAGCCGTCTCGCGGCTCGAACCGCAACCGAAATTTCGACCGGCGACGACAATATCGCCCGGCATCACATCCGAAGCGAACGAAGGATTCACGGACTCGAGGACGTGGAGCTTTCGCACCTCGACGGGGTCGACTGCATATTGTCCTGGCGAAAGCACATCCGTGCTGATGTCGTGCTCGAACCTCCACACCCTTCCGACCAGAGCTTCGTCAGTCATTCGACACCTCCATGTGTCTCGGATCGGCTATCCGACCCGCAAGAGCCGAAGCCGCGACGGTTTCGGGAGAACCGAGATAGATCTCGGCATCTGCACTCCCCATCCTTCCGATGAAGTTGCGGTTGTGGGTGCCGATGCAACGCTCGCCCGGTCCAAGAAGGCCTCCGTGTCCACCGAAACACGGCCCGCACCCCGGCGGAAGGACCGAGGCGCCGGCATCGACGAGGGATGCCAGCACACCGGAATCCATCGCTTCTTTGAGCACCGCCCTGGAAGCCGGAACCACGAGCAGACGGACGCCTGAAGCGATATGTTTCCCCCTGAGCACCACTGCCGCGGCCTGCAGATCCTCGATTCGGCCGTTCGTGCACGAACCGATGAACGCCTGATCGATGCTGATGCCCTCGACCTCTTCAATCGATCCGACGCGATCAACTTCATGTGGCATCGCAACCTGGGGCGGCAAGCCGGAGAGCGAAATCTCGTGGACGGCCTCATACGTCGCATCCGGGTCCGGGGCGAAGGACTCGGATCCCACCCCTCCACGGTCTCTGAGATACGTGTCCGTGATCTCATCGGCAGCGAAGAGACCGAATTTGGCTCCCATCTCTACGGCCATGTTCGACAAGGTCAGCCTGCTCGACATGTCGGCCTTCTTCACCGCCGGACCGCCGAATTCCATCGCACGGTACTGAGCCGCATCTGCACCGAACCGACCTGCGAGATACAGGATGACATCCTTCCACGAGACTCCCTGCTGAAGATCGCCGCTCAGCTCGAATCGAATCGTCTCTGGCACGCGGAACCAGAGTCTTCCTGTTGCAAGTGCGTACACCATGTCGGAGGTACCGATGCCCGTGCCGCCTGCGCCAAGGGCCCCATACGTCGTCGTGTGAGAATCCGTCCCGACGATGAGCATCCCGGGACGGACGTGTCCCTGCTCGGGGAGCAATTGATGGCAGATTCCCTGACCGGCGTCGTAGAAGGCCTTGATTCCGAGCCTGGAGACGTGTTCCCTGATGCGCTGGTGCAGCGCTGCTGCTTCAGCTGTCGGAGCTGGCACGAGGTGATCGATGACAACGACGGTCTTGTCCGGATCGAAGATCTGATCTACCCCAACCTCGCCGAGCATGTCGAACACGTGCGCGGCGAATATGTCATGCAGCATGGCAAGATCGATATCCGCAACAACGAAATCCCCCGCCGCTACCTCTTCCTTCCCGGCTGCCGCGGCCAGGATGCGTTCGGCGAGTGTCATGCCCATGGTGTCTGCCCCTCGTTCAACCTGCCCCCAAACTTCGGCCACCGCACACGTAGAGCGTCTGGCCCGTCACGTAGGAGGACTCATCCGCCGCCAGGAAGAGGGCTGCGTTGCCGATGTCTTCAGGAGTGCCGATGCGGCGTGCAGGAATCGTCTTGATCAGCCGCTCCTGGACCTCGTCCTTCAGCCCTCTGAAAAGCGGGGTATCCACGAGCGCGGGCGCGATGGCATTCGCCGTGATCCCGAACCTCGCCATCTCGAGAGCCAGCGTACGGGTCAGGCTGATCACTGCTCCTTTCGAGGCCGCATAGTTCGCCTGACCGGCGCCGCCGAGCCATGCTCGTGACGAGATGTTGATGATCCGACCATAGTTCTGATCCATCATGTGCGGGGCAACGGCGCGGCACATGAGGAATTGTGATTTGAGGTTCACTGTGAGGACGCTGTCCCAATCCTCCTCGCTCATCTTGGCAAGCCAGCCGTCCCTCGCCATACCGACGTTGTTGACGAGGATGTCAACGCGACCGTAGGTCTCGATCGCTGCCGCAACGAGGCCATCGGCTCCCTCAGCAGATGCGACGTCCGCTGCATGGCCTGTGGCGTCGTAACCGGCTGCCACGAACTCCGCAACGACCGCATCGACTCTCTCTGGAACCAGATCGTTGACAACGACCTTCGCCCCTGCCCCAGTCAGAACGCTGGCGATACCTTCACCGATTCCTTGGCCCGAACCAGTGACGATCGCAACTCTGTCATTCACATTCACGTTCGCTACCTCCAGGGTGCTTTCATATTCCTTTGAACTCAGGTGGCCGCTTCTCGACAAAGGCCCGAATCCCTTCGTCACGATCCTCGCTGCAGCGCAGCACGGCGTGACTGGTCGATTCGAGCTCGAGACCTGTTTCGAGATCTGTTTCGGTAGCCCGATTGACGAGGGCCTTGACCCGATCGTGGGAGAGCGGTGCGCGGCCGGCGATACGCTCGGCCAGCTTCATCGTCTCCTCCATCAGGTCTTCATCAGGCACAACTCGGTTGACGAGTCCCATACGCAGGGCATCCTGGGCACTGATGTGGTCTGCGGTGAACATCAGTTCCTTGGTGAAACCCGGCCCGATCAGACGGGTTGATCGCTGGGTGCCACCCGCACCTGGAAGGCTCCCGACCTTGGCCTCAGGGAAGCCGAGCCTCGCCCCGGCTGCCGCAACTCTCAGGTCACCCGCGAGAGCGAGCTCGAGACCACCGCCGAGGGCGTATCCCCTGATCGCGACGATCACAGGAATATGCATGTTCTCGAGACGACCGAATACGCTTCGCACAAGGAGGCCAAGGGGGTCATGGATGAGACCAGCCTCGAACTCCTTCCCACGGCTCTTGAGGTCTGCTCCGACACAGAACGCCTTGTCTCCGGCTCCCGTCAGAACAAGGACTCTGGTGTCACGATCGGCCTCTATATCGTCGAGCAGATCGCAGATCGCCTCCAGCATCGCAACGGTCATCGCGTTGAGAGCCTTCGGACGGTTGAGCGTCAGGACACCAACGGCGCCGTCACGCTCATACAACACGGCACTCTCTTCAGCGTTCTCTACTTGTTCATCGCTCACTGCAATCTCCTCATGATGTTCTCTGGTCATCCGCGCTGATGACAACCCCACTGTCAATCAGCTCCGATATCTCTGCATCTGTGAATCCGCACTCGCCGAGGATGACCGCAGAATGCTCCCCCGGTACGGGAGGCGGCGGGCCCTCGACATCTCCGGCCGTATCTGAGAAGCGACCCGGCAGAACGGGGGCCCGAATCGCCCCGATCGCAGGGTGCTCAACCGTCACGAGGGAACCGCTCTGTTCGACGTGGTCTTCGAGTATCAGTTCCGGATAGGCCAGGAGAGGTCCACAGAGCACGTCCACGTCATCGAGAATTCCGATCCATTCGGCCGTCGTGTGTCCGGCAAAGAGAGGTTCGAGAACATCGCGCAATTCTGCCCGACCGCGGACACGCTTGTCGTTCGTGTCGAACCGCGGATCAGTCGCAAGCTCGGGGCGACCAAGAGCAGAACAGAGCGCCGGCCACCGCTTTTCGGTGTACGCAGCAACCATCACATGGCCGTCCCTGGTGGGAAAGGCCTCATTGGGTGCCGCATATGGTGCAGCACTTCCGAGACGCTCGGGTGATTGGCCGCTGGCCAGGAACATGGACAGGGGTACCACCTGAAACGACAGAAGCGAATCCAACAGCGAAACATCGACGCGCTGTCCGACTCCGGTCCTCTCACGAGCGAACAACGCGGCAAGGATCGCCTGGGATGCATAGATACCGCCGGCCATGTCGGCAGCCGGTACGCCCACTTTCACCGGAGGACCATCGGCAGTTCCCGTAACGCTCATGATTCCACCCATTGCCTGGGCTACGCCGTCGACGCCGGGGCGGTCACGCCACGGGCCACTCTGACCGAACGCTGAGATCGCTGCGTATATCAGTCGCGGATTGCGGACGCTCATGGCACCGAAACCGATTCCGAGACGGTCTGCGACGCCTGGTCTGAAGCTCTCGAGAGCAACGTCACAGTGCTCCGCGAGACGAAGAACGACCTCAGAGCCGCCCCTCTTCTTCAGGTCGACCACCGTGCTCCGCTTGTTCCTGTTCATGCCAAGGAAGGCCGCAGCGACACCCTCAACGAACGGAGGGCCGAGTCTCCTGCCCCACTCTCCGCCTGGTGGCTCCACCTTGAGGACGTCGGCGCCCAAATCGCCCAGATACATGGCGCAGGTGGGACCCGCGGCCCCCTGGGACAGGTCGAGCACCCTGACGCCTTCCAGCGCTCCGCTCATGAATCACCTCCCACCACCGTTGGCATCGCTGCGCCGCGCACAGCGAAATGGGCGAATTCGTCTGCTATCTCGTCCGGGCTGTGTTCACCATCCGGCTTGTACCACCGCACGACCGAATTGCACATTCCAAGCACGGCTTTGACTGCGACTGCGATGTCCTGCTCGAAGAACTCTCCCGACTCGACGCCGTCTTCGAACATCCGTCTGAACACTTGCTCGTACGCGTCTCTATTTGCAACGTGGGTCTGCATGAAGTCGGGTTCGAGATATCGGCCTTCCTCGATGAAACAGGCAATGGCGTTCTGATCGCGGATCGCCTCGACGGTGTGAAGGATGATGGCCCTTCTCAGGCGCTCGGAAGCTGGCAGGTCCATGTCGGCAACTTCCTGGACAAGCGGGGTCACCCGGTTGACGGTCAGCTCAATGATCTCGGAGAGCAGCGCCTGCTTGGAAGGGAAGTGGTGGTATAGGCTCGACTTCGTGATTCCGACGGCGCTTGCGAGTTCGGACATGGAAGTGCCGTTGAAGCCTTTCTCGGAGAAGAGCGCCGCCGCCTCGAGCCGGATACGTTCCCTGGTACTGGGAGCAGTGGTCACGACGGAGCACCACCAGCCAATTGCATCCCTGCGGCAAGAGCATCGAGATTCATGTCCCTGTGCTGGGCTGGAACTCTCGCGGCAACGGCCTGCTCAAGGGCGCTGGCATCCACGACTCCGGTGTGTGCTTGTAACACGCCGAGAGCAACCACGCCCGTAACGAGCTGACCACCCGACACGGCTCGTGCCGTGTCTACAACAGGAAAACGGGTGGCGTTCCCATTGAGTGAGTCTGGGGCACATCTGCTGTCGACGATGAGGCTCCCATCGACGCCGAGCTCCGGTTCGTACTTCGCGTAGGCCTCAGCAGAGAGCACAACCAGCAGGTCGATGCTGTCCGCGAGGGGAAATCCGATGGCGTCAGTGGAAATCACGATATCGGAGCGACTCGCGCCCCCACGGGACTGCGGGCCGTACACCTGACTGTGTGTCGCCTCGTTTCCCGACAGGATCGCAGCTTCCGCGAGGATCCTGCCGGCGGTGACTACTCCCTGGCCACCCGCCCCCGCGATCCGGATCTCCTTACGACTCATGGTCCTGGGCCCTTCGCACGCCCGAGTACACCGCTCGAATCTCGCGCTGGAGAACCCCTGTAGTGAGGGCAGGGGCAGGCACCGTTGCAGGCACATGGCTCACGAAGCGCTTCTCGGCCAGCGGACCGGCAACCCCTTCGTCACGCACGGCCATCCAGTTCAACATCTCTGCACCGCCGCCGATCTTGTTGTATCTGCCGAAGTACTCGGGACAGTCGCTCACGACCTCGATGAAAGAGAACCCCGGGTGCGTGAGGCCATCTGCCATCACCTTGGTCATCTCGATCGGGTTCGCTGCGAAAACCCTCGCAACGAAAGAGGCACCTGCACCGATGAGGAGTTTGCACGCATCGAAATTCGGCTCCGTGTTCCCCATCGGAGTCGTCGAGGCGATCGCACCCTCTGGCGTGGTCGGGGCGACTTGGCCACCGGTCATCCCATAGATCGAGTTGTTGAGCATCAGGACGGTGATGTCGATGTTCCTCCGTGCGGCGTGGATCAGGTGGTTCCCGCCGATGGCAAGGCCGTCGCCATCACCGGTGATCACTACGACATCGAGATCAGGTCTCGCAAGCTTCAACCCGGTTGCGAAGGCTGGGGCCCTTCCGTGGGTTCCGTGCAGTGTGCAGAAGTCGACATATCCGATCAGCCTCGAGCTGCAGCCGATACCTGCGACCATCGCGACTTTGTCCTGGTCGAGCTGCAACTGGTCGACGGCTTCGAGGAAGGATCTCAGCACTATCCCGTGAGCACAACCAGGACAGAGAACGTGAGGCATCGCCCATTCACGAAGGTATGTCTTGACATCTGTCATGCGGGCCCTCCGTCAAGTTTCGCGAGCACATCGCGCAGCGCAGTCGGCGTGATCGGTTCGCCGTCCGCACGCAGGTGGCCGACGATCTCAGCCTTTCCGCCGGCCGCGCGCTCAACTTCGCCGATGAGCTGACCGAGGTTCATCTCCGCGACAACGATCGTGTCAACCTGCTGCGCCGCCTCTTTGACCTCCGCATAGGGAAAAGGCCAGAGTGTCAAAGGTCTGACAAGTCCCGCCTTGATGCCATCCGCACGAGCCCGCTCGACTGCTTCGGCGGCCGATCGCCCAACGATGCCATATGCGAATATTGCAATCTCGGCGTCGTCCATCATGAACGTCTCAACCTCGACGATCTCATCCGTGTGCGCTTCGATCTTGTCGTGCAGACGGGAGATCAGCGCCTCTGCCACCGCAGAATCATTGGTGGGAAACCCGCGCGTGTCGTGTGCAAGGCCCGTGACGTGGAAGCGATGACCATCACCGAAGTCGGCCATCTCAGGCACGCCATTTGAGGCAGCCTTCTTCGGCCAAAAGTCTTCCGATTCTGCGTTGGGACGCACCCGGTCCACCACCGTGACCGAAGCCGGAAGCACGACACTCTCCCTCGTGTGGCCGATGATCTCGTCGTACAGAAGGATCACAGGCGTACGGAATCGTTCGGCGAGGTTGAATGCCCTCACCGTCAGGTCGAATACTTCGCCAACAGACGAGGGGGCGAGCACGATCGCGGAATGGTCACCGTGAGTTCCCCACCTGGCTTGCATGACGTCTGCCTGGGACGGAGAGGTCGGCATTCCTGTGCTCGGACCGCCACGCATGACATCCACGATCACACAGGGGACCTCAGCCATGGTAGCGAAACCGATGTGCTCTTGCATGAGGGAGAAGCCGGGGCCGCTCGTTGCTGTCATTGCCTTCGAACCTCCGAGTGATGCTCCGATAACAGCCGCAAGCGATGCGATCTCGTCCTCCATCTGGATGAAAACACCTCCGACTTCCGGCATGCGCCTCACCATGTGTTCGGCTATCTCAGAAGAGGGTGTGATGGGGTATCCACCGTAGAAGGTGCATCCAGCAGCGAGGGCTCCCTTGACGCACGCCTCGTTTCCTTGCACAAGTTGGGCTTCGCTCATCGTGCCCTCCCTCCCGCAACAGCAGGTTCTGGGCTGGTCGCTGGTTCCCCTGGGAGTCGAATCGTGATGGCGAAGTCAGGGCATAACATCTCGCACAGCCTGCAGCCGGTACACGCATCCGCGTTCACGATCGTCAATTGACCGTCAACGCTCACAGCAAGGCAGTACTCGGGACAGACGCGGGAACAGATGTCGCATCCCTTGCACCAGTCGTGTCTGATGTCGATCTGATGCGGCCCGGTGAAACCCTCTGGTTCAAGGGTAGGAAGCGGTATCTGGGCCTTTGCGACCTCCCGCCCCGCTCTGAACGCCGCGAGGTTCACATCCTCTGTTCCCTTCGGAACAAGCTCGCTGATCGCTGCCTCCCAGTGAGCATCATCGATGTCGAGGAAAGCAGCGACAGACCCAAGGATCACGCTGTTGGCTGCCCTCGCGTTTCCGAGTTCGGCTGCCGTTGTCGAGGCGTCGATGAGGCGAGTCTTGACACCGCGGTTGCCGAACAGATCTGCATCGAATGCTGGATAGTCCGTCGACCACGCACGTCGGTCGTTGCAGGCACCGGGAGGAACGATCGTCCGAATATCGGCAACGACTACTCCCCCATCCCGAACGTACTCGACCCAGCGGATCGCCTCTGCCCATTCGAAAGCAGCGAGCACCTCGGCGGTCCCCTTCTCCACAAGAGGACTCTCGACATGGGATCCCCACCGAATGTGGCTGAACACGGAACCACCACGCTGAGCCATGCCGTGAACCTCGCTCTGCTTGATGTCGTAACCTGCCCTCACGAGAGCATCAGAGACGATCATGCTGGCCAGGATCACACCCTGCCCACCTACCCCGGCGAGCAGGAGACCACGCGAATCATCAGGCACGATGGGACTCCAGTCCGGGTGACACTGGAATGATGGCGAGCGGTGGGCAGAGCTGAGCACACAAGGTGCAGCCCGTGCACGTGTCTGGATCGATTACGACCTTGCGCCTGCCCTCGTAGGTCTCGTCCGACCAGATGATGGACGGACATCCAGCGGTCATACACGCCTGACATGCCGTACAGGCGTCGGCGATCACCTGGAATGGAGTGTCCCTGACCTTCGTCGGGGCCTCGACACAGGGACGGTTCGTGATCACTACGGAAGGGCCAACGTGCGCTATGGCTCCCTCGATGGCAGCGAAGGTGGCTGCCACGTCGTATGGATCGACGACACGGACATCTCGGACGCCGAGCGACTCGCACAGACCGACGAGGTCGACGGGTGTTACCTCTGTTCTCTGCAGCGTGATCCCCGTGCCAGGGTGTTCCTGTCCACCGGTCATCGCGGTCGTTCCGTTATCGAGAATGAGCACCGTGATGTTGGCCCGGCTGTACACGGCATCAGCCAAACCGGCTACCCCACCGTGCAGGAACGTCGAATCACCGATCGTAGCGACAACGGGGCCGTCG
>BTQL01000060.1:0-13418 GCA_036985855.1 Acidimicrobiia bacterium | reverse complement strand
TCGTAGCCGGCGGCGTCGATGATCTCGCGTGGCTCGAGGAACATGCACGGGATCTCGGCGTGAGGAGAGCGGTGATCCTCAAGGTCGCAGGTGGCTTCCATTCACCGTTCATGGCCTCCGCTGAGACATCGCTCACAGAGGCGCTCAATGAGGCCGACATGGCCGCTGCGCGTTTCGACGTGTATGCCAACGTGACCGGCCGGCCGACGAGCCAACCCCGTACGACGCTGCGACAACAACTCACGGCGCCCGTACGGTTCGCAGAGACGCTCGAGGCGATGGCGAACGCGGGCATCGACACGTTCGTGCACGTCGGCCCCGGTGATGTCACCGCCGGCCTTGCAAAGCGAACAGTCAAAGATGCCACCACCCATGTCGTGTCGACGATCGACCAGGCGCGTGCAGTCGCAGGTGTACTTTCCGTACAATGAGCAGGTCAGGGAAGGGATCACACCTATGAACGCCACCATCACCGGCTGGGGCAAATGCGTTCCGCAGCCTGTACTCACCAATGCCGACATCGCGACGGTCGTCGACACATCCGACGAATGGATCACCTCGCGCTCCGGCATCAAAGAGCGGCGCATTTCCCACGTCAACAACTCAGACATGGCAGCACTTGCCGGAAGGCGAGCCCTCGCGGCGGCAGGTGTCGACGCCGAGGATATCGACTACATCGTCGTTGCTACCTGTACTTCCGACAGACAGATTCCATCCGCAGCGTGTTATGTGCAGGCGAAGATCGGTGCGCTGAATGCGGCTGCCTCGGACATCAACGCTGGTTGTACGGGGTTCATCTACGGCTTGTCGATGGCTCATGGCCTCCTCGCCACCGGCTCTGCCCGGCGAGTGCTCGTGATCGGTTCTGAGCGGATCTCGTCGTTTCTCGATCTCGAGGAGCGTTCGACTGCCGTGTTGTTCGGGGACGGCGCGGGAGCCGTGGTCGTTGAGGGAACCGAGGGGTCGGACGGTATCCACTCGATGCTGCTCGGCGCAGACGGCAACGGTGCTGAGGCCCTCACCGCCACCGGTGTCGGCACGGAGTTCATCGGTACCGACGCACGGATGGCGATCGTGATGGACGGAGCGGAGATCTTTCGGAATGCCGTTGTCCGGATGGTGGAATCCACTGTCGATGTTGTCGAGCGCGCCGGTTGGGAACTCGACGAGATCGATCTGGTTGTGCCGCACCAGGCAAACATCCGGATCATCGACGCAGTGCGTAGGCGGATAGGCGCCTCGGAGGAAAAGGTCTTCACCAACATCCACAAGTACGGGAACACATCCGCGGCGACGATCCCGATCGCCATCGCCGAGGCTGTTGACGAAGGACGCATCAAGCCGGGCGACAGGCTCGTGTTGGTCGCCTTCGGCTCGGGAATGACCTGGGGCGCGACCGCCATCGAGTGGGGAGGACGTGTACACAGGCTCGACACGATCGATGATGAGCTCCCGGAGCCCGAGATGTCGGCGCTCGAGATCCTCGTATCGAAGCAGAAAGCGGTGCACGGATGAGTGGCGTAGCGCTCGTCACGGGGGCATCGAGAGGAATCGGGGCTGCGATCGCTCGTGGTCTTGCCGAGGACGGTTGCGCCGTTGCGGTCAACTACGCACAGAGCTCGGAGAAAGCCGAAGCTGTCGTTGCAGAGTTGGTGGCGGCCGGCGGCAGCGCCATGGCGGTCCAGGCGGACGTCGGCGACGGTGATGCCGTGGATAGCATGTTCGCTACGGTGACACAGGAGCTCGGCCCGGTTTCAGTGCTCGTGAACAATGCGGGCATCACCGATGACGGTCTCTTGCTCCGGATGAGCATCGACCAGTGGGACCGGGTGATCGCAACGAATCTCCGATCTGTGTACCTGTGCACGAAGGCAGCGCTCAAGCCCATGATCAGGGCGAAGTCGGGACGGATCATCACGATCAGCTCGGTTTCCGGCGTGTCGGGAAACCCCGGTCAAAGCAACTACGCCGCGTCGAAGGCAGGGATCATCGGCTTCACCAGTTCCATAGCGAAGGAGGTCGGCTCGCGTGGTATCACCGTCAACGCGGTGGCTCCAGGGTTCATCGCAACGGACATGACAGAAGCCCTCGGCGAAGCGGTCGCCGAAGGCGTCACCAACCAGATCTCACTGGGCCGGCTCGGTCGGCCTGATGAGGTGGCATCCGTTGTTCGCTATCTTGCGTCCGACGGTGCATCGTATATCACAGGCCAAACGATCGTCGTGGACGGCGGGTTGGCTCTATAGGAACCAGGGAGGCGTGAGCCATGGAACGTGCAGAGATCGAAGCGAAGTTGAAGGACCTCCTCGTCGAGGAGCTTGGCCTGGATGCGGACAAGATAACGATGGATGCGAAGTTCGAGGAAGACCTCGAGGTCGACTCGCTTGGCGTTGTCGAGCTGCTCATGGCACTCGAGGACAACTTCGGCGTGCAGATCCCCGATGAAGAGGCAGAGTCCATCGGCACGGTCGGCCAGGCGGTCGATCTCGTTGAGCAGAAGCTGAACGGCTAGGAGACAGCGTGAACCAACGCAGGGTGGTCGTGACCGGCCTTGGCGTCGTGACATCGCTTGGGCTGGATGTCGACACCTTCTGGTCGAATATTCTTGCGGGTACGAGCGGTGTGTCGCTGATCGAGCGCATAGACGTATCAGACATCAGTGCACGGATCGGCGCCGAGATCAAGGATTTCGATATCGAGCGGCACATGTCGCGCCGTGAGGCGCGGCGACTTGACCGCTCGAGCCAATACTTCTGGGTAGCCACGGAGCAAGCCCTCGCCGACTCCGGGCTTTCCTATACCGAGGATGACCCGGAGGCACTCCGTGCGGGTGTTCTCGCTGGTACCGGAATCGGTGGGGTCGAGACGTTCGAGGAACAGGTCGGCATCATGCTCGACCAGGGCCCGAGGCGCATATCGCCACACGGTATCGCGAAGATCATCTCGAACATGGCCGGTGGTGTCGCATCGATCGATTTTCACCTGTACGGACCCAACTCGACAACGGTCACAGCCTGTGCAGCTTCAGCGAACGCCATAGGTGACGCTGCGGCGATCATCCAACGCGGTGCTGCCGACGTGATGGTTGCAGGCGGGGGAGAGGCATCTATCACGCGATTCGCGATGGGAGGGTTTGCACAGGCGCGAGCGCTGAGCACCAACAATGGCGATCCGGAGGGGGCGTCGCGCCCATTCGATCTCAACCGGGACGGTTTCGTGATGGGTGAGGGTGCTGCGGTGCTCATCCTGGAAGAGTTCGAGCACGCCACGGCGCGCGGAACGACGATATACGGCGAGGTTCTCGGTTACGGGATGTCTGCGGACGGATACCACATCACGCTTCCGCGTCCAGGAGGCGTAGGCGCCGCCAGGGCGATGGAGGCAGCGCTTCAAGACGCCGGGCTTGCCCCCGCCGACCTCGGCTATATCAACGCACACGGGACATCGACACCCGCTAACGACAAAACTGAAACAGCGGCGATCAAGCTCGCGTTCGCGGACGCTGCGTATCAACTTCCGATATCGTCTACCAAATCGATGACGGGGCATTTGCTCGGGGCCGCGGGAGCGATCGAGTCTGTGTCATGCCTTCTCGCCCTGCGCGATGGCGTCCTGCCCCCGACCATCAACTACGAGACACCGGACCCGGATTGCGACCTCGACTATGTCCCCAATGTGCAACGGGAAGTGCCGATAGCGACCGCGATGACCAACTCGTTCGGTTTCGGTGGACACAACGTGTCGCTCGTGTTCGGAAAGGTCGTCTGACGGCCATCAGCCGTCATCCTCATTCTGTTGTGAGCTGTCCTCTGCCTCGCATCCCACATCTGGAAGCGGCAGGCCGGTAGCGATCTGCTCGTTGTATTCGTCGAAGGATCGGGTCACGAGGGCAGCGACGACCCCTACTCCTACGAACGAGGCGAGCGCCGTCGTGACCCCGGCGGTCGCCTCGAGTGCCGTGCATGACGCGGGGAGACAGATCGTCGAGACGACACTCGAGCCGATCAGACCACCCGCCATGGCGCCAACGAAAACGGTCATAGCGATGCCCGGTCGCACGTTGGAACGCGCCGCGACGTATCCGAAACCCGCACCGAGCACTGCACCGAATGCGATCCCTGCGGATCCGATGATCAACCAGCCTGTGATGGCGCCGAACAGTGTGTTGACGCTGATAGAGACAAGATCACTCGGACGCATCTGGAGTGTCTCCGGTTGGGTGTTTGCTCGGAGCTCGTAACGGCAGAGTGATCACCGCGGTTGCGCGACGTGCGTGGGGCATCCAGGACAATATGGTGACTGCGATCACGGCGACGCCCAGCGCGACGCGCCCGATCCCGGTCGTAGATGCGGTAGCAAGCGCGCCCGCGATCGGTACGACGATGCGCAGACCCCAGATCCCGAAATGCAGACCGCGACCATAGGCCCACGACGATGCCATCGTCACTGCGATGAGCACGAGATGTGTGGGATCGAGGCCTTCGAGGGACGTGAGTCCAATGTACAGCGGTGAGGCAGGACCGACAGCCATCAGTGCTACCACAACGGCGTTCGGGGCGTCTGCTGCCGGTCTGCGACGCACCCAGAGCCGCAACCAAGGCCCCATGAGGCCGATGGCAGCGACACCCCCGAGCACGAGGGTGACCAAGAACGGCCACGAACCCGGGATCGAAGCGAAGATCAGGCCGGCCACCACGATCCCGAGCAGGGTCCAGCGGCCCCAGGGGGCCCCTACAAGGGCGAGGCCAACGAATCCTGTCAGGCCGACGACGATCGTGCCGGCGAGGACGACGACCGCTGCGCCGCGGTCGAAGTTACCCGGCTGAGCAGCGAACGCTGTGGCTCCGACGAACGCGGCGCTCAGAGCGATGGAGCCGATAGAGATGGGAAGGCGCGCCATGGAACCCTGCTGACGTTGTGGTTTACTGTTCTGGTCGTGTATCAACGGAACCGGGGATCCGTTGGAGTCCGATCAGCGCGTTGTAGCGGTGGATGCCGGGTTCGAGGGTGGAGTAGTCGAATTCGAAGACTTCGCTCGCTCCGAGTGTCGTTTCGAAGGCGCCCGTATTGTCCGCCAGCGTGTACTCCCTGGGATCCTCGTTGATCCACTGAACGATCCAGATCTCGTTGAGGTCGATCGTCAGGTTCGATGGTCGGAACGCACCGTTGCTGATGCGGACAACGGTGATGCCCTCCGGCGGCGGTTCGGTGGTGGTGGTGGTTGTCGGCTGCCTCTCGGCTTCCGTGGTCGCCTGGGAGGGTGTCGAGGTGTTGAGCGACCCGAGCACAATGAGAACAACGAACACGCCGACGATCAGCAGTGCGGACTTCACGATGTTGCGGCTACCCACTGGGCTCCTCGCTCCGGTGGGCAGAGTGTACCGGCGTCCGGATCATTCGGCCTAAGGGGACGGGAGCCTCGGATGCCACGAAGCTACCCTATCCCAGCGCCGGCCGTCCAGTGTCACAAGTGTTGTGGCCGAACCGTGGACAGGAGGGTCGATCCGAAGCGATGCTAGGGGAAGGGCCAACAGCGTGAGGCGCAGCGCCTGGATCGGGTCCTGGTGTCCGACCAAGGCGAATCGCTCGAATCCAGTCGCGATGGTGTCGGCAACGACCTGGCGCATCCTCGCCGCTATGTGGTTGGTCGATTCAGAAACCTCGACGAGGGCAGTCGAGTCACGTAAGTAACCGTCGAGTTGGTCACCGTACCGGAGCTGTACCTCCTCCCACCGAAGACCGGTCCATCCCGGGTACATGCCGGTCTCGGTGAGGCGATGGTCGATGGTGACCGCCAGAGCGTGTCGGTGCGCGATCGCCGATGCTGTGTGCACTGCTCTGGCGAGCGGTGACGACACTACGGCATCGAGGCGGGAATCTTCGAGGTAACGGCTAGCTGCATGGGCTTGCAGGACGCCAAGGCAGGAAAGATCGAAACCCGGTAGGTCCGCGTACACGACATGATTGGGGTTCGCGACCTCGCCATGTCGTACCAGGATGAGCGTCGGCATGCGCCCACAGTAGAAGCTTCACCCGGGCACGGCTTTGACCCGAACTCGACACTTCGCTCGTAGCGGCTAACAGAAGGCAGGGTATACTGTGTCATAGAAGCCACCCGTCGACCCACGGGATACGAAATGCCGCTGAACGAGCACGAGCAGAAGATCCTCGACGAGATCGAGCGACAACTATATGAAGAGGATCCCAAGCTCGCGCAGAAGGTGGCGAAGGCGGTCCGCAGCGGCCGTGATCGCTGGAAGACACGTCTCGCCGCTTTCATGTTCATCCTCGGCGCCTTGGTGATGTTCGCGTCCTTCACGAGGTCCTGGGTGATCGCCGGTGTCGGCTTTCTGATCATGGTCGGCTCCGCCGGGTGGGTGGCACAAACTGCGGGCGTCAACCGCCGGGTGCGCGGCACCTCTGGTGTGCTCGATTCGTTCATGGATCGTTTTGGACACAGGTGGCAGCAGGGTGACTAGGATGATCGACCCCCTCGCCTCAACGGTGGGATCGGGCGGGTAGCAAAGGACACAGCGGACACCCTCATCACGTCCGCCACAAGAGCGCAAGGGAGATGGGTCTTTGGAGGGCTTTACCGCTGCACAGGCGTGCCGGCTGACCGGATGCACACCTCATCAGCTTCGGTACTGGGACAAGGTCGGACTTGTTGAACCGTCCATCCAAACTACCGACGGGCGGCCAGGCCGTCGTCGCATCTATAGCTTTAGGGACCTCGTGGGGCTCCGTGTCGTGAAGAGCTTGCTCGACAACGGCCTATCGATCCAGCGAGTTCGAAGGGCCTGGGACTATCTTCGCAGGACCGGCGACATGGACGAGCATCTCGCCAATGTCAGGCTGGTCACCGACGGTCATTCGATATTTGCCGTTGCCCACGACGACGCCGAGCTACTGGACGCGTTGCGACAAGGCCAGCTCGCGTTTTTTGTCAGGATCGACGAGATCGCGAAGAACGTGGAGGATGACGTGACCAAGTTCGAACTCGATCGTGACAGCTTTCGCACAATGCTGGGCATGGTCAAAGACGATGTCAGGTCCGAGGCGTCCGAAACCGCTGGCTGATTCGCGACACTGAAACGAGCACCGCTGCGGCTATTTCACACCGTTGCGTCGACCGCTGAATCGTTGCCAGCGAGTGATGGTCCTCGTCGGCCGGTAGACCGCCACCAGTCGCTCGAGCATCGAGTATCTGACCAGCACGTGCTGCTGGGCACGATGGTGTTCGTCGGTAGCGCGATCGATCACAGCCATCGAAGCCACATAGTCACCGTAGAGAGCTTCGCCATAGGTGCGAGCGAGCGGTACGAAGTCACCATCGATCTGTTGGGCTGCCTGCATCGGCGTCGCTGCCGGGTCGAGCGGATCTCCCAGGTCTGCGAGGCGCTCTGTGATATCTTCCCAGGCTGCGGCGATGTCCCCGCGAGCGAGGCGACGGCGCCGTCTGCGCGCGCGTAGCCACTTTGTGAGCGGCGCGATGTTCACGAAGACCGCGATCACAGCCGCGGCGATGCCGACCCGTGCCAACCAGGAAGGGATCGACAGGCCGACGAGCTGTTGGTCGTCGGACCCTCCACCGGTCGCGGCGAATCGGTCGGGGCGTTCGGCCGGCGTGAACCGGCCTCCGTTGGGCCCGACGTCGGCATCGTTACCGGTGTCGATGAGGTCGCGTTCAGGTACGTCCTCGACGTAAGACACGGGGGAGAAGCCAAGGAACTCTGTCAAGGTATCATTCACCGTCCGTGCTGCGTACCCGGCTCTCGGTGTTGGATCGAACATCATCCACCCGAATCTCGGGATCCAGATCTCGACCCAGCTATGGGCGTTCTTGTCCATGACCAGCACCGTGTTGTCGTTGAGTAACTCACCCGGTGTGAATCCGAGCACGACCCTCGAGGGAATGCCGAGCGTCCTTGCCATGAGTGCCATGGCGGTTGCGTACTGCTCGCAGTAGCCGTTCCGAACATAGGGATTGTTTTCGTCTGTCAGCCAATCTGCGACGGACGAGGTCACGAACTCGTCGGGGACCCGATCGTTGTATGTGAACTTGCCCGAGAAGCGGAAGTATGACTCGAGAGCGATGGCCTTCTCGTAGTTCGTTTCGAGGTTTGCCGTCAGGTCCTCAGCGATTCGCGTGACCTCGGTACCGAGGTCGTCCGGGTAGTCCGTCCAGAAATCTTCGTTGTCGAGCTTCAACGGCTCGAGTTCGGCCGCGGTGTCAGGTATGGATTGCCCGTCATTCACAGCCGCTTGAAAGAGTGGGCTGAGCGTTCCGTCCTCGGCTCTGGCGAGGGAGGCGAGGGTGGCGCCATCGTAGAGAGCAACTTCGGCCGCAAGGGTGTACTCCATTCCCTTGTACGTCACGTCCCCCGGCAGGAACAGGGAACCATCGAGTCGCCTGACTCGGACCGCCTCGAGGTCGCCGTTTCTGGGTGTTGCTACGAAGTTGGAAGTCGTTGGAGCCGGCATCCAGGGTTGGGTGAGGTTCTCGATCGTGATTGTCGCCGTCACGTCCACGGTCTCGCCCCTGTACACCTGGGATTCGAGGATCCACGGTTTTTCATCTGCCGGGTACACCTGGACTCTGTCGGTTTGCCACCGACCGTTTCGGAAGACGTCGAGTGTCACGGTGCGGAACCGCAGTTGGTCCGGTGCGATGCCTTCGATCCGTGCCGTGAAGAGGGGAAGGTCCGTCTGGCTGATCAGTGAGGCCTTGATGTCGACGAAGGGGTTGTACGAAACAGATCCGGAGTAGTCGTCTGAGTATCCCGCCGGTGTGCGCCAGGTCACGAGCCCGTCGTTTGGCACCGACCCGCCAACCGTGGCAACGGCTCCGATGGCGAAGACGATCGTCGCGAGAAGCAGGACCGTGACCGCGGCCGAAGGTCGTCGGATCGGTGGGGTTGTTGCGTTCACGCGTTGCAACCTTCCAGATCCCCTATCGCGCTCGTCCAAGCGGATCGCGAGGAGAGATGCGGCCACGACCCCGAGAAACACTGCCGTGTGCACGATCCCCTTGGGTCGACGGTCGATGATCACGAACTGGAGAGCGATGATCAGCGGGGTGATCACCGAAACGAACGGCCTTTCGTTGAGAAGTCCTGCCACGAGGAGGAACCCGAGCGTCCAGAACAGCAACGCGAGTAGGAGGATGAGGCCGGGCACGGGGCGCACGGGTTCCACTCCGTAGCGGATGATCTCGAGTGCTCGACCCATCTCGAACCGCACGCTCGTCGAGGTCGCTGGTGTAGGGAATATCAGCCATAGCGTCTGTGGGGCGACAAGCAGACCCGCTGTGATGACGAAACCGGCGATGTTGCCGACGGCTATTAGAATCGAGTTCGCCCCGTAGGCGAGGAGCGTCCAGGTGATGGCTGCTCCAAGGACGACCGCGATCACGATCGCGAGTTGCCACGGAGTTCCGGCTGTGGAGCTACGAAGAACGAACGACAGTTCCCAGAACGCGAGTGCGATCGCTCCGATTCCTGCTAGCCAACTGAAGCGATAGACCATCCGTGCTCCATTGCGTTACGCCAGGGCTCCGCCCATGTACCTGTGGGCGTCGTGCGAACGATGCGTGCACCCACTCGGGCGAAGCCGATTACTGTCTCATTGTCCTCGTCGGCGACGGAGAGTACGACCGTTCTGTAGAAATCTTGACTAAGAAGCTGGAAGGTAGATAGGTCGGCTTCATCAGGAGAGCCGGTGACCATCACGAGGACGCCACCTGCCATGCCCGTCCGCCGAAGGCGTGCGACGAGGCTTCGCAAGTCGATCGATCGAGCCGGGCGGATCGTGGCGAGTTCCTCCATGGCGATGCGGTACGCCTCTGCAGAGCCGACCGCGGTTCCGTTCCCCGCGCCCGCCCAGATAGTCGGGGTATAACCGGCGCGGAACAGATGGTGCAGTGTCGACGCGGCACCTCGTACGGCCTGCTCGAAGCTCTCTGCCGATGCGTGTGGCTCAACCCTGGGATCGAGGACGATGAAGGCACGCGACTGCCATGGCGTCTCGAGTTGCTTGATCATCAGTTGGTCGTGGCGCGCCGTCGATGGCCAGTGCACCTTGCGGATGTCGTCGCCTTGCTGGTAGTCACGCAGGGTGAAGAATTCTTCACCTCCGGTGTGCCAGAAACTCGCTCGCGAGGTGCTGATCGTTTGA
This sequence comes from Acidimicrobiia bacterium, assembly GCA_036985855.1. Classification (GTDB taxonomy): domain Bacteria; phylum Actinomycetota; class Acidimicrobiia; order Spongiisociales; family UBA5794; genus B3-G11. The sequence continues at coordinate 3,242 of BTQL01000060.1, read as the reverse complement.
TCCTGGCCTCGTCCCGTCGGGACGCCGGTGAGGTTCTCGATCCGCGGGTACACGACAAGCCGGTCGACCGAGCCGAACGTGGCTGTCGCCTCCGTGAACCCGAGCGGATCACCGATGCCGACCCTCGATGGCCCGACCTTGTACACGCCTCTGGGCCGGCATAGAACCTCGTAGCGTCCGATCATCGCATCGCCCTCTGCAACCCTGTCCGCGACGAACGTGGCGGAGCCGAGGCCGTGAACGCGGTCCTCGACCGATACACGGAACACCTTTCGGCGTGACTCGAGGGACAGGTCGACGAGCGCTCGGTCCCCGTCATGCAGCTGTTCGGGGTTGATCGATCGCATGAGGATCAGCCGCGGCGCAGCCAGCCGAACGTATGCCGCGCCCCCCGCCACGGCTGCGAGGAGAAACACCGAGAGTGCGAGGAGGAGGTCCTCACCGAATCCTGCCCACAGGACCATGAGTGCGGCTGCCGCGCCTATCGCTGCCCAGCCTCGTGTGGTCGGCATCAGGCGTTCGTCCTCGTTCCCGGTACCGGTACCGTTGCTACGATCTGGTCAATGACATCGTTGGCCGTGATACCCCGCATCTGAGCCTCGGGACGGATCACGAGTCGGTGGTTGAGTACCGGATTGAGTATGGCCTTGACATCATCCGGGCTGGCGTAGTCGCGCCCGTCGGCCGCAGCCATCGTCCTTGCCGCTCGCTGGAGGTACAAGGTCGCTCGTGGCGATGCCCCGAGGAGGAGGTCCGGGTGGTTTCTCGTCGTCTCCGCGAGGTCGATCAGATAGCCTCGTAGCACATCAGCGACATGGACGTCCCTGGCAATCGATGACATGCGCACAACATCCTCGGCGTGGATGACCGGCTTCAAGTCCTCGAAACTCGACTTGGCACCGTGGGTTTCGAGCATCTCGAGCTCCTTTGCCCGATCCGGATAGCCCATGATCACCCGCATCATGAAGCGGTCGAGCTGGGCTTCAGGTAGGGGATAGGTGCCTTCGTGCTCGATAGGGTTCTGCGTGGCGATCACGATGAACGGCGGATCGAGCTCTCGTGTCTCAGCGTCGACTGTGACCTGGCGCTCCTCCATGGCTTCGAGGAGCGCGGCCTGGGTCTTCGGACTGGCGCGGTTGATCTCGTCGCCGAGTAGGACGTTGGCGAAAACGGGACCGGGGCGGAACCTGAACGTGCCAAGTTCTCGATCCCACACAGAGACGCCCGTGACATCCGACGGAAGCAAGTCGGGCGTGAACTGGATCCGTTGGAAGGTGCAGTCGATCGACCTGGCAAGCGACTTCGCCAGCAGCGTCTTGCCAACACCAGGGACGTCTTCGATCAGAACATGGCCCTCGGCGACCAAACTAGCGACGACCAGCTCGATGGTCGATTTCTTGCCCTGGATGACGCGTTCTATGTTCTTCGTCACCGTCTGGAAACGGTCGTCGAACCACGCGAGATCGTCTGGCGACAGAGACACGTTGCCTTCTCCTATGTCCGTCTGCGACGATGTGACGATACCCGTTCCACCGGTGTAGGCAGACGGCTAGCGTGGGCGTCATGGTGACCATGGACGTTATCCTCGCGGTTCTCATCCGGCCGGTGCTGTGGCCGACTGCCGTCGGCACGGTCCTGGCTCTCGCTCCTCGAAGGTGGTGGGTGCGCCGTCCATTCCTTCCGATCCCCGACCGCGATTTCGTAGCGTGGCGAGTGACCACTGCCTATGGACACCCCGATATGACCCTTGTAGCAGATGACGTTGTTTCGTATCTTCAGTGGAGGCGGAGGAACCGCCCGTGAGGGTGTGAAGGAGTAGACGTGAACCCGCGCTCTCTTGAAGAGGACCTGCTTGACATACCGGGTGTCGAAGGTGCCGAGATCCAGGGTGCAGGTGAATCACCTGCAGGACTGCGGATTCGGATCGCCGACGGCGCTGATCAACGCGCCGTCGGGGGTGCCATTCGCCGTGTTCTCACAACGCATGGACTTGGAACGGATACGCAGCTTCCAGGTGAAGAAGCCCATCTGAGACCCGAAGAAGCTCTAGAGGGGGTGGCTCCGGCCACACAGTCCGTTGAAGGAGGCCTGGAGGCACCAGATCCAAGCGATGACGATCAGTTGGTCGCCGTTACGCCGGTCGCCGTCCTCGCCGGCGATGCGGCCGAGATGGATGGGACTGAGATGAAGGAAAAGAGCGGCGCTGTCATCGATCTGACCGACCCTCGACGCAATGGCGCTCAGGCTACCCCCATTACGACCGACCGCGAACCGGTTATGGAGGCTTCGTCAACACCTGGATCGTGGGCCTCGATACCCTCGGGGGATCAGGAGGAAGAAGAACCTGGCGCTGTCGAAGAGCCTCCATCACCTCTGTCAACGGGTGTCGTCGCCCGAATCGACCGGGTGACGGTCGAGGAAGGCCGTGGTGGGATCACCGTTACCGTGTCATCGGCCGACGGTCGGGCGGCATGCGAGTCGGCCTCGAGTACGGAGGGCGGTGTCGAGTCCGCGGTCGTCAAAGCGGCCGCCCGGCTCGCACGGCCGGGCGAACCCGATCCGACGATCATTGAGATCGAAGATCGTCGCATCGAGGGCGTTGACATCGTGATGATCGTTCTCAACCTCGATGGGACCGTCGCAGCCGGGGCCGCGATCGTCGGTGCAGGACGATCGTTCGCTCTCGGCCGGGCTACCTGGGCGGCGTTGTCCTTGTAAACAGCCGACGGCGGATATGGCATGGTGAGCTGTGAGCTGTTATCCGGTCGGCGTTATCAACTCGACGACGACGTTCGTTGACCCCGGAGACTCGACCATGTCCTCGTCGACGACAGCCGGAGTCACCGTGGGCTCGGTGATGCCGGAAAGGCCGTAGGCGTCGTAGTACTCGTGGACCTTTGCAACGACGTCGCGAACGACCGTCCGGGCCTGGTCGTCGTTGCCATCACGCAGAATTGCGAGGTCGACCTCTTCCGTTGCGATGACGGTGGCACCGGTGGCTCTGAGATCGACCAGCATGATCTCCTGCGTGATGATGTCGGGTGATAGGGCATCGAGGCGCCCCACAACGACAGCATCTGCGCCTCCCTGACGGACGATCTCCAAAAGTGCGCGGAACCCCGGTCGTTCAGATGGCGCCATCGCCGTGCCGCCGTCCTGGCAGATCGCGATGAGTTCGTGTCCCGAGTCTCGCGCCCAGCGGCGGATACGCTCGCTTTGAGCGAACGCGCTGTCCGGGTCTT
>BTQL01000059.1:0-13728 GCA_036985855.1 Acidimicrobiia bacterium | reverse complement strand
CAGTACTTCCCGAAAGGCACCGATCTGTCCATCCACACCCAAGCCGACCTCGATCAGGCCGCCTACTCGTTGAACAATCGGCCTCGACAAACCCTCGGATGGATGACACCATCAGAAAAACTCGCCGAAGCGATGCAATGACCCCTTGAAACCACCGCCGATATGGGCGGTTCGGTACACTTCGTGGATGCCCGATCTACTCGAATGGGAATGCAGATCTTGTCTCAGCACAGATGGGCCGGGGTTCCTGATGTTGAGGCAGGCATCGAGTCCACAGGGCAGGGTGCTCGTTGGGGTCTGGTCCTCGTGCTCTTTGTGTGACTCTGAGCAGCCCATTGGTTTGCCCTTGGAGTTGGTCGACACAGTTCCGGTTCTCCCGCAGATGTCCACGATCGGGATGCACCTGTACGAGCGCACTGGTCTTACCGTGTTTCGTGACCGTCCCGACAATCCCCCGGCTGGCGTTCGGGAACCACGGATACGGCCCCCCGATCAGGGAGAAGGGCGAGCTGACGTACGACCTGCCTGACCGTCCATTGCCGGCAAGATATTCGCCTCGCCGGGGGCGCATAGGTGAGGATATGGGCTCATCGAATCAGGGAATCGTGCCCAGGGCGTCGATGAGCGGAGCAAGCGTCTCCGCAGCATCCCGGTCCGGCTCCACGATGCGAACAACAATTCGAATACTCCCGACCCCGTCGCGCGTCACACCATCGATGACAGCCTCCCACTCGTCCTCTACAAAGTGCGGCGACAGCTTGAGCGGAGGCTCAAGATCCGTATTCGTGGTGAAGCCGGCGTCGGTGAACCGCTCGGCGATCTCGATGACCCTCTCATCTGAGTATGCCACGTTGTATTCGAGGCCGACCGATAACGGTCGGGGACCAGTCAGCCAGTTACTACTCACCTTGATCGGTGTCTGCCCATCCCCGATGAAATCGATTGTTGGCGCCGTCTCGACGAGAGTCGGGCACCGACATGGGTCGCTGGTATCGCCCCCTCCGCGGCGTGTGCACCCGGCCACAACGGTCAGCACAACAAGAATCAGCACGAGCATGCACTTCGAATGTTTGTCGCCAATGACAAGCGAGGAAAACACTGCCCAACCCTAGTTGGGGACTTGACTGGTGCCGTCGAGACCCTCTGGGATTCAGCTGTCCATATCCGGCTGGGTGGGATGATGTTGCCCGGTGTTTGGCCTGCGATTGGTCCGCGAGACTACACGAAACAGGGCGATCTGACGCGAGACAGTGCAAGGTGAAAACCGTTGGTGTGTATGGACTATCTGCCGAATGGCCGAGTATGCCGGAAGCGCCGTCCCGGTCCGGAAAACCGGGGGTCGGCAGTTCGAACCTGCCGCTGACCACCACTGCTTCCTGTTCCAACGGATCTGCGTCCCTCAGGGCAGCATGTTGCCGTGGCGGACGCCAGAAACCAGCGAGGTCGATGGAACTTCGTCACGGCCGTATGCTTGGTGCCGGTATGGAACCGCTGCAAGAAGACGAACCCTATCTCGACCCCAACGTCCCCGGCTTTGTTGAGGACGGTGAACGATTCGAAAGACCCGTCCCCAAGCGGAGCTTCACCAAGGCCGTCCGCAGCATCGCCGCCGTTGTTCTTGCAGCAATGCTCTTTGCCGCAGGAACACCGCTGAGCTGGGTGAGCATCGTCACCGCGATCTTGATGCTCCTGATCTGGATCAATATCGGGTCGAGAGACCACGACGACACCATCTAACTGCACACCTAACGGGCCGAGCCCGGCGCTCAGCGAGCAGCCTGCGCGACTGCTTCTGCCACCCGTTCGTGCACGGATCGACTCAGGGGCTCAGGCAGCAGCATGCCAGCGGTTGCACCATCCGCAATGGCGAACGCCGCAGCGCGCTTCATCTTCGGTGTCACAGCATCTGCCCTTGCATCAAGCGCACCCTTGATAAGCCCTGGATACGCAAGGACGTTGTTGACGATGCTCCCGTCGGCAGCGATTGCGGCCCCTGCCGCGAGAGCGTCGGTGTACTCGATCTCGGGAACAGGGTTCGTCAGCGCCATGATGATTTGGCCCTTCCTCACACGCTCAGGCGAAAGCAATCCCGGCTGACCGGTCGTCAACACGAGCACGTCACAATTCTCGATGAGTGCATCGAAGTGCGCCCCATCTGATCCTGTCTCGAGAGTCACTCCCTGTTCGACCACCTCGCCGAAACGATTGATCCCCACTTCAGACGGGTCATACGCCCATATCTCCTTGAACCCAAGACCCGACGCAAGACCTGCGATGGCACTGCCTGCCGCACCAAGTCCGGCCTGTCCGAAGCGCATGTCACCGAGGTCTTTGCCGAGACGCCTCGCAGCAGAAATCAGTGCCGCGGCCACGACGACCGCAGTCCCGTGCTGATCATCGTGGAACACAGGGATGTTCAGCTCGCGATCAAGCACGCTTTCCACGTGATACACACCCGGTGATGCGATGTCCTCAAGATGGATCGCACCGAAACCGGGTGCGATTCGACGAACGGTCTCAATGATCTCATCGGGGTCCTTTGTATCGAGGACGATCGGCACAGCGTTGACTCCGACCAGCTGGGCATAGAAAAGAGCCTTTCCCTCCATGACCGGAAGCGATGCAGCTGGTCCAACGTCTCCGAGACCGAGCACTCGAGTGCCATTGGAGACGATCGCTACCGTGTTGCCTCGCCACGTCCATTGGTTTGCGACAGATTCGTCATCAACGATCGCCTGGACGACCCGAGCGACACCCGGCGTGTACACCTCACGCATGTCCTGGAGAGTTCGCACCGTCGCATTCGAACGTACCTTGATCTTGCCGCCCTCATGCTGTTGAAATACTTTGTCAACACGGCCGGGAATCAGTTCAACACCATCCATTCGTGCGAAAGCCTCAGCGATTCTCTCGACTGCCTCCTGATTGGGGGCGATGACCGCCACATCTCGGATGTTGTACTCCGCTCCGATGTACACAGTCTCGATCTCACCGATATGAGCACCATGCTCTCCCGCAACTGCGAGAACCTTCGCAAGTGTGCCCGGCGTCTTAATGGTCTTGATACGAAAGACCTCATCACGTTCGATCGACAATTCACCCATGTTTGTGTTTCAATTCTCTCCGGTGGATTTTCTTCGTGAAAGCGATACTCCGCCGCTCGTGGACGAACCCGAGTGATTCGTATAGTCCGTACGCACCGGTGGGGTTCTCAGAGTCGACATCCAAAACGGCGTACTCCACGCCGAGTCGGACGAACTCTTTCATTGCAAGCACGGCTAGTGCGGTTGCGATTCCCTGTTTGCGGTGCGATTTGATTGTGCCAAGGCCTTCGATCCAAGCTTCGGTCCGACCCTTGTCCTCGAAGTCATGCGGATAGGAAGCGCAGGACACATATCCGACCGGAGCCTCACCATCGTAGACAACGAACGATGCGAGCGGAAGATGGAACTCGTTCGGTATTCGTGCCCATCGGGCTTCAGATATGGGCTGGGACCCCCAGTGATCTGCAAACGAATCGTTGTGGACGGTACGAGAATCCTCAAGAGGGGCCGTCTCCCATGTCTCGACTGTGAGCCCATCGACTAACGGCATGTCATTGAGCGGCCGGGTAAGATCCCGTGCGAGATCGTCGTAGTAGCGCATCGCCTTGTAGCCATTCGCCTCGAGAAATCTTATCTTCCTGACGTTGGAGTCATATTCAAGCTGCCAATAGAACTGGCCGAGCCCATCGAGTTTTCCGCTGAGACGCTCTCGACCCCTCGCTTCCCACCATTCCAACACGAACGCGTTCACGGCCGGGCTTCGATACTCCGGATGAACGTAGTTCTCGCCGAAAGCCCTCCACTTCGTCGATGCCACCGACGGAACGTGGGACCAGATCGACACGAAGACGGAACCTGAATCATCAACGGCAACGAGGGAGTCGACACCAGGATCACAATCGTCTGAGCCCCATCTGTCGAGGATCTCAGACTCGACCTCCCGCCATCCGCCATCGGTTTCGAATACTGCGTCCTGCAGTCCGACGATGCCTGCCGCATCGTCTTTGCGCGCAGGACGCCAGGTGATGCCAGGGAGGTCTGGAGATTGCGGAAGCAGCTCGGTCATAGGGGGAGCCTACGCCAGGCAAGATCGTCAGTCGTCCGCAGCCATGAGACGGTCTCGGAGAAGAAAAGGCACCGAAACAAGTGCAATGAACACACCGAGAGCGATCACGTTGATCGCCCAGGAGTAGCTCCGCTGTCCAGATTCCACCACACCGATCACGTCGAGAAGCTCGGTGATCACGATCGCGGCAACCACGGCGATCGTTACCGAGGCGAGAACCCACGCGACTAGAAGTCCGATCAGTTTCGGCGTTGACATCATCCCTTACGATACCGGGGTCCGCGGTCGTTCTCTGGGTTGTGGACCGGACTCAGTACGGTCCACAACCCTGGGTTCACGACCGGACTCAGTACGGTCCACAACCCTGGGTTCACGACCGGACTCGTTGGGGGCTCGGAAGTTGAACGGGCGGGGGGGTGTATCGTTATTGGTGATACGCCAGCTTGGCAGAACAGCAGATCGGATGCCTGTGACCACGGCACTCACCATCACTGGCCGCCTCGACAACGTCCTTCCTGATGTCGAGGTCGCAGCCCTCACCCCGTTGCTCGAAGAGATCGAGGATCTCAAGCGGCAACGGAACGCTGTCGTGCTCGCGCACAACTACATGACCCCTGACATCTACCACGGTGTCGCTGACCTCACGGGAGATTCTCTTGCTCTCGCAAGGCTTGCCGCCGACACCACTGCAGATGTCATCGTGATGGCAGGCGTCCACTTCATGGCTGAAACCGCAAAGATCGTGAGCCCGGACAAGATGGTGCTCATCCCCGATCTCGAGGCTGGTTGCTCGCTTGCGGACTCGATCACGCCAGCCGACATCGCCCTGCTTCGCGAGCGATACCCCGGCGCACCCGTGGTCACCTATGTGAACACATCAGCGGCCGTGAAGGCGGCCTCCGACATCACCTGCACATCCGGCAATGCGTTGGCTGTTGTCGAGTCGCTCGATGCAGACCGGATCATCTTTCTCCCCGACCAGTACCTTGGTCGCTGGGTGGCCGGCCAGACGAACACGGAGATCATCTTGTGGCAGGGTTCGTGCGAGGTGCACGAGCGCTTCACGGCTGCGGAACTGCGTGAATACCGCAAGGACTACCCCGGAATTCAGATCATCGCTCATCCAGAGTGCCCGACGGACGTTCTCGAAGAAGCTGACTACGTCGGATCCACTTCAGGAATGCTCAACTGGGTTCGCACGGAGAAACCGGACAGAGTCGTGATGGTCACCGAGTGTTCAATGAGCGACAACGTCGCGGTCGGATCGCCAGATACCGAGTTCGTGCGTCCATGCAACCTGTGCCCCTATATGAAGAAGATCACCCTCGAGGGTATACGCGACGCACTGTCTGAGATGAAACACGAAGTCACGGTGGATGACAACATTGCCGAGAGCGCACGCCTCGCGGTGGATCGCATGCTGGCTGTGGGATGAGCTCAGCGAGAGTGCAGGGGATCCTCCACGAGCATCCCCTCATCGTCGGATCCGGTATTGCAGGTCTCTCGACGGCGCTCGGTCTCAACGGTTCGGTCATCATCACTGCGGCGGGCGTCGGCGATGGATCCAGCGCCCTCGCCCAGGGTGGAATGGCGGCGGCGATCGATGCGAACGACGCTCCTTCGGTCCACGTGGCAGACACGCTGCGCGTCGGCGGAGGTATCGCGGACTCTGGCGTCGCACGTGCCATCGCTTCGGCCGCTCCCGAGCTCGTCGACTGGCTGATCGAATACGGTGCTGCCTTCGACCGAGGCCCTGAGGGTGATCTCATGCTTGGCCGTGAAGCCGGACACTCGGCAAGGAGGATCGTCCACGCCGGGGGTGATGCAACAGGCATGGAGATCATCCGAGCGCTGCGAATCGCGACCGTCGAACGACAGGACATCACGCTGATTCCCCGAACTCGTCTCATCGACCTCATTCGCATCGGAGACTCGATCGGTGGAATCCTCGCCCTCTCGGACAGTGGAGAGGTCCAAGCGCATCTCGCTCCTGCCGTCGTACTCGCCTCAGGAGGTATCGGTGGCGTGTATGCGAGGTCGACGAACCCGCGCGATGTCCAGGGTGCGGGCCTCGCGGCTGCTGCGCGCCAGGGTGCGACGCTCGCCGACCTCGAGTTTGTCCAGTTCCACCCCACCGCTCTTGCCGTGAGGAATCATCCCGCCCCCCTCGTTACCGAGGCTCTTCGCGGCGAAGGTGCCGTGCTCGTCGATGAGGATGGGACTCGTTTCATGGTCGGCGTCCACGCGGATGCGGAACTCGCACCACGAGACATCGTGGCAAGATCGATATGGCGGCACAGGCAATCAGGACATCGCACCTACCTCGATGCGACAAGCGCCATCGGTGAATCCATCCAGGACCGATTCCCGACCGTTTTCACCGCCGCGCTCGAGGCCGGCATCGATGCACGGCGCCAGCCGATGGAGATCGCACCAGCGGAGCACTATCACATGGGCGGTGTCGCCACCGACCTACAGGGTCGAACGAGCATCGACGGTCTGTGGGCTTGTGGCGAGGTGGCCTCGACAGGACTACACGGTGCGAATCGTTTGGCGAGCAATTCGCTCCTCGAAGCGGCGGTCATGGGCCATCATGTTGCGTCGTCGGTTGCCACATCGGGGCGAGAGAGCTCAAACGATCCGGGGAGCGTTCCTGCCGATGCCTTCGACCGCGCATCGAGGTACTACGAGGCCGATACGCACGCAGTCCGCCAGATCGCCTGGAACCTCATTGGGATAACAAGGGACGAGCAGAGTCTCGAGCAGGCACTCGGACGGCTCGCTGCACTCGGCGGACCGCCGTCGGACTCCTCCGCGGTTGCAAGACTCATCGCTGCCGCGGCGCTCGAGCGAACAGAATCGCGCGGTGCACATTACCGAACCGACTATCCGGAGCTGGACAACGGTCTCGCGGAACGCTCTCAAGTGACTCCTGAACCGCAAGATCAAATGGACCTCACGCTCGTACCGAGCGGGGCACCAGCATGACCGCAGAGATCCCAGCATCAGCAACCGAGACGATTGCTCGGGCGTACGAAGAGGATCTCGCAGACATCGGAGACGTCACGACTCTTGCAACGATCCCACAAGATCACCGTTCTGTCGCGACGATCATCGCCCGCTCGTCCGGCTGCATGGCAGGTATCCCGATCGTCACGATGTGTTTCGCCCACATCGACGCCGCGCTCACAGTCACTCGGAAAGCGAATGATGGAGACATGGTCGATGCCGGCACCGTTGTTGTCGAAGCAGCCGGGTCGACGCGATCGCTGCTCACCGCCGAACGGGTCGCGCTGAACCTCTTCGGTCGTCTCTCCGGCGTGGCCACGGCAACGCGCGCCTTTGTTGACGCCGTTGACGGGACGGGCACCGTGATATCGGACACCCGAAAGACGACACCGGGACTCCGCTCGCTCGAGAAGTACGCAGTCGCAATAGGTGGTGGTGTGAACCACCGGATGGGTCTATACGACGCTGTGATGATCAAGGACAACCATCTGCTCGCATCGGAGTCGATCGCCGACGCCGTAACAAAGGCGCGGGCTCTCGTTGGGACCGGAATGTTGGTAGAGATCGAAGTCGATACGCTCGATCAACTAACCGAGGCCGTCAACACCGATGCAGATGTCGTGTTGCTGGACAACATGACATCCCGAGAGCTCCGCGAGGCAGTGAGGATCGTCAATGGTTCGATGCGCACGGAGGCGTCCGGTGGCGTCACTCTTGAGACCGTACGCGAGATCGCAGAAACCGGAGTTGACGTGATCTCAGTCGGCTGGCTCACGCACTCAGCGCCAGCACTCGACGTCGCGATGGATCTGGAAACCGTTGACGAGAAACGGTAGACGGTACATGGGCGCCGGCGACCGTACCGCCTATGTTTCGCAACAGCGGCGCTAGTTGGAGAACGTAAACGCCTGCGCGTGGAACCAGCGGGAAGCCACTGTCTCGTAGTGGCGCTGAGATGTTTCTCCGTCGCCGCGTTCGAGAGCGAGCAGGCTGTTCCTGACGTCTTCGACCGACTCGTCGAGAGCGATGTCCGCTGCTGAGAACACCTGAGCAACCCGGTCATAGTCCAACTCGACCATCGATTCGGCTGAATACTCCATGAGCCACCGCTCCAGATCATTGACGCGCTCGATGACCTGCTCAGGAAAACCGGCGTTCGCCAGCACTGTTGCCGACCAATGGACCCTGTCTACCGCCTCGCCGATGGAGGTTCGGTACCGGATCGAGGGTCCCTCTGACGTCTCGTACAACTCCCGCTCGGAGGGGGCGAATGCCGAAAACCACCGCAGCGGCACATGCCATGGGGAAGACAGGATGTAGCTACGCGAGAGCGGTGTCGCAGTCCTCAGTTCCGAAAGCTCGGCAACGAGTTTCAGACGTTCGATCTCGGCAACCAGATGCATTGCGGGATAGGTCTTTGTGAACGCGAGCACTCCTTCGATCATACGGATCCTGGTGTTCCTCGGGCACGCGTACTGCTCGCCCTGCCAAACCGTGAACAGGGCATCGTCTGCTGTGGATTCGGTCCACAAGAACGGCCCGTCGTGTTTCACAGGCAGCCGACCGTTCTCCTCGCCTGCGGGCGGCAATGCACCGACACGGCCCGCGGGCAGGTACGTTCGAAAGTAGGCCGTCTTGATCACCCACTGAGCCTACGCCTTCGGCAGGGCGGAGTAGCCGGGTATCGTGTTACTAACATATGAGTACGCCGCACGCGGGCGCCAGCACCACCCACCGGAGGCCTGTCTTGGGAGTATTCGAGACGATCGGCACGGAAACGCACGAATCTGTGCACTTCGGAATCGATCACCAATCCGGACTCAGGGCGATCGTTGCGATCCACAGCACGGTGTTAGGCCCATCTCTCGGGGGGACACGTTTCTATCCATACCCCGATGAGCAGGCGGCACTTGTCGACGTTCTCAGGCTTTCAAAAGGCATGACCTACAAAGCAGCAGCCGCTGGTCTCGCCCAGGGTGGGGGAAAAGCGGTCATCATCGGCGACCCCGAGCAGCTCGCAAGCGAGGATCTGTTCCGCGCGTATGGACGGTTCGTCGATGGTCTTTCAGGCCGATATGTGACGGCAGAGGACGTAGGCACAACTGTTGCAAACATGGAGATCGTCGCCACCAGAACTTCATTCGTCAGCGGCTTGGCCATCGAGAATGGCGGGTCCGGCGACCCTTCGCCCGCTACCGCTCGCGGCGTCGTCGCGTCGATCAGGGCGGCAAGTGACCACCTGTGGGGAACGAACGATCTTCATGGACGAAGGGTCGCCATCAAAGGTGTTGGCAAGGTGGGGTATGCCCTAGCGGAAATGCTCGCCGACGACGGCGCGGAACTGGTCGTAGCGGATGTGAACGACAACGCTACCGATATGGCTGCACGCGAATTCGGTGCCAAAGTCGTGGCCGTCGACGAGATCCACAAAGCGAACTGTGACGTGTATGCACCATGCGCACTCGGCGCGGATCTCAGCGAGACGACCATCCCGCACCTTGCATGCGCCGCCGTGGTTGGCTCCGCCAACAACCAACTCGCCGAGGCCCGCGACGCCGACCGTCTTGCGGAACGAGGCATCTTGTATGCCCCAGACTTCGTTGTCAACGCAGGTGGCATCATCAACATCGCGGCTGAGACCGGCGGATACTCGATTGAGAAATCGGATCGGATGGTCGACAATATCTACAACAATCTCACCGTGATCTTGAAGACGGCCGACCAACTCGGTATCAGTACCGAGGCGGCTGCCGAGCATGTTGCAGAGACCAGAATCGAAGCCGCACGGAAACAAGGAGACGAGTCGTGACGTTGGGACTCGATAGCGTGATCGATCACACCGCACTCGGTCTCAACGAAGACGACGTCGTCGAACTGTATCGAAAGATGCTGCTCGCCCGGAAGCTCGATGAGCGCATGTGGGCCCTCAACCGCCAGGGCCGTGTTCCGTTCGTCGTTTCGGTTTCGGGTCACGAAGCGACCCAGGTCGGTGCGGCGTCGGCCATCGACCCGTCGAAGGACTGGTCGATGCCGTACTACCGCGACGTTGCGTACGTCCTCGCCGCAGGCATGTCGGCGGAAGATGTGTTCGCCGGCGTGTTCGCCAAAGAGTCTGATCCATCGAGCGGCGGTCGCCAGATGCCGAACCACTGGTCGGAGCCGGACCTCAACATATTCACGCAGGGATCGGTCATCGGTGTGCAATACCCGCAAGCGTGCGGCGTTGCATACGAGCTGAAGCGAAGCGGTAGCGACGCGGTCGTCGTGGTCGACGGTGGCGAAGGTTCCACCTCTGAGGGTGACTGGCACGAAGCCATGAACTTCGCCGGAATCCACAAGCTTCCCGTCATCTTCCTGATCCAGAACAACCTGTATGCCATCTCTGTGCCCGCGGTCGACGAATTCGCCGGTCAGATCGCAGACAGGGCAGTCGGATACGGTATGCCCGGTGTCGTCGTCGACGGGAACAATGTGCTCGAGGTATACGGTGCGATGTCCGCCGCGGTGGAACGAGCCAGAACAGGCGAAGGCCCGACGCTCATCGAGGCGAAGACTTATCGGTACTACGCACACACATCTGATGACGATGACAAGCTTTACCGCAGCCGAGAGGAGGTCGAGCTCTGGCGGCGCAAGGATCCGATCCCTAACTTCAGGCAGTACCTCGTCGAGCAGCGAATTCTGACCGAAACCCTCGAGCACGAGATCGAGACAGCCGTCGTCGAGGAGATCGCGGCAGCTGTGAAGGCGACTGAGTCATCTCCCGATCCATCGGACCCCTTCAGTCATGTATTCGTCGATGACATCGTTCCGACTGATCCGGTGACGACGATCGAACCGCAACCAGAAGGCGAAGACGGGAACCTGATCACGGCGATCAACAAATCCATGCACGATCTCATGGCTGATCATGACGACATGATCGTGTTCGGAGAGGATGTGGCAGATCCAAAGGGTGGCGTATTCAAGGCGACGAAGGGTCTCAGCGATGCGTTCGGTGAGGATCGCTCTTTCAACACTCCGATCGCGGAGGCACTCATCATCGGTATAGGGATCGGGACTGCTGCGACCGGCACGATGACCCTCGCTGAGATCCAGTTCGCCGACTTCATCCATCCCGCATTCGATCAGATCATCTCAGAGATGGCACGCACCCACTACCGCTCAAACGGACGCTGGTCACTTCCCATGACGATCCGCAGCCCCTATGGCGGCGGGATCCGTGGTGCGCTGTATCACTCCCAGTCGATCGAGGCGTTCTACGCACATGTTCCTGGGATAAAGATCGTCATCCCTTCGACGCCTGCCGATGCCTATGGTTTGTTGCGTTCGGCGCTCGAGGACCCCGATCCCGTGATGTACCTCGAGCCGAAGAAGCTCTATCGCTTGGCCAAGGGGCCGATTCCCGAATCCGGCTATTCGGTCCCGCTCGGACGGGCGGCGTTACGCAGGATCGGCAGCGATCTCACGATCATCGCCTACGGCACAATGGCGCATTCTGCCGTCGAGGCTGGCGACCTTCTCGCCGAACGAGGCATCGAGGCTACCGTGCTCGACCTCCGGTCGCTCAAGCCGCTCGACTGGCCATCCATCGAAGCAGCGATCCAACGAACATCCAAGGTACTGATAGTGCACGAGGACAATCGATTCCTCGGGTTCGGCGCCGAGGTGGCGGCACAGATCTCAGAGAAGGCGTTTGAGTGGCTCGATGCACCGGTGGTGCGGTACACCGCACCGGATGTCCCGAGCTTCCCGTTCGCCGCATCTCTCGAGAAGCAGGTGATGCCATCGGTCGACGGCATCGTCGAACACGCAGAAGAGCTGCATCGCTGGTAGCTCGGGTGTCAGACGCCAGACGTTTAGATTTCAGCTGTCGCGCAGGAACCCCTCAACAACCGCCGGCGCTCTCGGGGTGAGACGAACTCCTCACCAAGGCTTTCGGGCGATGGCCTCGATCGGTTTCATGCCCTGTCCGAATCGGGCAATGGCCTCGCGATTCTTCTTCAGCTCACTGTAGGCGATGAAGTGAACGTCCAAAAGATCGGCCACTCGGCTGAAGGCAGGACGCTTCAACTGATCCCAAATGTCAGCCTCGCGGGCATCGGGGGCAACCAGGAACAGCGATAAGTCATCATGTTCGAGACCGAGCGCTAAGTCTGACATCCGCAGGATTCCGGAGTAAATCGAGGTCGTGTGCTCGACTTCGAAGGCGGCCTGTACGCGACCCGTTTCCGGATCGATCCAGAGCACGTCGATCAACCGAATTGCATCGAAAGATGGGCTCTCCTTCAAAGTCTCCGAGAGAGTATGAAGGCAACCATCTGACAGATGCCCGTTGTCGTAGGGACGATTCACGTCGTTGCTTGCGATCCACACTTCGAATCCCACAGCCACCCCCAGATCCCGTAGCCACCCCTGGATCTGAGTGTGAGTGTGGTCCTGATCGTGCGCTGCCTGGATCGCACGGTTGGCGCGGTCGGACTCGGCACGGACGTCCGCAAGTTCCGCTTCCCATTGAGCAAGTGCCGTCTCATCCAGATCCCGTGGCGGCGCCGGGTACCTCCCAGAGCCGATATCGAACAGGAACCCAGCAATCGCACCGAGGTCGTTGGAAAGAAGATCTCGATGTTTCGAGTTCAACTCCAGAATCCCACGACGCATCGCCAGGTAGCCGTCCCACCGGCCCAACTTCACGTTGGCCCCAGTCACGGCGTTATAGCCCTTCACAATCTTGGTATTGGTGGGCGGAATCACAGTTGGGTGAAGAAAGTAGAGAATATTGGCGGCGGCTGGTCCAAGACCCTTGATCGCTGCACGATCCAACGCGCGGATAGCCTCGATGACTTCCGACTCCTCGCCGGAACATCCGACGCAAGTCTGGAGGAAACGGCCGAAAGCGAGCTGGTTCTCAGGATTCTCGTAGATGTCAGGAATGCGTAGTTTCGGCTTCCAGAGAAAGGCGTGGTCGGCACCTCGAAAGATCTGCCTCTGTTCAGCGATGGACTTGACGACCGTTTCGAGCGAGGAGCCCTTGTAGACGTTGCCGAAAGTACCCGCTTCAATTTCGGCTACGACCACCGAAATGCCCTGCCGAATGGAGCGGAAGTTCTTCAGCCGCTCTTCCCAGAGAAACCAAGTTTGGTAGGTACCCAACGGGTCCTCACGCCAGCGAGTCAGGAGGCGGCGACACGGGTCGACCACAGGAATGTTCGAGTCAGCTCCGTTGCTCAACTTCGTCCTTTGCGAACCGTCAAACCACGAAACGGCTTGGCGAATGGCAGTCAAGCGGCCTATGAGACAGGGTCCAATCGTCCGCGAGGTCACGGCCAAACGATACACCCTCGACGATCCGAGGGGAACTTCAGGTCTGGACACGCGGTGTCGAAAACTTCTTCGCAACCTTCAATGCCGTTGCAACTCCAGGGTAGTTTGCAGGCCAACTGCCCACCGAGGTCTCAAAGCTAAATCACGGATTCGGAGGTCGAGGTGCGGGTTTGCGGGCCCGAGGTTGTGGAACTTCCGTAACCTCACTACATGCAATTCCGCGAGGCCCTTCCCGGTGACGTTCCTGAGATCGTCGCGTTCACCACGGACACTTTCGACTGGGGT
>BTQL01000058.1:0-13747 GCA_036985855.1 Acidimicrobiia bacterium | reverse complement strand
CAATCCAGATCGGAAGGCGTAACGATGACAACAACCACGAGTGAGCAGACGGGTGAAGCCCTCACAGAGCGGATCTTTGAAGCGGCTCTCGGAACATTCGATGTGTTCGCGATCTACCTCGGCGACCGACTCGGGTACTACGAGCTTCTCGCTGGACACCCCTCGATGACGAGCCACGAGCTAGCCGAGCGAGCCGGCACCGAGGAGCGCTACACCAGAGAGTGGCTCGAACAGCAGGCCGTGTCCGGCTTCATCAACGTCGACACGTCACCGGGCAGCGGCGGACCGCCTCGTTTTACGCTTCCGCCCGAATACGTCGAGGTGTTCACGGACAGGTTGAGCCTGTCGTACATGGCTCCCCTCGCACGCATGCTCGCAGCCGCCGGCATGAAACTATCCGCTGTTCTCGATGCACATCGCAACGGCGGCGGCGTGTCGTGGGATGAGTTCGGAGACGACATGCGCGAGTCCCAGGGGGACATGAATCGACCTCACTTCATGAACCTGCTCGCACAGGAGTGGTTTGCAAATGTGCCTGCGCTCGACGACCGTTTGGCAGCAGGGGGACGGGTTGCCGACATCGGAAGCGGCTTTGGCTGGTCATCGATCGCGCTCGCCAAGGGTTACCCGAGCGTCTCGGTTGATGGTTTCGACCTCGATCAACCATCGGTTGAAGCCGCCCGCGTCCATGCCGAACAGGCCGGGGTGGGGGATCGAGTGAAGTTCCACGTGATCGATGCAGGCGATCCATCGGTCGCAGGCGACTACGACATCGTTACCGCATTCGAGTGCATCCACGATCTTTCGGATCCGGTGTCGACTCTCAAGACAATGCGACGACTCGTTGCGCACGACGGCGTTGTTGTCGTGATGGATGAGAAGGTGTCAGAGGCATTCCACCCGGATGCCGACGAGGTGGAACAGTTCATGTACGGGTTCTCGAACTTCATCTGTCTCCCCGACGGTATGGCACATGGCGACTCCGTCGGTACCGGCACCGTGATGCGCCCCGACACGCTCAGGACGTACGCCCGCGAAGCCGGATTCACGAATGTCGAGATACTCCCCATCGAAACCGACGCGTGGCGGTTCTACCAGCTCGTCTAGCCGCAGGTCACCAAGAGAGCGTGCGCGGGTGACTCAGCGTTCGTCATAACGTGCGAAGCGCGTCCGTCGGGGACACTCTTGCAGCCCGCATCGCCGGGTAGAGACCTGCGACAGCGCCGATCAGCAGGGCGGCAACGATGCCTCCGACGATCGCGACCGTCGGGATCAGAACGGCCCACCCCTGGGATGCCGCATATGCAGCCGTGACAAGAGCACCGAGCAGCACACCTGCAGCTCCACCGATACTCGCAAGAAGAAGGGATTCACCAAGGAACTGCACAGCAATATGACGTCGGGTGGCACCCAGCGCACGACGCAGCCCGATTTCGCCGCGACGCTCCATGACCGAGATCACCATCACATTCGCGATACCGACTCCACCCACGAGCAGAGCAACCGCGCCAAGGCCAAGGAACAGGTTCGTGAGCGCAGTGTCTGCTGCCTCTCGTGCCTCCAACGCATCAGAAGGTCTCGTGACTTGCACCTGGTCGGGGTTCTCAGGATTCACAGTCGCAGGCATGACATTGCGCACATCATCGATCTCGCTCGGGTCCGCGCGAACATAGACCGTGCGGATGACGCCGTCGTATCCCAGATAGGTCTCTGCAGCATTCGCACTGACGAGCGCTGCTCGGTCGATGTCGGGAGACAGAGCAAGGGAATCCATGATGCCGACAACGCTGAACCACTCATCACCAAGCCACACGACGGTCGGCGTTTCGAGCGTGTGGATACCCAGGCGCTCAGCCGTCACCGAGCCGAGCACGGTCACGGGAAAATCGGGTGTTGCCTGGTCGAGAAAGACACCTTCGGCCATCGTGCCCTGAAGCGTATCGAGCAGATCCGGATCTGCAGCAACCACGCTGAGACCTCCAGTCTGGGTGTCTGGCACGAGATCGTTCTTGTAGATACGAGCTCCTTGCACCTCGCCCACCCACGAGACGGTTTCGACGGGTCCGATGCGGGATGCCATCGCGACCGACTCGTCGGGAAGCGTGCCGGGACCGAGTCCGATTCCTGAACTGGCCTGGACCTGCAGCATGTTGGTGCCGAGAGCATCCAACTGGGCCAACAGATCGGATTTCGAGCTCTCAGACAGACCGAGGACCGCAACCATGGCACCGATCCCGATCATGATGCCGAGGGCGGAGAGAACGGAACGCAACCTTCGGGTGCGCAGACCGATGCCTGCGGCGCGAGCCATGTCCGCCGGTGCAAGGCGCGATGGTGGCCGTTCCTTTGCGGTCGTCATGCTGATACCCCAAGCCGATCTTCGACGATCGCTCCGTCGAGCATGGAGATCTGTCGCGGAAGACGATCGGCGAGCGCACGATCATGCGTGATCACCACGATCGTTGTGCCTTCGGTGTTGAGATCCATCATGAGTCCGAGGATGTCCGCACCTGTTTTGCTGTCGAGGTTCCCTGTCGGCTCGTCCGCAAGTACGAGGCGGGGGCTGCCGACAAGGGCTCGGGCGATAGCGACTCGTTGGCGTTCGCCACCAGAGAGCTTCGTTGCCATGTGGCTTGCGCGGCTCGCAAGGCCAACACGGGCAAGCGCGTCGGCCGCAAGTTCACGCCGGTCCTTCAGAACCATCCCCGTGTAGAGAAGACCGTCGGCGACGTTGTCGAGCGCTGATTCACCGGCGAGCAGGAAGAACTGCTGGAAAACGAATCCTATGTGGTGCGCCCGGAGGGCTGAGAGGTCGGGATCCGGAAGCTCAGCGACATCGACTCCGGCAATCTCGACGCGACCGGATGTCGCACGGTCGAGAGTGCCCATGATGTGCAGCAGGGTCGACTTTCCAGAACCAGACGGCCCAACGATGGCGACTAGCTCTCCATCGTTGATCGAAAGATCGACCCCGGCAAGGGCGTGCACCGGTGGCGAACCCTCGTACGTCTTGACGACTCGCACAAGGTGGATCGCTCTGCTCACGGCACTACGACAAGGTCTCCGGCAGACAAACCGGTCCCTGTGACCTCAACAAGTCCATCTGCGAACAGTCCGGCTTCGACACCGACGAGATACGTCGATCCGTCGCCCACGACCTCAACGGCATAGCCGCCCTCCGCGAGCGCGACGAGGGAGGTCACCGGCACCACGAGCACATCGCTCGCAGAGTCAGACACAATATCGACATCGACCGGTGCTTCGTCCAATCCAAGGGTCGTCTCGGGATCGTTGATCGCCACGACCATCTCGAAGAAGCTCTCACCCGCTTGGTTCGTCTGGGCAACGGATCCGATGGATGTGACCGTCCCCGCGACAACGACCTCATCCGGTAGCTCGATCTCGACCGCGTCTCCGACGTCGACGAGTGATTGGTCAGTCGTCGCCAACTCCACGGTCACGAAGGTGGAACTTGCGGACGTCATGATCACAGGTGAGCCGTTCATCGCGGTATCGCCTATCGATGCAACTACGTCGCCAACACGGAGGCTGTCAGGGAGGAACACAACTTCGCCCACGTTGACCACACCGTCGGGGTGCGCACCTGTGAGCAGCTGCCAGGCAACAACGGCCTCAAGCGTCGCATCGTCGAAAGTACCGACCCTGACGTCATCGGTAGCCAGCCCGAGGGCGATCAGAGCAGCTTGGAGCTGTGCAACATCTTCCCCTTCGACTCCTGAGGCCATGGCTCGATATACAGGAATCTCGCCATAGAGAAGCACCGTCGGTCGGTTATCAACGCGATACAACACACTCCCTTGCTCGATGATCACTCCTTCGTCGGCTATCCACGTGAACGTGCCCTCCGGGGCCGCAGACAGAGCGATCACAGGCTGACCGAACTGGACCTGGTCGCCGTTTCGCACCAGAGCGTCAGCAACATATGTCGGGCCGGGAGCAAACAGCATCTCGCCAAGTGAAAACCCCCCGTCTACTTCCGCTCCGATGTCTTCTTGAAGTAGTTCAATGGCAGCGCGAGTCGCTGATGTGAACTCGTCGTCTATCTCGATGTCACCGTCGGGGTCATAACCGAGGTCGACAAGTGACTGTTCGAGGAACATGATGTCTTCACCGTCGCTCGTCCTGCGATCGATCGTCCGGTACACCGGTGTGTCACCGTAAAGGATCACAACCGGTGCCGCGTTGACCTTGTATAGAACCTCGCCTGCGGTCACCACGATGCCTTCGTCGGGACCGCTGGTGACAACTCCCGCAAGGCCGCCGTATACGGTCTCGATTCCGTCCGGCGACGTCCTGAAGACTATGGCTTCTGCATCGCCGTATCCGAGTGTGCCCGAGACGGTTTCGGTGACGACGATGTTGCGTTGAACCACGGTCGCTGTCGAGAATTCCTTGCTGCCGAGGTCCGTGGCCGTACTCGAAGAACTCGTCACCGCGACCGCCACAGCAACCGCAGCCGCGATCACGAGCGCACCTACGATCCACGGCCACCAGCGGCGCCCGTCACGCTCTCCGTTCGACGGAGTCGTATCGATTCCGATGGCTCCGCTCGTATCGGTGTCCGGAGGTTCGGTTGCGGTCATTATCCGTTCCCGCCCCGACCACCAGATCCGCTTCCACCAACGAATGGGAGGTTCTGGAAGATCGATTCGCACTCCTCCATCGCGGATATGAAATCTGGATCGTCCGGATCGATCTGACCTCCGAAGGGACCGCCACCGGGACCCCTGAAGCTTGCAATGTCGGGATCAGGCATGTCGTATCCGTTGTCACGCATGCACCCGGCGAACTCGACAAGGGTGTCCTGCACCTCGGTCAGGTCGACGCTTCCCGGCCCGATTGCAAGTCCTTCGAGTTTCTCCTTGCATGCCTCGAATGCGGCCTGCGTGGTTTCACGGTCGGTGTCTGAGCCCCGGATGTTGAACTCAGGCACACCGTCAGAATTGAAGGTTGGATCCTCGAAATCATCGACACCGTTGTCTCGCATGCACGCAGCGAACTCGAGGAGGATTTCTTCATCTCCAGCCGCGGAGTCGACCGACGAGTCCTGTGCGATGGTGGTCGACGAGGCTCTCAGGGACGCGACGCCGTCGCTGTCGGTGCCACTACATGCCGCAGCCATCAGACCAAATACCACGATCAAGACGAGGGCTCGGTTCATTTCTACTCCTATGGGGTGTACCCCCGAAAGCTATCGGAGCATCCCGGATAGCTCGCGCGTATTGCCTGAGAAGAACATGAGAAGCGCTACCGACCGATGCAACAGGGCACGACGCTCACAGATGAGATACGGAGACTTCCGATTGTGATGATGAATGCCGTTTAGCGCCATCGTGGACGGCCGGGGCGCTGAACGATGCTCTCGAAGGGTCGAAAGTCGGAGTCGAATGTCTTGCGGTTGGCGGGCGACTGCCGGAATGCCTATCAGGTCTTGCCCTGGCGGATGACCTTGACCTTGGTCTTGAATGCGTCCTTCTTGTTGAGCCATCCCTTGACCGAGACGATCTTCTTCGACGTGGAATTGGTGAACTTCACGACGACTCTGCGCCCCGTGTCCTTGGTGACCTTGTACGTCCAGCCGTCCGCATCTACCGTACCGAGAGCCACCTTTCCGCCCGAAACCTCGAATGTTGCTTGGAGCTCGCCGTCGATACCGGCTGAGACGTATTCCTTCGCGGGTTGAGTAGCCATCCCGTCCGCTGCTCCCGTGAACGCTTCGGTGACCGAACCGCCCAACAGCCCGACCGCGGCGACCGAGACAATCGAGATGAACGCGATGAGCATGGCGTACTCGACCATGGACGCCCCCCGCTCTTTGTTCGATGTCTCGAATGTGTTCTGCATGGCGTCTGCTTTCGGTTTCACGCCTGGTACTGCATATATATCGGAGGCTGTGGGACTCGCTGGATAGGTATTCCGACCTATTCCCTTGATCGAGCTTGAAACGACGGAATCCCAGTGGGATACGGTGCGTTGCAGCTGGGTGCGGTTCCTTGCCCTTCTCCTGCTTGTCCTCTCAGCGTGCAGCTCGGCCTCAGACGCGGCGGTGCTAGAGACACCGTCAACGATCAGCGCCCCGATCCAGATCTCGCTGTCGCTATATGTCGTGGATGACGTCGAAAGCGGACAGGACTCATCGCTCTCCTCCCAACGTACTCTCGCCGAAATCGACGATATCGCGGCAGCTATGCGGGCCATTTGGAAACAGGCAGGGATAGAACTCGTTGTGAAGACCATCGAGCGTATCGCTTCGCCGAGTGACGTACTGATCGCCCTCGACCAAGGCGATACAGCGAGCTTCCTCAATGCAGCCTTTGCCGGTGTCATCACCATTCCAGGGGCCGCGACGATCAACGGTTTCTACGTTCGCACGCTCGGCACGGTCAACGGAGTCGCACCGCTCGGCACTCGTACCTTCTTCGTCACCGATCAGCCATCGGTCCACGACGAGAGGGTTTCCAGTCACGAGATCGGGCACATTCTCGGTTTACACCACACAACCGATGACTCCGGTCGCCTGATGTTCTCGGGTACCAACGGAATGGAACTCTCAGAGGCAGAAATCGGAACCGCCTCGTACACGGCTCAGGGGATTCTCGATGGCAATCGCTAGGCTCGCACTCGCGTCCGGCGTCCTGCTCATCGCCTCCGCTTGTTCCAGCGCATCGACACCGGCTACGACTTCCACCGATTTCACAACCAAACCGGACGTTGCGATCTCGAACGATGGCGGATCGCTGGAAGGGCACACACCGACCGCATTCCCAGGGACCGGTACAGGCCTGTTCGCCGGCGACAACCTCAACGCTTCGTTTCCCGAGGGTGTAGGCGTCCACATGTATCTCACGTTTGCTCTCCCCTCGGCTCTCAGCGTCGGCGGTGCTCGGATCACTTCCGATGCGCTCCAGGTTGCCGGAAGTCCGTTCGAGGATCTCGGGCCTCTCCTTGTCGAACCGGTCGCCTATGAGTCTTTCGCACCTGAGGTTTTCGACCTTCCGTCTATCGGGTCGGCCACTGAATGCAGAGTTGTCGACAACACGTCGATCGAATGCGATGTCACGTCGGCTGTGCAGACAGCCGTTGACCGCGGCGAAGACACGGCACAGTTCAGGATCCGATTCACGCGACTCGCCGACAACGACGGAAAGCAAGACCTCGCGATGTTCTTTCGATCGGACTCCAATTCCAACGAGGCCGGCCTCTTCATGCTCACCATCGAATTCGGGTCCTGACATCATCGGGCTTCCGGTCAGGAACCTCCAGCAGCAGACCCCTGAATGATCGACACCGTCAGACAGACTCGCCGAGGTGTTGCAATGGCCCCTTGAATCCGCAGCCGATATGGGCAGGTCGTGTCAACTTTGCGGCTTGCTCGACGCTCGAAGCACCGCACCGACCGCTGCTCCGACGGCAATGCCGATCCCGATGGGCGATCCCATCAACTTCATATCGTCCATGACGCTCGCCCTTGCTAAGCCGTGCTTCTTAACGACCGCAGGCTAACCCGAGGCTGCGATCCATCCCTGTGCCCGACGTCCATAGCTAGCGCATATCAGGCTGGGTGTCCTCGGAGGGCGAGCATGTGTGCTGCGATGTATAGCTGAAGCCCTTGGGGAACGATCAGACCTGATTGCCATGGCGGCCACGCTGACCCTTGCCGTATTGTCGCCTGATGTGCCGATCGAGGTCGCACATGTCGGTGGTAGTCGTGCCTACGTCGCTCTACACCCCCAACGGAGCCGACTTCGCAGCGGTCGATGGCCTGATCGATGTCGTCGAGACCCAGGAGCGGCATCGATGAAACAACCAACGATTTGTAACCGTGGGCGTTCGTGAAGCCACAATGGGCCGCAATACGCGCTGAAACTAGGTCTGTAACCTATAATCAGCGCGGAGATGTCGCGTTCACTCACTATTCCGGAGCAGTTGTTACGTAGATCGAATCGCGTTGTGCGACCTCGCGACCTCAAGGACCTGTATGCGATTCCCGCCCAAGAGGTGCAGCGCCTTGCTTCACAAGGTGTGCTCCTCCACCTGGCACACGGTTACTACGCCGTGCCCCAAGCGGCGTGGATCGGCGATCAATCGTGGGTTCCCGAAGTCGAAGCGGTCGCTTTGGGTATCGCCGTGGCTGACTACGAGGTGGGCGAGGTCGCACTCGTGGGTATCTCTGCCGCTCGAGTACTGGGACTTGTCCCAAGGGCGCTGGGTAGCGCGGTCGTAGCCGTACCAGCGAGGCGACGCTCCATGACCACCACGGCCGGACTGGTTCACTTCCTGCACCGGAATGCAGCAGAGTTCGAAACCCAGGTCTGGCGGAGCGAACTCGGCCAGGGTCGTGTAAGTACGGTTGAACAGGCGTTGCTCGACGTTGCTCGCCAGCCCCAACAAGCGGGCGTCACGCTAAGGACCGCCGAGGAAGTGCTCCGGACACTGTCACTGGAAGCCGACTGGGAGATAGCGCGCGATCTCGCAGGGACACAGAGTGCCCTCCCATCGTATCGGCGGGCACGCTGGTTCGCTGATGCCTTGGTCCCCGATGCGCCAACGCTCGAACGCCCACGACATCCAGTGGCGAGCCAAGGCCTTCGTCCGGTCGAACCGACCGATCGATCCTCATTCGGGATCCGTGATGATTGACGACAGGGAGATACGAGGCGCCGCTGCGCTTCTTGGTGTGCCGGAACGACAAGTGAGAAGAGATCATCTGCTGTCACACCTGATCGACGGCGTGGCCGGAGCGGAAAGTGTCATCTTCATCGGGGGAACCGCCCTGAACCGGACCCATCTGCCTGATGTCAGGCTGTCAGAGGATCTGGACCTGCACCTGGTTGAAGGGGACGCCGACAAACTTGTGGATCGTGCCACGAACGCGGTACGCCTTGAGTTCCCCGGCATTGCCGTGATCTCGCGTTCGAGTCGAGGCGGTGTTGTTACCTATGCCCTGAGTGTTGACGATCTGCGTGTTCAGGTACAAGTGATCCTGCGCCGACACGAGTGGATGCAGCTGCCCTCGCAGCTCATGCCGGTACGTCTCAAATACTCGGACCTGCCGCACTCTGTTGAGCTGCCCGTCCCCACGATCGACGCCTTTGGTGCGATGAAGCTCACGGCGTACGTCGAGCGCGCCGCCGCACGCGATCTCTTTGACTTGAGGCAGCTGGCGCAGGCCGGTGCTCTGGGAGCCGACTGTATGGCCCTGGTGCGTGTTCTGCTCGGTCGGTCGATTCTCCTCCATGAATTCCGGAACAGTCCTACCGATGAGCAGTGGGCTGTAGAACTTGGCAGTCAGGTGGCGGATCCCGGCCTCCCAGGCGACGCCCTCGCCGTCGTCAGCGACACGCTCGCGGTCGAGCTGGGCTGGTAACACGGCGTCTTGCCTGTCTGTGCATCGCTCAACATGGGAACCACAACCCGTCCCTTTGCTTTGCGAGTTCACGGGGTCATTGCTACACCTCACGAAGCGAAGATTGTCGGACCTGGATTATCCGAGGCTGTATCTGTTTCGAGCCATTGGGAACGAAGCAAAGACGCACAAGCGGAACTACGCGCATCGCCAAGCCGTGCAGCTCGTGACACCTGACACCGTTCCAGCAATGGAACTCGACACGGGACTTGATGCCGTCATTGATCTTCCCGTACAACACGAGCCGCAACGTATCTGGCGTATTGGCTCCAGTTCACACCGTCTGAGGCCGCAACAGCAATGAGTTGTCGCCCTGGCACGGTTCGTCGCTACCTGCATCTTGCGCGTCGCATACTGGAGGAGGTGCTGGATGCCCCTGAATGATGATCACCTGGCTGAGGTGTTCGAAGGTGTCTACGAGCGGTCCGATGCCAATGCTCCTGAGGCTCCTGCATGGTCCGCGATCCCGAAGCCGACCGCTGGCAATGCATACGGGTGGAGAGGTCCGCTCGTTGCCGTCATGGCGGCAGCGGCGGTGTTTCTCATCATTGGGGCTGTTGGTGTTCTGTTTGCTCTGTGGTCTGGGCCGATGCGCTTCCAGCCAGTGGAACTGTTGAGGGCATGGTTCTGGAGTTGTATCTCGCGAACGATATTGATGACGAGCAGCTGCAACTCATTGCCGAGACGCTCACGACGCAGTCTGGCGTCATCGACTGGCGATATATCAGCAAGGCCGAGGCATATGAGGCAGCGTTGGCGCAGTACGCGGACAGCGAAGATGATCTACGCATCGTCGAAGAGAACCCCGATCATTTCACTGCATCGATTCGGCTCCTCGTCGCGAACGCTACCGACATGAGAGTGATTCGTACGTTCGCCTTCGAGACATTTCCCACACCCGATTCTGGCCTCATCGGTGGCGGAGGTGGTTGGGGTACCCTGGCGAATCCCCCCTTCGGAATCTCCTTGCCTTGGCCGCCGATCAACGGGGGTTGGGCTCTTGAATCGATCAGCATCAGTGGTGTTGAGACTGCGGTCGGACCTGGAGCGGGCACTGTCCCGCTGGCATGGATCGAGATCCGGACAGCGCTTGCTGGCCATGCAGACTGCACCAGCTTCCGCGGACCGCCAGACGGATACTCGTTCACTGACGAAGTGCTGATTCCGGGAGGGATCACTGTTCGGAACCTGGAATGTGACAGTTTCATTGTGGATGCTTTCGTGGGCATGCTGCACGACAATCCTGACGGCATTGATGTCGAGTTCACTACCAGTGGCATGGTGTGGGCAGCAGGACAATCTCGCCTCGTCTTTTCCTGCCGATACTTGCCAGCCGCCATCGAACATGACGGCCAGAACCCGAAGATTCCCCCCGAGCTGCCTTCCGGTGAGGTCACAGCGTTGCCAGCAATCGTGCTCGTTAAAGGCGCAGAGGTGGGCGACATCTACACGACGGGCTTCGCTGCTGATACCACAGCCTCTGTCGATCTCTGGCAGGAATTGGGGTTGGTTGGCTCCCCGCCCGCTATTGCCTTCATCAGCCGCGTGGTTCTCTATTTCGGTGCGGTCGAGTCTTCGAGCTGCCCTCTCGGTCCCTTGTTGGGACTCGTGTACAACCACGGCAACCAGTCCATCCACCCGCTCATGTCACCCGTTGCCTCTGCCCAAGATGCTGACTCTGGTGTCATGACATGTACGGCGGACGCATGACGTCACGCATTGCTCGTTTCTGTCGAGCGCCGAGATCTCCCAGATGGCGCGTTCTCGCTTTGGATCAGTGAGGAAGACCCGCCCGGTTGCTGTCTCACGGTTTGACTTTCGTGGCGGCGGGCGAACTGAATCCACCGACAGGTGCCCTGTTCAATCCTCTCGGCGCAAGCGGCGATCTTGGTGTCGGTGAGACGAGGATCGCTTACGACGTGTACACCCATTGTGGCATCGAGTGGCTCAGCCGTTCAATCAATGGGCAGCGGTGGCATGCGGTCGATCTTGCCAGCTCACGTGCCGTTGGAATTGACCCGGTGCCGTCGGGATGGGACGAGGCGAACGACTTGCATGATCTACTTGTGACACTGGTCGATGAGGACACCCTCAAGGTCACAACCGCAACCAGCAACGTCGTTATCACCTACGTCCCTGAAGCTGACGCACCGGGCTGCGCATGAGACTTGCCCCTCAAGGATCTCGAGGCGACACGGAGGGTGCAAGTTCAGGAGGTCATTGCATCACTCTCGACCAGAGTTGGTGTTGTCTCGTCGCCGAAGTGAGCCTGCAATAGGTTTCGACTATTTCGTGTGGAGTAGGCACACCGGCGCTCGCAGTTTGTGGGATGCTGCTGATCCGAGATACGACGCATGACAGGAGACAACCGATGTTTCACCACATGGCGATGTTCCGTTTCAATCCCGGAACCACCAAGGACCAGATCGACTCGATCACCGACGGATTGGCGTCCCTGCCGGACCAGATCGACGTGTTATCGGGATACCGGTTCGGCCCCGACGCCGGCATAGCCGCGGGATCATGGGACTACGGCGTCGCGGCCGACTTCACTGATGAAACGCACTACGCCGCCTACAGCAACCATCCTGCCCACGTTGCAGTGATCAAGGATCGAATCGCACCCGTGGTGAGTGAGATCGCTCGGGTGCAGATAAGGGCGTGATCACGAGCCGATCAGCCAGATGGTGCCCAAGCGACCCAGGTCGCTGCGGGGATCATTACGGACTCTGTCCCATCGATGGGTTGGATCACGACCACGGGATTGGCGTCGACAACCGCCGGATAACTGATGTACTCGCCGGATGATGACCAGAACTGCACGGATTGTGCATACTGGTCGAAGAATGGGACCAGATTGGATAACCAGGGGGGTTGAAGTGTGAACGACACGATCTCGGCACTTTGGCCGTCCGACCACACATTCCAGACAAGTGAAAACGGTTCATCACCGACCGTTGCGTACAGAAGGGCGTCCCCCCTCCGATTCCACTGAAACAGGACTGCAAGCTCGCTCGAAACGGTGTCAAGCGCTCCCGTCACCAGGTCGATGACCACGAGCCTTGCTCCGGGAATCGTCGGAAGGAGTTGCGTACGAATGCCCGCGGCGATCGATCCAGCGTCTGGCCGCTCTGTGGCTTGAAGCGCGATGAGGTCACCGGATGCAACGAATCCGACCGGGCCCTCGACCTCGGCTATGTCTGTGAATGTGCCATCGCTCCATATCGTGAGACGCTGGGTGCCTTCGATCGAGCGCAACGTCACAAGGCCTCTGTCTACCCATACCGGCGTCTGGAAGAGGCCGGATTCAGACAGGATCGTTTCGGTCTCGCCGCTGCGAACCACATCAAGTCGTTGACCCGGGATGTGGATGGCAAGCGTCTCGCCCCCAGGAGACCAGCTGGTATAGAACGGCGACTCATCCGACAGCGATGTCACGTCGCCGGCGCGGTCGACCAGCTCTGCGATGAGTCCTGCGCCTGACGGATCGCTCCGCAATGACGTCGTGCCATACGGACTTCCAGTCGGCGCCGGCAAGAAGTAGAAAGGCGGAGTTTCCATCCCTGCACGCCATATAACGCGCCCCGTGTCGGCGTCCATGGCAGTGAGCGAGTGGTCACCGCTATCAGAAACCTCTGAGAACACAACGGTCGAGGCGTCAAGCCACGTCGGCTGGCGGTAGATGGACCCATCGGGTGGGTCGATGCTCGAGACCGCGGCTCCGGTTGCGTCATGGACGGCTATTCCGCCCGTGACGGTTGAGACGGCTATCCGATCCAGGCCGATCCTGGGCTCCGATTGTGTCGTTGACGTGCTCGCGCCGGCTGTTGAGGTCGGCTCTGAGCTCGTCGACGACTGACAAGCGGAAAGCAGAACGCCGAAGGCGACAAGGGCAACTATGAAGCGGGGCACCACTCAATGCTACGTCCCGAATGCCCTTGCACGGACGATGACGATCAAGCTTGTCACAAGATCCATCGTCACAACCGTGAAATTGCTGTCGCAACATGGCGAGATTCCAAGGGAGGCAGTCATCGCCAGCAGTGTTCTCGTTGCCCTGAACGCTGACGTCGTCAGCTACAGCCGTTTACTCGCGGACGACCCGGAACACACCGCCAACGCCATGAGCGCAGCGAGAGCCATCGTGACCGAAAAAATCTCCAGCGGGGGCGGCACGCTCGTGAATTTCGTCGACGACAACTTCATGGCGGTTTTCGAAACGGCAGAGCCCGCCGTGCAAACCGCGATTGCGGTTACCAACGCCCTCGCGGCCAAGAACGCTCTCGTGCCCGAGTTCCAACGCCTGCGTTTCCGGATGGG
>BTQL01000057.1:0-14606 GCA_036985855.1 Acidimicrobiia bacterium | reverse complement strand
ATCATGCAGGGGCGCCGCGTCGATCCGGTCGGGACGTGCCGACACCCGCTGTGCGACCTCGTAGGCGTGGCGCTGATCTTCGTGGCGTTGATTGTAGAACAAACGCCGGAGTTGAGGGTCGAGCGCCACGGCGATCTCGATCTGTTCAGACGGGCTGAGTGGAGCCGCTACCAGGAAACCGAAGAAGCGTCGTGCAAGGTGGAGCATCGCATGTCTCAGCGCGAATTTGCCTTACAGGACACGCATTTCACGGACGTTGGGCGGAAGGCCAAACGGTCTGGTTCGATGTTCTTACCACAGTCGGAACAGATGCCGAAGGTTCCGGCTGCGAGTTTCGCGAGCGCTGCATCGACCTCACCGAGCCGGATCTTGAGGGACTCAACGATGCCGATCGTCTCGGTACGTTCAGCGGTTGCTGCTCCGGCATCGGCGAAGGCCTCTCCGAAGTCGACTTCTCCCGTGAGTTCACCCGTCTCGTCTGAACCGAGTTCGCGGAGCTGGTGGAGGACCGTTGAACGCTCCACGTCGAGCGCTGCGGCGACCTGTTTATGGTCGACGTGTGGCATGTGGTTCTCCTGGTTTCTGTGTTCGGGCCGGGGGATCGTTGCTCCGTGAGGATAGCGAGCCTTCCCGATGCACGGCTCATATACCCCGGGGATGGCTCGTCACGACGATCTCTCGAAGATGTTGCGGAGTGACCTTCGTGTACACCTGGGTGCTGGACAAGCTTGCGTGTCCGAGCATCTCTTGGACGGTGCGAAGGTCCGCACCTCCCTCCACCATATGGGTCGCTGCCGAGTGTCGTAAGACGTGGGGCGAGAGGCGTGAAGCGTCGATCCCGACCTGTGTTCCGTATGAGCGAACCAGTCGCCACACGGATTGGCGGCTCAACCGGTTACCGCGCACCGTGAGAAACAGGGCACCCGGATCCGCGCCCGGTCTTCGCATTTCGAGTCGGTCTTCGAGCCACGCTTGGATCGCCCTGGAAGCGTACGACCCGAGCGGTACGATCCGTTCCCTGTTGCCCTTCCCCGTCACGAGCGCTGTGCCCGTTTCGAAGTCGATGTCGTGGAGGTCGAGCCCGACGACCTCCGACACGCGGCATCCCGTGGCGTACAGGGCCTCGAGGATGGCCCGGTCCCTGCGGCCGATTGGCGTGGTGTCATCGGGAGCCTCGACCAGAAGCGACGCTTCGTCGATGCTGAGCGCCTTGGGTAGCGGTATCGGACGTGCAAGAGAGTCGATGGATGCCGTTGGGTCATCCGAGGCGAGGTCCTCGGTGATGAGGAAGCGGTGGTACGCACGGATGGAGGCCAGTTTGCGTGCTATCGAGCTCGATGCGAGCTCTGCTTCTCTCAGGGACCTGAGGTGCGTGCGAACTGTCTGCTCGTCGACCCGGCCCCGGCACGCGAGAATCGTCTTGTGGTACTGGGTGAGATCGCGTGCGTATGCGGCTGCAGTGTTCGACGACAGTCCGCGTTCCGCCTGGATCGAAGCGATGAACTCGTGCCCGTGTTCAGGAAGTTCCACGGTGGTGTTCCGCGAGTAGGATGCCGGCCACGGTTTTCGCGTCGGTGATCGTCCCTCTCACAACCGCGTCGAGCGCATCCGACCAGAGCATCGTGATGATCTCCGCCGCTACCTCCTCCTCCCCCACCGGTTGGGGCTCGCCGGTCACGAGGTCCGTTGCGAGGTAGATCGAGATACGTTCATCTGAGAACCCGACTGAGGTCAACAGATCCGTCAGGTGGACGAGGCGATGCGCGGTGTAACCCGTTTCCTCGGTGAGTTCCCGATGGGCGGCTTCCCGCGGCTCTTCACCCTGACGATCGAGTTTTCCAGCGGGGATCTCGAGTACCACCGAGTCGACGGCCGCGCGGTACTGTTTCACAAGGACGACATGGTCGCCGATTCGCGGTACAACGGCTACGGCCCCGGGGTGTGCGACGACGATGCGGTCCACCTCACTGCCTGTGGGTGTTGCGATGGTTCTGTGCCCGATACGGAGGAATCCGGCATCGATCACCATGCGATACCCGACCACGCTGAAGCCGTGGTTGGCACTCAATGGACAGGGTCGGCGACGCTCACGTCCCTGGCTTGGGATGGTTGCCGGGTGCGCCGTTTCTTGGCGGCTGCTACGAAGCCGTCAAAGAGCGGGTGGGGCTCGTCGGGACGAGAGATGAGCTCTGGATGTGCTTGGGTAGCGATGAAATATGGATGGTCCCTGATCTCGATGAATTCCACGAGCCTGCCATCTGGCGACAATCCGGACATAGACATCCCGGCCTTCTCGAGAAGTGGCCGGTACTTGTTGTTGACCTCCCACCTGTGCCGGTGACGCTCGTAGACGACCTCGGCGTCGTAGAGAGATCGCGCGAGCGATCCCTCTACGAGCTTCGCGGGGTAGATGCCGAGGCGCATGGTTCCTCCCAAGTCGGCAACGTCCTTTTGCGTGTCCATGAGGTCGATCACGGGATCCGATGTCATCGGATCGAACTCGCTGGAATGGGCGCCTGCCAGGCTCAAGACATTGCGGGCGTACTCGATCACTGCGCACTGCAGTCCGAGGCAGAGCCCGAGGAACGGGATGCCGTTCTCCCTGGCGTACCGGACAGCCTGGATCTTGCCCTCGACGCCTCTGATGCCGAAACCACCCGGTACGAGGATGCCGTCGAGGCCTTCGAGATAGGATTCGACGAGCAAGCCGTCGACATCATCGGCGGGGATCCAACGCAAGGTGGTCTTCACGCGCGATATGCGTCCCGCGTGCCTCAGGGCCTCGACGACGGACAGGTATGCGTCGGGGAGATTCACGTACTTTCCGACGATGCCGATGGTCACTTCCCCCTCCGGTTCGGCCATGGCGTTGACCATCGCCTGCCATGCCGTGAGGTCAGGTTCGGCTGCCTCGAGGTGGAGTTCCCTGCAGACGACCTCGTCGAGGCCTCCTTTGTGTAGGGCGAGGGGTACTGCATAGATGTTTGACACATCGACCGCATTGATCACGGCATCTGGCGTGACGTCACAGAACAGGCTGATCTTGCGTCTCGCAGCATCGTCGATCGGCCGGTCGGAGCGTACGACGATGACCTCCGGCATAATCCCCCTACTGCGCAACTCCGCCACCGAGTGTTGCGTTGGTTTCGTCTTCAGTTCCTCGCTGGTGCTGAGGTAAGGGACGAGCGTTACGTGGATGTAGCACGTATTCTCCTCACCGACGTCCTTTCGGACCTGGCGGATCGCCTCGAGGAAGGGAAGCGACTCGATGTCGCCGACGGTGCCACCGACTTCGGTAATGATGATGTCTACATCCTCGCGTTCACCGAGTTTCCGGATACGGGCCTTGATCTCGTTGGTGATGTGCGGAATCACCTGAACCGTCGCGCCGAGGTAGTCGCCCCTACGTTCCTTACGTATGACGGATTGGTAGATCGATCCGGTAGTGACGTTGGAATCCCTGCTGAGGCGCTCACCGACGAAGCGTTCGTAGTGGCCGAGGTCGAGATCAGTTTCTCCACCGTCATCGGTGACGAACACCTCTCCGTGCTCGAACGGGTTCATCGTGCCGGGATCGACGTTGATATAGGGGTCGAGTTTCTGAAGAACGACTCGATATCCCCGCGCTTTGAGGAGCCGTCCCAGAGACGACGAGGTGATGCCTTTGCCAAGGCTCGATGTCACCCCGCCGGTTACGAATACGTGTTTGGTCACGCGCATCCTCCGCCTCGGTAGGTCGGATGATACCAGTCGATGACGATCGTCAAACGACCCCCCATCAACGTGAGGCGTCAAGGGCGAGTGCGAGGAGCTCCTGGGCGTGCTCCTTGCCCTTCTCAGACTCAGACAGGCCGGCGAGCATCCGCGCGATCTCTTCGAGCCTTCGATCTCCCGTGACCTCTTCGATCGTTGTTCGCGTGCCGTTGCGCTCAACGGTGTAGTGAACCGATCCGAACGCTGCGACTTGCGGTAGATGGGTGACGCAGATCACCTGTCTCGTGTGAGCGAGTTCGGCGAGCTTTTGTCCCATCGCGAGAGCTGTCGATCCTCCGATGCCGGTGTCGATCTCGTCGAAGGCAACGACCGAGGATTCTGCGCCACCCGATGCGAGGATCAGCGCGAGCACCAGTCGTGACAGTTCACCCCCGGAAGCCACCGATGAGATCGGCCCGGGTTTGAGGGCGGAGTCTGATGCGAACAGGACCCGGAACCGGTCTGCTCCAGTCGTCGTGGGTTCCTTCTGCTCGAGGGCGATGGTCACCACAGGATCGGTGAATCCGAGATCCTTGAGGTGTTGCTCGGCACGCGGGGCGGCACGGTCGGCGTGGGCAGTGCGTGCAGTCCGGAGTGCGGAAGCAGCTGTACGCACGGACTCTGTCGCCTGTGCATGTCGCTCTTGGATGTTCGCGGCTGCATCGAGGCGCTCCGATATCGCCTCTGATCTCGCTACAGCATCTTTCGCGAACGCCTCGATATCAGCGACGGTGTCCCCGTACTTACGTTCCAGTGCCGACAGCTCCGCGAGTCGGGCCTCCGCCTGTGCGAGTCTCACGGGGTCTGCTTCGAGTGAGTCCGCGTATCGGGTCAGGACGCTGGTGACCTCGCGCAAGCCTGCTGCTGCGTCGGACAAACCGGCCAGGATTCCCGCTACCTCTGGATCCAAACGTGCGACCCGCTCGAGTGCGGCGAGCGCTCCGCCGACCACCGTCTCTGCACCGGCATCGCCGAGTGCGGCGAGCGCAGACGCTGTTTGAGAGGAGATCTCCTCGACGTGGCGCATCCGGTCGAGCTGGAGACGAAGGTCTTCCTCATCACCCGGGCTGAAGCCCGCAGCAGTGATCTCTGATATCTGGAATCGCAGCATCTCGAGTTCGCGTTCGAGCCCTCTGTGGTCAGATCCGAGGAGGTCCATTTCGGCTTCGACACTCACGAGACTCTCGTAGGCCCGTCGATAGGCAATGAGGATCGGCTGTTGAGTCGGTGTGAGCATCGCGTCGACCATCTTTCGGACGCCTTCTGATGTCGTGAGTGTGTGCTGGTCGTGCTGGGACACGATGCTCACGAGTGGTCCGACAGTTTCGGATAATTCGCCTGCAGTCACAGGTTTTCCGTTCGCGTACGCCCGCGATCGTCCCTGTGTGACGATACGGCGGACGACGGTCTCTGAGCCGGTGTCATCGATCATCCGAGCCGTCACCTCGGCGGTGTCGGCGTGTGGGCCGACCATGTCGCTCGAAGCGGTTTCGCCACGAACCAACCGAAGTGCGCCGAACATGAGCGTCTTGCCGGCTCCTGTCTCGCCCGTGATCACCGTGAGCGCGGGCCCAGGTGTGACGACGGCTTCGTCGATGAGCCCAAGGTTCGCTGCGTGGATCTCATCAAGCATGATCGAGGCCGAATTGCTCGCGCACGGCTTCGGGGAATGGATGACGCCCGAGACTCAGGAATCCCACCATCTTCGATCCGCGCTCGATGGTGATGTCATCGCCTGGTTCCACGAGGCAAAGCTCCCTGCCGTCCACGTTGATCCGCGCCGGTCTATCGACCTGAACCGTTAGGTTCACGACGGCGTCTGGTGCAAGCACGATCGGTCTGGTCAGGAGACTGTGAGGCGCGACGGGGGTCATGATCAGCGCATCGAGAGAGGGGTCGACGACCGGTCCGCCACTCGAGAGTGAATACGCCGTGGAACCGAGCGGTGACGCCACGATGATCCCGTCCGTTCGGTACGAGGCGAGCTCGTTGCCGTTGACCCGTACAGCTACTTCGATGACGCGCTGGCTGATGACCTTCTCGACGACGACATCGTTGATGGCAAGTGCGCATCGCTCAGCGGTTCGCACCGCAACCGTGCTGTGGTACTTGATGGCATAGGTGTCGTTCGCGATCGCCTCGGCCAGATCAGTGATCTCCTTCTCTTCGAACTCGGCGAGGTACCCGACGCGCCCGACGTTGACGCCACACAGCGGAATATCCAGCGCCAACGCCCCTGCGGCGGCCTCGAGTACGGTTCCGTCACCGCCGATGGCAACGATGGCCTCCGGGTCCTCGATGCTTGCGCCCGCGGTCACGGATACGTTCGCGAGCGCAGCGACCAATCGCCTCACGGTCTCGTCGGTGTGCCGTCTGCCATCGCGCACGACGATCCGTACCCGGTTCACTGGTCCACTCCTTTGATCAACGATTCGATCGATGTGGTCTCCACGGTACCGGCACCCCGTTGGAACCATGCCACATACTCTGTATTGCCCGTCGTCCCTTTGATCGGTGACTCGATGACACCGCGGCATCCAAGCCCGATGGCGTCCAGGCTCGCGAGGACCGTTCGCACGACATCGTATCGAACCTCGGGATCGCGAACGATGCCGCCTTTGCCAACTCGATCCCTGCCGGCTTCGAACTGGGGCTTGATGAGCAGGATCCAGTTCGATTCTCCCGACCCGAGCGCGTCGAGAGAGTCGGCGACCGTTTCAAGTGAGATGAAGGAAAGATCGGCGACGATCACATCGAACGGGGCACCGATCGCTGCAGGGTCGACATGCCGAATGTTGGTTCGTTCAATGACGTCGACCCTGGCATCATTGCGGATACGCCAATGGAGCTGTCCGTATCCAACGTCGAGTGCGACGACGTGCTCAGCGTTGTGTTGTAGTAGACAATCCGTGAAGCCGCCGGTCGATGCGCCAACGTCGATCACCCGCTTGCCGGCGACGTCGATGGCGAAGGCATTCAGCGCTGCCTCGAGCTTTTGACCGGCTCTGCTGACGAACTGCTCGGCAGGTGCAGCCAGGTGCACGGCGTCGTGCGGCGCGACCAGAGTCGAGGGCTTCGGCGCTGCGTTCGCGTTCACACGTACGCGACCACCTTCGATCGCTCTTCGTGCCTCGGCTCGGCTGTCGACGAGCTTGCGTCGGACGAGCTCGGTGTCGAGTCGTCGCCTCCTCAGGATTCACTTCCCTGCTCATGAGGAGCGTTCGTTTCTGTCGCGCTCAATTCCTTGGTGAGGCGAGCCGCGAGCGCCTCGGCGATCTCTGGTGCATCGGCTGGGTCGGCATCATCGAGCATCGAGACGAGCTCCTGCGCGGTGGCCGGTTCCTGAGTGTCCTCGCGTTTGGTCATGATGCCATTATCGCTCAAAGCGGGCCGGTTGGAGGTCGTTGCGTTCCCAGCTCTTGGTACGCCGTGGGCAACACCGTCAATGATGTCTTCGAGATCGAACACGAACACGCCTCTGCTCGCCATGTGCCGTACCATCGATGTTCACGATGTTGCATCCGTTCGACCCGCTCGTCTACACGCCCGACGCTGTTCGCCGGTATGGAGAACCTACGCGGCTGTCCTCAGAGCGCGCCCTGGATGATGGCAATCCGATCTCGGTTCGAGTTCTGCAGGCCGCAGAAACGCCCGGTTCGTATCGGCGAGGAGAGCACCGGTGCCGCACGCTCATCGACCGCGGCGTCATGGAGAAGCGAGAACGAGGCTTCGTGTCGTACACGATCGAGCGGGCCGGGCGGCCCAACCTGACAGGGTTGGTCGGCATCCTCGACCTCGAAGGGGCCATCATCTACCCGCATGAAGGCGTGATGCCCTCGGCGGTTGCAGAGAGATGGGCGGATATCGAACGCGCTGGTGCCTTTCTCGAGCCTGTGGTCGTCGCGTCGGACCTTTCCGACGTCACCTTGCCTTCCTCTCGTTCCGTCCTTCGGGAGGTCTCCTACGGCGACGAGAACCATGTTGTTGCGTTGCTCTCACCCGACGTGGTAGACGTTGCGGACGTCATCGGTGAGAATGGGTTCGTCGTTCTCGACGGGCACCACCGGATCGCTGCGACCCGCCAGCACGCGGAACATGCCGGCACGGCGCCGTTGGTGCTTGCGATGGTCGTGGACCACCGATCCCCCGGCCTCTTCGTCGAGCCGCAACACAGAGTTCTCGCCGGAAAGATCGCTTCCGTCGACAGCCTGCGGGGTATCGCTGAGGTTGCTTCATACCGTAGAGGTGAGCCGGTCGTGTCCGGATCTGTGGCGATCGTCGGGCGTGACGTGTCGGTTGTACTCACGATCGCTGCGGATGGTTGGGCGGAGTCCGAACAGAGGATCAGTTCACTCACACTCGAGCGTGAGCTCCTCGGGCGCCTCGAGATGTGGGTGGAGGGCTACGCGACCTGCGAAGTCGATGGCTATGCGGAGCTGGATGCTGGTGCAGGTGCCGTGGCCATCATGGGCGAACTGGCGATCGCAGATATCGTCGACACCGCGCGTCGTGGTGTTGTCCTACCGGAGAAGACGACCTGTTTCACCCCGAAGGTCGCTGTGGGACTCGTTGGCGCATTACTGGATTCGCACGATCCGAGCTGAGAACCGCCCCACCACAGATGCGAGGAGCTCCGCAGTGAGGCGAACGGAATCGGCGGATACCCGCTCGTTGGCTCCATGGAACATTTCGAGCATCTCCGGGAACGTGATGGAATCGTCGAACAACCCGACGCCGTATGCGGTTATCCCTCGTGCACGAAAGAAGCGGGCATCTGTGGTGACGGGTGTCAGCGTCGGTGCGAGCAGCCGGGAGCCAACATGTATCTCGGCAGCCTCGGCGATGGCTTCCCACAGATCACCGCACGCAGGTGATGCATTCGCTGTCATGTCGAGGATCGGCTCGAAATCAAGAGCATCGAACCGGTCGGGTCCGAGCACCTTGCGTAGGTGATCTTCGATGTCGTCGATTTCCTGCCCCGGGAGCAGGCGAATGTCGAGGTCACCTACCGACAGCACGGGAACCACGTTCGCTTTCGTCCCCCCAACAATGACGTTCGGCGAGAATGTCAAGTGTGTGCAGGCGTGGATCCATCGTGCGAGCGTCTGATCGTGAGTAGCGATG
Source organism: Acidimicrobiia bacterium (assembly GCA_036985855.1). Taxonomy (GTDB): domain Bacteria; phylum Actinomycetota; class Acidimicrobiia; order Spongiisociales; family UBA5794; genus B3-G11. Next base: position 5,729 of record BTQL01000057.1, on the reverse strand, counting down.
GTTTCGATGGCGACGTCGACCTGATCTGGGTCGCTCAGCATCGTTCGTAAATCTTCACCCAATGGCAGGTGTGGTAGGAAATGCCTCCATTCGTCCGTGATGAGCACCGGCTGTGGCGCAGCACCGATCGTGGCGAAGGCGGATGCGAGGTCGACGACGGCATTGTTCCGCCCAAAGGGCTGGCTGCCATGTCCGGCGACCCCAAAAGCCGTCACCCTTCTCCAGGCCGGGCCCTTCTCGGCGACGGTGACCGGCAGGGCCGGGCCGTTCGATCCGTTGAGGAGTGGCCCCGCAACCTCCGTCAGGGCATAGTCGCATGCGATCAGGTCCCAATGTTCATCGACAAGGTGCATCGCACCGTAGGTGCCTCCTGCCTCTTCGTCTGCCACGGCTGCGAGAATCACGTCACCGGTTGGTGGCGGAAGTGAGCCGTCGAGCAGCGCCTTGAACACTGCGACCATCGCGGCTGTGACGTTGAGCATGTCCACTGCACCCCGGCCCCAAACGAGACCGTCGACGATGGTTCCCGCGAATGGTTCCTGATCCCATGCCTCCGGCTCTGCAGGGACGACATCGAGGTGCGGGATCAGAAGGAGGCGAGGTGCTTCAGGGTCTGTGCCTCGCATCCGATACACGACAGATGCCCGGCCCGGTATCGGTTCGACTACGTCGCCTTCACAGCCGAGGTATTCCTGGATCGTGCGTACCGACACGATCTCGTTGCCTGAATCGGGATCACCGGTGTTGACACAGGCGTTGCGGATCAGTTCCTGAAGAAGCGATACCGCGTCGGCCTGATAGATCGGGTCAAGCATCAGTGACGGAGACATCGGTGTGGTACATGATGATGGATCTCGCTGCGAAGCCGTGGCCTTCGAAGAAGTTCTTTGCGGCGCGTTGTCCGGGTCCCACGGGCGCGTCGAAGTGCTCTATACCGAGCTCCCTGAATCGCTCGAGCGCTGCTTCGAGCATCGCATGGCCGACCCCCACTCCCCGAGCGTCCGGTTCGGTATAGATCAACCGGATGCGGCCCATGCGACTGCCCTGTGCTCGGTTGAGCATCTGCTCGACGGTCATCCAGACGAAACCAACAACCACCTCCTCGATCTCGCCAGCGAGGACCCAGGAGTCGTCTTGCTCCAACGCGTGGACGAGGGAGAGGTCGCTGCGATGATCGAGTCCATCCATGAGAGCCCAGATCGGCTTCCGATCCGTCTGCTCGGTCTCCAGCTCGTCGTAGAGCGAAACGAGACGTGGGATGTCGTCGTTGTGCGCCTGCCGTACCGAGATGTGCATGGGGAGAGAGTACTCAGTTGTCCCCCCTTTCAGGGGGGACAAGCGAGCCTGCGAGCGAGGGGGGTCTGCGAGCCTGCGAGCCCGGAATGGCTGGAAATGCCGCTGGTTTCGTGGTCCCCCTGCATCGGAGCTTCGCTCCTCTGCCGTCCCCCTTGAAAGGGGGACTGACCTTTCCGCGATGATGTGTGCAGGGCAACAACGAACGGTGATTCCTCGGTGACGAGCGATGGATTGACGTTCAGGGGCACGGTCCCGATCTTGATGCCTCCTACCTCGCTCGGCGCAGCTTGCTCCAGAGACGTTGCAGGCCCCACTTCGTGACGAGCGCCATGGCTTCGATCGCGATGCGGGAGCTCATCTTCGACTCGCCGTACTCGCGATCTTTGAACGTGATCGGAACCTCGACGATGCTGAGGCCGGCTTCTTCGGTGCGCCATGCCATTTCGACCTGAAAGCCGTAACCGGATGACTTGCAGGTCGAAGGGTCGATCTTTCGGATGGTCGTGTCGCGGAATGCCCGAAAACCTGCTGTGGCGTCGCGGACGTTCACGCCAAGCATCAGAGCCGCATATGCGTTACCGCCCCGCGACAAGGCTTCGCGATACCAGGGCCAGCCGATTGTTCGCCCGCCCGGCACATAGCGGGAACCAATCGCAAGGTCTGCGCCGGCCTCGATAGCTTCGACGAGTCGCCCGAGATCAGCAGGGTCATGAGAGAAGTCGGCGTCCATCTCACAGAGGATCTCGGCGCCCATCTCGAGCCCTCGCTCGAAACCCGCAGTGTACGCTGGTCCGAGGCCCGCCTTCTCGGCACGGTGCAGAACATGAACGCGAGAGTCGGCGGCAGCTAGTTCGTCGGCGATCGCTCCGGTCCCGTCGGGAGATCCGTCGTCGACGATGAGGATGTCGTATCCATACCGACGGACCGCCTCGACGATCGCCAGGATGTTCTCAGCCTCGTTGTAGGTCGGGACGATGACCAGCACGCTCATTCCGAAGTCCTCCATGCATGCTACATCGACCGAATCGATCTCTCCCTTGACCGATCTCGGCTATGGGGCGCAGTCCAGACAGATCTTCTTTCGCTTGTTCGCGAGCTGACTTGTGCGCTTGACGAGAAAGCAACTCGAACAAACGAACTCATCCGCCGAGGCTTCATCGACACTGTCGTCTTGCAGGGCGATCTCAGCGCGTCGGATCGCTCGCATCTCTGCTGCTTCGTCTACGACGAGAGTTTCGTCAGACTCGTCATCGGTGAGCATCTCGAGCTCCTCGGCTTCGAGTTCATCGAGGGCCTCTGCCGCGGCGCCACCGTCATCATCTTGCGCATCGACGACATCTGGGACAACCTCGCCCGGACCGTCGTCCTCCACGTCCAGATCGATATCCTCTGGAAGTTCTTCAATTGGTTCGGTAGCCATACACCTCTCGGTTCACAATGACGGCGCGGAGCATACTCAATCCTGGGAGCAGTTCAATCTAGTTAGGCGATGAAATCGACGGCTGCCGGAATCGTTTTGATCGACACCGACCCCCGGCCGAGCACCTCCCCATCTGATTCAACGGGCCAATGCGCCGGAACCGAGACCTCGATCGTGGATCCCGTGTACCTCCGAACCCCGGTGTGTGCCAGGTGCGTACCTCTGACGACTCTTGGCATCACGGCGAAAGCCTGACGTCGAGGTCCCAGGAAGACCTGGACGTCGAGGATGCCGTCTGTCAGTGTCGCTCGTGGTGCGACGTTCATACCGCCACCGAAGAACTGCCCGTTGGCTACAACCACGTTGATGGCCTCTCCATCGAACCGATGACGATCGACGGTGACGGTTATCGGTCCAACCGGGAACCGACTGAGTGCGAGCCAGAACCCGATTCCGTAGCGGATCGATCCCATACGCTTGGGTAGCCGTGCAGCCTTGACTGCGGAAGCAGCCGCGACGCCGACGTTCGCAGCGTTCAGGAAGTATCGCTCTCCAAAGGCACCGGTGATGTGGCCGATGTCGATCGGGTAGAAGTCCGGTTCTGCGAGGCGATCGAGTCCGGCTTCGAGCCCGCTCCCATGTCCGAAGGTCCGAACGAAATCACTCCCCGAACCTGCAGCAACGATCGCTAGCGCCAGCCGGCCACTCGCGTCGAGACGGGTCTGCATCATTGCATTCAGGACCAGGTTTGCCGTGCCGTCACCGCCTACGGCTACGAACCCTCGGGTGCCCTGCGCCACTGCCTTTTCAACGACGGACGCCAGGTGCTCGGGTGAACGCGTCGTCGTGATCGCTGCGCTGATGCCCCGAGCGGCTGCGAGCGTCTCGACGTCTTCACCAGATTGGCCTCTGATGCCTGCGGAGGGGTTCACGAGTACACACCATCGGATCGTTGTCATCGGGCCATCTCGACCGAAACGATGCCGCGATCGACAGCTTTGATCGCAACGGTCGCCAACGTGCCATATTGTGGGAATCGGTCGCGGATTTGGCGCAACAGGTCCAGCAGTTGACGGGTCGCGCGAACGAAGTCCCCTGCCCTGACATCTTCGGAGTCGAAGATCTCGTCGAGGTCCAGACCGCACGCCCAACCGTAGATGGTGTCCACGAGCCCGACGTCTGGAGGTCGAGACGGAGCTACACCGGCAGCCGTCTCGAGGTTCGTGAGGTCCTCCCACAAACCGAGAATTTCCTCAACGGCACGTGAAGCAAACGCCACATGGGGCATCTGAGGTACCTCTCCCCCGCGTGACTCGTACGTGAAGACCGACACGATCGCCGCGAACTCGGCAGGATTCAGGTCAGCCAGCTTTCCACCGAGGAGCGTCTCAGCAAGCAACAGGTCAAGCTCGTTGTAGAGGCCACGCAGCTTCTCTCCCTCAGTGGTGAGTGTCCAGCCCTTTGTATACCCCTTTCGGTCGAGGACGGCCCGCAGGCGATCGAACTGATCGGCGATGTCATTCCGTTTGTTGCGGGTGATGCGCTTCTCCAATCGTGCGATGTCGCGTTCTGATCTCTTGGCTCGCTCCAACCAGCGAAGGTGGTCGTCGAGATCCGGACATGATCCGATGCCGTCGGAGGTCGGTAGGTCGAAGATGGAAATCGGTTCCTGTGTTGGAACGAATGACTCGAGACGGCCGGCTACCTCCCTGCGGTATGTGGCGTCGGATACCCGAATCGGCTCCGGCAGTGAGATGTCGCCGAGCAAAACGGTTCTAGCAGGGAGTTCAGTGGCCTGTACGGTTCGTTTCTCCCCGGAAACGTCTGTCAGTTCGAGCCGCGGTCGAGTGCCTCCCCACGAACGGCCAAGGATCACGCTGAGCGTCCCTGTCATGTCCATGACGGCGCCGGGCCGAAGGATCGCGGATCGAAGACTTGACCGATGGATCTGGCCGTGTTGCTCGGCGAACGACCAGATATCACCCCTGTCGCACGCAGCCGCATCGCGGAAGGTCGCCAGATCTCGCTTGCGCTCCTCGAGGTTTCGGATGAGGGAATCTCTGCGGTAGGCGTCGGCGAAGTTGGCGAACGATGCGGAAAGCAGCCGATGCGCGGTCGCGTCGTCGTACGTGGCGATCAGGTTCACCGACATGTTGTAGGTCGGAGCGAACGACGACCGAAGCGCGTTAGAACCCGCTGCAGCGATGCTGGTCACACGGTCGAACGGAACATAGCTGCTGTAGAGCACAACGGCCGTTCCTTCCGTGTCGATACCTCTCCTTCCGGCTCGGCCTGTGAGCTGTGTGTAATCGCTCGGTCGAAGCAGTTCGTGTGTCTCACCGTTGAACTTGGACAGCGACTCGAGCACGACCGTCTTCGCAGGCATGTTGATACCGAGGGACAGCGTCTCCGTAGCCGCGACGAGCTTTACGAGGCCTTCCAGGAAAAGCTCCTCGATCGTTTCCTTGAAAGCGGGTATCAGCCCGGCATGGTGTGCGGCGACGCCTCGCACCAGGATCGATCGCCAGCTCTCAAATCCGAGAACTGCGAGATCGTCTGGACTCAGGTGTCCCACGTGGCGATCGATGATGGTACATATCTGTTTTCGTTGCTCTGGTGTGGTCAACTCGAGGCCTGCCGAAGCGACCTGCTGTGCAGTGTGGTCACAACCCTTACGAGAGAATACGAAGTAGATCGCTGGTAGGAGCCCTTCACGGTGAAGGTACTCGACGACCTCTGTACGACGCGGAGTGGACAACCTTCGTATTCTGCCTCTGGACCTGGCCACGATCTTGCTGATCGACGGGTTGGGCTTTCCGCTACGGTTGAACACGGGAAGCATATCGAGTGCACCGTTGTGGTGTCGGTCCCGCCACATGTACATGGAGGTCAACGGCACAGGTCGGTTCGTCTCGACGACGAGTTCCGTCGCACCTCGCCTCGACCGCACCCAGTCCGTGAATTCTTCAGGGTTCGCGATGGTCGCCGAGAGACTGACGATCGGTACAGAGCG
>BTQL01000056.1:0-14864 GCA_036985855.1 Acidimicrobiia bacterium | reverse complement strand
CAACGCGAGACAGAATCACCTTCGTTCGCAGATCGTCCTGGACGTCTCGCTTCGAGGCGACCTCGATACCGATCATGGCTCCAAGTGCCAACGCGACACCACCAACGAGCAACCAGCGTTCAGGCGATGTGTAGTGACCTTGAGCGTCGGAGGCAGCGATTGCGTGTTCGACGCCGACACCAACCATCGCGATGCCGACGGCGAGAGGTAGGTGGCTGTAGATCCACACCGTCGGCTGCCAAGCCTTGCCTCCGCCTTTGCGCCGCACGACTCGACCGTCGACGTTGTCGAAGTGAATCCACCACAAAGCTGTGGCGATCGCAAGACCGGCAACTCCTGCGATCGTGGTTGTCCACTGCCACTCGACATGGCTGAGGCCAACGGTGACCGCAACGATCGTCTCGCCAAGCACGAGGATCGTGAACAGGCCGAAACGTTCAGGAAGATGTGACACGTCGAGTGGAGCTGCCGCTTGGGCCTTTCGCACGACAAAGGGCGTCGCAAGGTCGAACGTTAGAGCAATACCCCACAACCAGAATCGAGCGGGCTCAGGAACGAAGATCGACAGGATCCAGAGGACCGCGCCGATACCGAACCCAATGAGATAGCCCCGTACGAGCCGGCGCGTAACGGGGACAAATCGGTACGCACGCGCATAGAGCAACAACAACAGGACCCTCGCTGCGGCGTAGGCCGATGCGAAGACCAGCGTTGACCCGGACGGACCGGTGGACACACTCGCAGCCAGGATCGCAATGGCGACCATCTGGCCGCCGGCGAGGAAGCGATACACGAGATCGTCCGTGTCGTAACGATCGGCGTAGAACGTGTGGCTCGCCCACAACCACCACACCAGGACAAAATACGCGGCATACGAGAACCAGCCTGTCAGGGATGTGTCCGCGATGAGACGGGTGCCGAGCATCGCAACGGTTGCGACGAACACGAGATCGTAGAACAACTCGAGCCACGTCGCACTGCGCTCCCCCTCGCTCACGGTCTGCAATCGTGGAGGTGCTATCGCCGCAAGTTTCACAGCGGAATCTTCATGCCCGGTCGAGCTGCATCGGTGTTCGGAAACGCCTTCCTGGCAGTTTCGACCATCTCATCGATCGCCGTATCGGTTCGACGAGGGTCGTGACTCGTGAGAATCAGCTCAGTCACGCCCGCCGCGCGGGCTGCCGTCGTGGCTTGTTCGTGTGTCGAGTGCCCCCATCCCTCATGGGCTGCGAGCTCCTCAGGAAGGTATTGCGCGTCGTGGATCAGAACATCCACACCCGAGATAGCAACAAGAACCTTTGAATCGAGTTCGGTACCTGCTTCATGATCCGTGACGATCGCAACACTCCTCTCCGGTCCGGCGACTCTGTATCCCGAAGCACCCTGGGGATGGTGGATCGCAAACGGGGTGATGGTCAGTCCCTCGATCTCGATGGGCCCGTGCGCTTGCGCGAAACTGATCGATGGCACATCCTTGATCGAAACAGGGAAGAGAGGAGGAGAGATGGCTCGATCGAGGATCGTTTCAGGATCATCTGGTCCCCACACGCAGATATCACGCGCCCCACTCCACATCTCTTCCATCATCGAGAGGCCCTGCGTGTGATCCCAGTGATAATGCGTAAGGAACACTCCGACAGATGGCGCAAGCGTTAGCCCGTGCGCTGCAGCGTCGATGATCCCGGTACCTGCGTCGATGAATGCGACCGTGACACTGTCCACGACGAGGGCAAAACAGGTGGTGTTCCCTCCATAACGAGCGAATCGAGATCCCGACACCGGGATCGAGCCGCGACCACCAAGAACCGTGATGTGAGCCTCAGGCATTGGCCACCTTCGATTGACAGCGTGACGAGCCTACCGAACACCGCCGTCACGAGCGACGAATACTCTCATTAGGCTCGCCGCTTGTGATCGGCAGCACAGGAAGGCAGCAACGATGAGCAGGCCGGTGATTCTCGCCGTTGATGACGATCCGCAGGTACTGGCTGCGGTCACGAGAGACCTCAGAACGAGGTACGCCGAGGACTACCAGATCATTTCGGCCGGTTCGGGAACCGAGGCGCTTGACGCCGTACACGAGATCTCGGAACGGGGTCGCACGATCGCATCGTTCCTCGTGGACCAACGTATGCCGACCATGTCGGGCACCGAGTTCCTCCTGGAAGCACAAAGGACCTTCCCCGAAGCAAAACGCCTTCTGCTCACCGCCTACGCAGACACCGAAGCTGCGATACAGGCCATCAACGAAGTCGGCCTCGATCAGTACCTCATGAAGCCGTGGACTCCACCGGACGAGAAGCTCTATCCGATTCTCGATGACGCACTCGACGACTGGCAGGCGAACGCACAGAAGCCATTCGAGGGTGCCCGCGTGTTCGGAACGACCTGGTCACCGACAACGTACGAGATCAAGGCGTTCCTTGCCCGCAACGAGGTGCCGTACCTTTTCATCGATATCGACAGGGATGAAGAGGGCGCAGAGACAGCGGCGGAAGCCGCCGACGACAGTACCGAGCTTCCCATCGTGCTCCTTCAGGACAACACCGTCTTCATCAACCCGGACAAGACCGCCCTCGCTGAGGCCGTTGGAATCCACACCGCGCCGGAATCTCCCTTCTATGACCTCATCGTCGTCGGCGGTGGACCTGCGGGCCTTGCTGCCTCGGTGTACGGAGCCTCCGAAGGTTTGTCCACCGTGATGATCGAGCGCGAAGCGCCGGGAGGCCAGGCAGGGACCAGCAATCGCATCGAGAACTATCTCGGATTCCCCAAAGGGTTGAGCGGCGCTGATCTTGCGCGAAGGGCGATCGCCCAGGCAACCAGACTCGGCGCTGAACTCATAACGGCTGCAGAGGTCGACAGGGTCGAGGTATCCGGGCCCCTCAAGAAGGTACATCTCGTCGACGGATCTGAGCTCACCTGCAGGGCGCTCATCATCGCATCTGGGATGGCGGTCCGGCGTCTCAACGTTCCCGGATACCAGCAGTTCGAGGGTGCCGGCATCTACTACGGGGCGGCAGCAACCGAAGCTTCAACGTACAAGGACCAGCATGTGTTCGTGATCGGTGGGGCCAACTCGGCAGGGCAAGCGGCCGTGATGTTCTCGAAGACCAGCTCTAAGGTGACGATGATCGTCCGCGCCGGCAACCTCGGTGACAAGATGTCCGCATACCTGGTGGATCAGATCGGAGCGATCGACAACATCGAAGTCCTGACGTCGACCTCCGTGGCCGAGGTAACCGGTACGGACCGCGTTGGGAGCATCCGTCTGGAGAATCTCGACTCAGGCGACCAGGAGACGCGCGACGCATCCGCCCTGTTCATCTTCGTGGGCGCCGTCCCGCACTCCGACTTCCTCGAAGGCGCCGTTGAGAAGAACAGCAAGGGATTCATCTACACGGGAACCGACGTGCAAGCCTTCACGGATGCCTGGCCGCTCGATCGTGACCCTCTCCCTCTCGAGACTTCGGTTCCAGGTGTGTTCGCAGCGGGAGACGTTCGCGAGGGCGCCGTTCGCAGAGTCGCAAGTGCCGTCGGCGAGGGTTCGATCGCCGTGAGCTTTGTGCACCGATATCTGGACACTGTGTGACGACGTTCGATCTTGGTACCGTCCCACTCTTCGCGGAGCTGCCTTCGGATGACCTTGCCCGCCTGAGCAACGGCATCACCGAGGTCAACCTGGAAAAGGGCGAACCGCTGTTCGGCGAAGGTGACGAACCGGATAACGCCTATGTCGTCGCCGAGGGTGAGATCGAGATCCTCAAGGAGTCTGCCGGGCGGAAGGTGCGGATCGCGATCTCCGGACCCGGCGACGTCGTCGGAGAAATGGCGCTACTCACAGGCGAGCCGCGCAACGCAGGCGCACGAGCGATCACCCCGGTTCGGCTCATCGCTATCCCGCGCGCATGCCTCGATGACGTTCTTACAACAAGTGTGCAGGCGAACCGTGCCCTCTTCTCGGTGTTCATCACCAGATGGCGTGAGCAGGAATCCAGGGTGAGACAGTCAGAGCGCATGGCACAGATCGGTGTCCTCACTGCAGGGCTAGCTCACGAGATGAACAATCCAGCCGCAGCGGTGACGAGCGGTTCCGAGGGCCTCGCCGACGGCCTCGAGAAACTAGTCGATCTCGCGAGACGGCTGCCACCCGATACAGCGCTGCCTCTGCCATCTCGTGGCGGAGAATCTCTATCAGCGATGCAGCAGGCCGACAGGGAGGAGTCGATCGCCCAGGCGCTGACGAGGCTCGGTTTCGAAGAGCCGTGGCAGATGGCGTCCGGGCTTGCCGCTTCTGGGTTCGTCGCGGAAGACCTCAGCGGCTTGCACGGTGACAATGTTGAGGACGTCATCTCGTTCGTCGCGAATTCAGCGAGTATTGCGTCACTGCTGGGAGAGATCTCGGAAGGTTCCAGAAGGCTGTCACAGCTGGTAGGTGCCCTCAAGTCATACTCGTTCCTTGACCAAGCCCCCGTCCAGCAGGTGGACGTCATCAAGGGCATCGAGGACACCCTCCTGATTCTCCGCTCGAAGACCACCAACATCACCATCACCACAGACTTCGCCGCGGATCTTCCGAAGATCGTTGCATATGGAAGCCAACTCAATCAGGTCTGGACGAACCTCATCGACAACGCCGCAGACGCCATTGACGAAGCCGACATCACCAAGGGCGTCATAACTATTCGCGCCTTTGTCGAGGATGGCAGCATCGTCGTCGAAGTCGAGAACAACGGTCCGGCCATCCCGGACGAAGTGATCGATCGGATATTCGAGGCGTTCTACACGACGAAGGAACCGGGCAAGGGCACCGGACTCGGACTCGACACCGCGTACAGCATCGTCGTCACCCAACACCGGGGTTCGCTGACCGTTTCATCGGACGCTGATGCGACCACATTCACCGTGACCCTGCCGATTTCCCAACCGACCAGCTGAAAGATCCGAACGGAGAACCAATGCCAGCACCATGCCCACACCTCGAGAACATCCCACTCGTTCCGATGCCAGAAGGCGGTTGCGAGCAATGCCTTTCGATGGGTGACACCTGGGTGCACCTGCGCTATTGCGTGGCATGTGGCCACACGGGATGCTGCGACTCGTCGAAGAACAAACATGCCCGCAAGCACTGGAACGAACATGGTCATGGTGTGGTCAGGTCAAAGGAACCGGACGAGTACTGGGCGTACTGCTATCCGGATGACGAGATGGTGAGCACCGAGGGCTGATTCTCGAGACCGGTGTCGATTACGATTGGCAAATGCCAGGTCTCCATCCGATCGAATCGGCGGACATAGATGAGCTGCGTTCACTCCAGCTCAAGAGGCTTCAGTGGTCACTGCGACACGCATACGACAACGTCCCGCACTACCGAAAAGCATTCGATGCAACAGGCGTAGCGCCGGATGACTGTGCCTCGCTCGATGACCTCGATCGTTTCCCTTTCCTCGTCAAGGAGGACCTCAGGGTCAACTATCCCTACGGGATGTTCGCCGTGCCACGACAGGACGTCATCCGCTTGCATGCTTCGTCGGGTACGACAGGAAGACCGACCGTCGTCGGGTACACACGCAATGACATAGACATGTGGTCGGACATGATGGCTCGGTCCATCTTCGCTGCCGGCGGCAGACCAGGCGACATCGTCCACATTGCCTTCGGATACGGTCTGTTCACAGGAGGCTTGGGCGTCCACTACGGAGCCGAGCGTCTCGGATGCACGGTCATCCCGATGTCCGGTGGCCAGACGGTGAAACAAGTCACCTTCATCCGCGAGCTCGAGCCCCGCATCATCCTCGTAACCCCCTCCTACTGTCTCAGCTTGATCGACGAGATGGAGAACCAGGGCCTCGACCCCAGGGCATCCTCACTCGAGATCGCCATGATGGGCGCCGAACCCTGGTCGGACGAGATGCGGATCCAGATCGAGGATCGTCTCGGAATCGATGCGGTTGACCTCTACGGCCTTTCCGAAGTGATCGGACCGGGCGTTGCACAGGAGTGCGTCGAAACGAAGGATGGGCTGACGGTGTGGGAGGACCACTTCTATCCGGAGATCGTCGACCCGGACACCGGCAGGAGCCTGCCGGACGGCGAGGAGGGTGAACTCGTGTTCACCTCACTCACGAAAGAGGCGCTGCCCGTTATCCGATACCGCACAGGTGACCTTTCCCGCCTGCTGCCTGGTACAGCGAGGACCATGCGCAGGATCTCGAGGGTCAAAGGTCGCACAGATGACATGCTCATCATCCGAGGGGTCAATGTCTATCCGAGTCAGATCGAAGTCGAGTTGCTCAAAGTCCCCGAGCTCGCACCCCATTACCAGATCGAAGTGATCCAGCAGGGCAACGCGAAGGGCATCGTCGTCCACGTCGAGTCGAGAGAGACAGTTGATCCTGCAATGGCGGAACACCTGGCGACAATTGCCGCCAAACACATCAAGGGCTGCATCGGTATCACGATGGAGGTACGGGTGGAATCGCCAGGAGATGTTGCGAGGTCTCTTGGCAAGGCCCAGCGCGTAGTCGACCATTCGGGTTAGAGATCTCCCTGCCGCACGAATTCCCAAGCGTCTTACCCTTCCGACATGCATCTGCTGAGCCTCGAGAACATCGTGAAGACCTACCCCGAAACCGCCGTTCTCGCGGATGTATCGCTCGGAATCTCGGTAGGCGAGCACATAGGAGTCATCGGGCGGAACGGCTCGGGCAAGTCGACATTGCTGGCGATCATCGCCGGCACAGAGGAACCCGACAGCGGATCGATCGTCAGATCGAGAGGCCTCAGGGTCGCTGCGCTCGATCAGGATCCGAGTTTCGATGATGCCGCGACAGTCGGGGAGGTCCTCGGTGACGAGAGAAGAACGATCGCTCTCAGCGACCGACTCGGTCTCACGAGTCATGACACGCTTTGCTCGACGCTGTCGGGAGGGCAACGGAAACGTCTCGCCCTCGCCCTCGCTCTGGCCGCAGAATGCGATATCCTCATCCTCGACGAACCGACCAACCACCTCGACGTCGAAACCATCGATTGGCTCGAAGATCATCTGCGGGCACGCAAGGAAGCGCTTCTCCTGGTCACCCATGACCGGTATCTGCTCGACCGGGTCGCGAACAAGGTTGTCGAGGTACACGATCAGAAGCTCTTCCCTCATCAGGGAACCTATGAGCAGTATCTGGAGGCAGCGGCTGCGAGAGAGGAGCGCGAGGCCAGCTCGGAGCACAAGAAACAACAGCGCATCAAGACAGAACTCGCGTGGTTACGACGGTCTCCGAAGGCCCGAACGTCGAAGTCCCGTCACAGGGTGAAGCAGGCGAACGATCTCATGGCGCAACAGCGCAGGACAGCGCACCAGAAGCTCTCGATCGGTCTGCCTTCCCGCCGGATCGGGTCGAAGGTTGTGAATCTCCACAACGTCGGGAAGCACTATGACGACCGGTGGATCGTGCGCCATGTCGACTACAAACTCCATCCGGACGCCCGCATCGGCATCGTCGGGCCGAACGGCGCAGGGAAGACGACGCTTCTGTCTCTGATAGCTGAGCGCATCGAACCAGACGAGGGGAAGGTCACGACGGGATCAACAATTCACTACGGCTGGTACGGTCAGGAACCGAGGCCCATTCCGGCGAACACACGTGTTCATGCTGCTGTCCGCGAGCACCTCGACGAGGTGCGCCTGGAGAGCGGGATCAAAGTGTCGGGAGCCCAGATGCTCGAACGGTTCCGATTCACAAGGGACCAGCAGCAGTCCGAGGTCGGTGATCTCTCAGGCGGGGAGCGTCGGCGTCTCGAACTACTGCTCAGTCTCATGGAAGCACCGAACCTTCTGCTCATGGATGAGCCAACGAATGACCTCGACATCGATACGCTCAATGTGCTCGAGGAGTACCTCGATGCATGGGATGGCGCACTGGTTGTTGCAAGTCACGACCGCTATTTCCTCGACCGGGTCTGCGATGACATCTTTTCGATCGAAGCCGATGGCTCCGTCAGACACCATCCGGGCGGTTGGTCCGCATACCGCGAAGCAGCACTCGCACGTACCCCGCATCCGCAATCGCAAGCAGCCTCACGTGATTCAAGGCCGAAACAGAAGCGAACAAGGCTCACCTACAACGACAAGCGCGAGCTTGATCTGCTCACGAGAACGATCCCGCGACTCGAAAGTCGCAAGAAGGAACTCACCTCCGCCCTCGATATTGCAGCCGGCGACTACGAACGCACCGGCGAGCTCGCGGCCGAGCTCGCCGCAACGCTCGAAGCCGTCGATGCTGCAGAAACCCGCTGGCTCGAACTCACTGAGAGAGCCGAACACCTCGCCAGGAGCTGAGTAAACGCGATGGCAACCGGGGAGTTATCGTCCCACCATGGAGATCAACGTTGTCGTCACCGAACCGCTGGGCGAACCACAACCCCAACAGATCGTATTTGTCCACGGAGCATGGCATGGAGCGTGGTGCTGGTATGAGCACTTCACGGAGTTCTTCGCCGACCATGGCTACGCCTCCTATTCCATCGATCTCAGAGGACACGGAGGGTCGGACGGAAGTGTGCGGGCTGCACGAATCGCTCACTACGTCCACGATGTCCGAAGGCTCGTTCTCGAGCTCGACCACGATCCCGTGCTGGTCGGACACTCCATGGGCGGGCTGGTCGTCCAGCAGTATCTCTCGCAGTACCGGGCAGCCGCGGGTGTGCTCTTGGCTCCGGTTCCTGTCAAGGGAGCGATCGGCGCAACCATGCGAGTCATCCGTGACCACCCCGTCGCATTTCTCAGGGCGAACATATCACTGTCACTCGGCCCGATCGTGGATGATCCCCATCGAGCCATCTCCCTACTCTTCGGACCGCAGATGCGCGCGGCAGACGCGCGCCGGTACGTTGAACTGCTTCAGGACGAGTCGTATCCGGCGTACCTCGAGATGATCATCGATCTGGCGCGGACCTCTCGCGTCCACGATCCAATGCTCGTGCTCGGTGCGCAGTTCGATGCGATCTTCTCTCCTGCCGAAATCAAAGCAACAGCAAGGGCGTACAACACCGAAGCCGTCATCTTCGGAGGAATGGGACACGACATGATGCTCGAACCCGGATGGGAGGGCCCGGCCAGAACGATCCTCGACTGGCTCAATAGCGTTAATCTCGGCAGGCATTGACCTATCGTCTCATTCATGACAGATGTGGACCTCGATTGCGACACCCCCAAGGACAAAGGTGAATTCCTCCTGAGCGACTACATCCGCAGCGCCAACGCTCTCGACGCAGAGCACAACGACGACGGGTCAACGACGATATACCTCCAGCTGCACAGACGAGAGAGGTACTCCACGCTCCCCCGATCCCGACGCAAATCATGGTTCGTCAGGGTGTTCGGTAGCCGTTCGGCACCTCAGGAAGATCGCGATCGTCTCGGGGTGGCGGCGAACGTTCGCAAAGTTCCCAGACGAAGATCAGACCTGGCTTGAGGGACACGACCGTCAGGCTGTTGTCGATCCTCCATACGTACCTCTATCGGATGACCGCCGGCCGCGTCGGACGCAGACTCGTCAACAACGACATGCTCTTGCTGACCACCACCGGCCGTGCAACGGGCAACAAGCACACCGTGCCGCTGCTCTATCTCCGCGACGGCAATCGACTCGTTGTGATCGCCTCGTACGGGGGTCGATCGCACCACCCCGAGTGGTATCGCAATCTCGTTGCCAATACCAAGGCATCGGTCCAGATCCTCGGAGAGCACCGCGAGGTCGAAGCAGGAACGATGACTGAGAGTGAGCGCTCAGAGTGGTGGCCAAGGGTCGTCGCCGCCTACGGCGACTACGCCGTCTATCAGTCGAGAACCGATCGACAGATTCCCCTGGTCTGGCTCCGGTAGGTTCCCAACCGCCTCAGAGGGCGTTGGCCTCGCTCAGTTCGTCGACGGAAGCACGACTGTGAACCGCGCCCCGCCGTCGGACTGGTTCGTTGCCTCGATCGAGCCGCCATGGCGTTCGGTGATCGCACGGGCGATGGCGAGTCCCAGGCCGTGACCGGGTCCGCTGCGGGCGGGATCTGCCCTGTGGAACCGGTCGAACACCCTCCCGAGGTCTTCGTCGGGAAGCCCATCGCCGTCATCCGTGACCTCGATGGTGATGCGTTCGCCATCCTGATCGATGGTGATCGCAGCGGAACTCCCCCCGTGGCGGTCCGCGTTGTCGACGAGGATCCAGATCAGCTCCGACAGCTCACCATCATGCCCCAGGACGACGGCGGTTTCAGGTGTCTGAACCTCCACGGAGAGTTCGAGGTTGCGAGCCCTCCGCTGGACGGATCGAGCAACGGCGGCGAGGTCCACCGGTGCGAAATCCTGGGTGTCGTCGATCCGGATGTCGGACCTGGCGAGAGTCAGCAGATCATCGATCAGGTCGCTCATCCGATCGGCTTCGTGTTTGATGTCACGACTCGCATCGCGGCGGTCGGCATCGGATGCGTCCCGACGCTCCACAAGGAACCCTGCGTTCGCCCTGATCGAGGTCAACGGACTTCGCAGCTCGTGTGACGCGTCGGCAACGAAGCGCTTTTGCGTGTCGATCGTAAGATCTCGATCTCTTCGAGCAATTTCGAGACCGGCGAGCATCGCGTTGAAGGACACAGTCAACGCGCCGACCTCATCGTCCTGCTTCACATCGGGAAGCCTCTCGGAGAGATCCCCCGTCTCTCCGATGCGCTCTGTCGTGTCGGCGAGAGTCTTGAGCGGCCGTAAAGCCCTCGCCGCCATGAACCATGCACCGATCGCAGCAGCCGTCAAGGCGATGATGCCGAACACCACCAGGAAGTTCTGTGCGCCCCGTAGCTGTGACTCGGCAACCCGTTCGCTCTGGGATGCAGCGACCACACCGACTCCGTACGTAGGGTTGTCCCATCGCCAAACCTGTACGCGAACCCCGTCGACGCTCACACTTGATGATCCCTTCTCGAGTGTCTCGACATGAACGGATGCCGGGAGGTCGAGCGGCGCTCCACCGACGAGACCCGTGGCGTACAGCACCTGGCCCTCCTCGTCGTAAACGGTGAGGAACGGTTGATCAGATGTCGACGCGTCGGGAAGCACGGGTGGCACTGGAAGGTCGATGTCTCCCGCAGATGCCACGTTGAGTCCCGCTGCTGTCTCCTCAGCAATACCGCCGAGCAGGGCGTCCTGCTCGGTGCTCGCAGTTCCCGCGATGAGGAGACTGAGAATCAGTATGAACCCGACCAATACGAGCGCAGTGAACCCGATGCCGTACCAGGTCAGGCGCCACCGGATCTTCATCTACTCGGCCCTGAGCACATAGCCGGCTCCACGGACGGTGTGGATGAGCCTCGGCTCCCCGACCGCCTCGAGCTTGTTGCGGAGATACCGGATGTAGACGTCAACGACGTTGCTTGTCGTCTCCACGTCGAGTCCCCAAACAGCTTCGAGAATCCGAGAACGGCTGAGCACGATCCGCTGGTTGCGGAGAAGATACTCGAGAAGCCTGAACTCGAGCACCGTGAACTCCACTTGCCTCTCACCGCGCGTGACCTCGAATGCCTCCACGTCCGCGACCACGTCGGCGCATCGGAGCACTTCGTGAGTTCCCGGCTTCCTCCTGCGAAAGAGACTCCGTACACGAGCGAGAAGCTCCTCGTATGCGAACGGTTTGACGAGGTAGTCGTCTGCACCAGAATCGAGACCGAGGACTCGATCGGCAACGGTGTCCTTGGCTGTGAGCATCAGCACAGGAACATCGCCTTCTGCCCTGAGCCTTCGACACACCTCCACACCGTCGATCTCGGGCATCATCACGTCGAGAACCACGAGATCGGGTTGATGATCGCGCGCCGCGGCGAGTGCCTGTGCGCCGTCGTGTACAACCTCGACGTCGTAACCCTCATAGATGAGAGCTCTGCGAATGCTCGCAGCGATCATCTCATCGTCGTCGGCAACGAGGATCTGAGGTTTCATGGCGGTCATGATCGCAGGGATCGATGAGATTCAGATGAGAAGAGACGCACGATCGTCAGTTCGGAATCGAGGTGGGCCGACGGGCGGCACTAGCCCCCCGCCAGAGGGTCGGGTCCGTAGGTGTTGTCACCCTTGGTTCCTTCAAGGAAACCTGTCTCGATGAGCGCCCAGATACCGATGACGGGTACAAAACCGATCAGGATCCACCAACCGGACTTGTCGCGGTCATGCCACCGCTTGATGCTGATCGAGAGCCCAGCCCAGAACACGACAGTGTATGCGAGCACGAAGAGAAACCAGCCTATCGGCGAATTCACCGCGACCGCGATGAAGAAGGAGAGCGTGATCGCGACCCATATCACAGCGGCACCCAGCCAGAACTTGCCCCGGTTGATCCGCCCATCGAAGGCGAACAGAATATGCTTCCAGTCAAATTCGCCCATGATCTCCCTCTCGTTGAACCATATGACCCTACCCCCACGTGGCAGCATCTCCCACTATCGTCACGACCGATGCCTGAAGACACCAAGGATGCATATAGGCGGGTTGCAAGGTTCTATGACCGCCTGCTCGAGCCGGTAAACGCGCCTCTTCGTGCGATCGGATTGAAGCTGTTCCCTCCGGACGAATCGATGAGGGTGCTCGATGTTGGTTGCGGCACGGGAGCGCACCTCGAGGCGTATGTCGAGTCTGGCGCGACATGCAGCGGTATCGACCTGTCACCCGCCATGCTCGAGCAGGCCCGCAGCAGACTCGGCGACCGTGCCGAACTACGCGTTGGAGACGCAGCAGCCCTCCCATACGACGAGGCCTCCTTCGACCTCGTCTTCACTTCGCTCTTCTTGCACGAACTCGACGATGCCACGCGGACCGGAGTGCTCTCAGAGATGGCGCGCGTGGTTCGGCCAGATGGAAGAATCCTGGTGATCGACTATCGAACGGGCTCGTTGCGGACGAAAGGTCGCGTCACGCGCGCGATCTCCACGGTTGCCGAGCGGATCGCAGGCCGGGATCACTACCGCAACTGGCGAACGTATCTACGCAGCGGTGGGATCCCCGCAATGATTTCAGGCATCGGGCTCGACATCGACCGCGAGAAGATCGTCGCAGGCGGCAACCTCGCGTTGTGGCTGCTGCGCGCCGATCGCTGAAGGCCATTCAATCCAGCCCTCAAGGGTCGTGAGCTCCCACGCCACCCTGGCTCGCAAGCCCGCCTCGCCCCGCACTCCACCCGCACCGGGCTCGCAGGCTCGCAGACCCCCCTGGCTCGCAAGCTCGCCTGTCCCCCCTAAAGGGAGGACGGGTTCAGGGCTTGTCCGAGGCGGTGGGACTCTCGTTCGCGTAGGGCAACACGCACCTGGAGTTGCTCCATCTTCTGCGCGACGAGTTTCTCTCCGCTCGGAATCTCGTGAGTCTCGAACCACTGCATGATGCCTGCGGCGACGTCAGGCTCTGAGCGGTACTGAACGAGGTCGAGAATTCTGCGCCCGTTGAGCACAGGCATCGATGCGAGCACCGCATCCCAATGTTCGGTGATCATCTCCCAGGCTTGAACACCAGAGTCACGGTTGCCGATCAAACGCGCGAGTACCCAGAAGGCATCCTGAGAACGGATGTCGCCGTCCAGGACCATCTGGATCATCTTCTCGGCAGCAATAGGATCCGGAATGGCCGTCGCCGCACGCAGATACTTGATCTTGGTCTGCGGATCCTTGGCATTCTCGGATGTCTCTATGAATGCGTCGAAGTCTTCCACGCTTCCGTTTGCGGCAGTGATCATCAGCGCGGCCTCGGCGATCTCCGCATCGACCGCGCTGCTCCCTGCGTGCACCGAACGTGCGACAGCGATAGTGCCTCGGTCCTTGCTGAGAACGCCGAGCGACTTGAGTAGCAAACCACGCATCGCGCGGGTCCGTTCAGATTCGCCATCTTCAACGACCCAACCGAGTTCGTCGGCCTTGTGCGATACGAGTTCGGTGACGAATGCCTGCATCGCCTCTCTGTCGTCGGACGAAACGACCCGATCGAGTTCATCCAATCCGCCAAGTGCCGCCTGCCATACGTCAAGCTCATCCTCGTCGGTGAGGTGCGACACGAGTGAAAGGAATTCTGCACCCATCACGTCCCCGGCGAGCACGTTCGCGAACGAGTCAGATACCACCGAATACCGCTCGATCGGATCGAGGTCGGAGAGACCCTCGATCACGCCATCACGCAGCTCACCTTCGTAGTTGACCCGGTAGAAACCTTCCCCACCGGCGTTGATGACCAGATCGTCACCCGCCTCGATCATCACCGGTGCATCACCGAGCACGACTCTCCCTTCGCCCTGACTTGAGCGGTAGAGCACGGGAACCTGCCATGTTCTTTCGCCCCGACCGAGGAAACGAAAGTGCTCCTGGGAGAGACTGTATTCGTCGCCACTCACCGACACGGATACTCGTGGGTAACCACCCTGGAAGATCCACGTGTCCATGATCTCCCCGACAGGTTCCCCCGACTCGGCCTCGAGCGCTGCCCAGAGATCGGGAGTATCGGTATTCGAGTAGGCATGCGTCTTGAGATAGCGGGTGACACCGGCGCGGAAGGTCTCCCCACCGAGATACTGCTCGAGCATGCGCAGCACGGACGACCCCTTCTGATAGGTCAGCACATCGAACATGGCGTTTGCCTCTTCGGGCGACTCGACGGCCAACTCGATCGGCCGGGTCGCGGCAAGCGCATCGGTTTCCTGGCTCATCGCACGGGAACCGGAGAACGACAACCAGCGCTTCCATTCCGGCTTGTATGCGTCGACACACTTCATCTCGGCAAATGTGGCGAACGCCTCGTTGAGCCAGATTCCGTTCCACCACTTCATCGTGACAAGGTCACCGAACCACATGTGGGCGATCTC
>BTQL01000055.1:0-15482 GCA_036985855.1 Acidimicrobiia bacterium | reverse complement strand
TCTCCGCTACCAAGTCGAACGTGTCGGGGTCCACCCGTGAGCCCTTCTGGAGCGCGAGCAGGTACTCGTTCTCTGCAAAGGTTTCGACTTCTTGCAGGAGATCGACGAGCTCGCGTTCCTGTAGCACAGGCTCGAGTGTCTTGTGGTACCAGGCCGTTGCAGTGTACGACGGCAGATACACCACATACGGCAGATCGTTACCGCGGTGGAACGTAAAGGTCTTCGTGTCCAGAGCGATGGTCTGGAAGCTCAGCACGGAGGAGATCAAGATCAAGCCGTTGAGATAGAGGCCGTACCGCTTCTGAAGATGTCCGGCGAGACCAGCCGACCTTGTTGTCCCGTAGCTTTCACCGGCGAGGAACTTGGGTGATGCCCACCGTTCGTAGGCTGTCAGATACCTCCTGATGAAGTCTCCCACCGCTTCGATGTCTTTCTCGAAGTGGTGGTATGAGCGCTCTTCGTCTTTCTCGATCGCACGAGTGAAGCCCATCGAGACAGGGTCGATGAACACGAGGTCTGCGTGAGTCAGCAGCGTGTGGTCGTTGTCTACGAGTTCGCCCGGGGGTCTTGACGAGGTTGCCTTTTTCGTCGAAGGAAACGAGTCTCGGGCCGAGTAGTCCGAGATGGAACCACACCGAGGACGATCCCGGGCCGCCGTTGAACGCAAACACGATGGGACGGGTTTCCGGGCTCTCAACGCCACTCTTCGTGTAGGCGGTGAAGAAGAAGGAGGCCTTCTTGGTATCGTCGTCTTCCTTGAGCACGATGCGACCCGCAGTAGCCGTGTAGTCGAGGTGTTCCCCAGCGATCGTTATCGAATGCTCGGTGTGACAACTGCATCCTCATGATGCACCGGCGGCGTCTTGACCCCTTGTTTGGCCGCATCAGAGGCCTCCGCAGTGTCTTTCTTCGCTGTCGGCTTCCCCTATTCCCTGTCCCCATATGCATCTGCTTGATCGGCGATCGCCTGGACGATCTCGGCGTTCGCCAGAGTCGTGACGTCGCCCAGCGCGCGATTGTCTGAGATGTCGCGGAGCAGGCGCCTCATGATCTTCCCCGATCGGGTCTTGGGGAGGTCCGGGGTGAAGATGATGCTCTTGGGTTTGGCGATCGCGCCGATCTTCGTCGCTACGTGTTCCCGCAGTTCGTCGTGTAGCGCATCCGATTCTTCGAATCCGCCCCGAAGAGTCACGAAAGCGGCGATCGCTTGACCGGTCAGGTCGTCGGTTGCGCCGACGACAGCGGCCTCCGCGACCGAAGGGTGCGACACGAGGGCTGACTCGACCTCCATCGTCGAGATCCTGTGGCCGGACACGTTCATCACGTCGTCCACGCGCCCGAGGATCCAGAGGTATCCGTCTTCATCGATCTTGGCGCCGTCGCCTGCGAAGTACACGCCCGGATACCTGGACCAATACGTCTGGACATACCGCTCGTCATCGCCATAGATCGAACGCAGCATTGCGGGCCACGGTTGGGTGATCGTGAGGAAGCCTCCGCCACCTAGAGGAACAGGGTTTCCGTCGACATCCACCACACTCGCTGCGATCCCGGGGATCGGTTTGGTTGCCGAGCCCGGCTTGGTGGTTGTGACGCCCGGCAGCGGGCTGATCATGATCTCACCCGTCTCTGTTTGCCACCAGGTGTCGACGATGGGGCAGTCCTTGGGACCGATATTGTCGTGGTACCACATCCAGGCTTCCGGGTTGATTGGTTCCCCGACGGTTCCGAGAAGCCTCAGCGACGACAGGTCGTGGCGTTGCGGGTATTGCGCGCCCCACTTCATGAACGCTCGAATGGCTGTGGGGGCTGTGTAAAAGATCGTGACACTGTATTCGGCGATGATCGACCAAAGGCGGTCCTTGTCCGGGTAGTCGGGCGTGCCCTCGTACATGACGCTTGTCGTGTGGTTTGCGAGGGGTCCGTAGACGATGTACGTGTGGCCGGTGACCCAGCCAATGTCTGCTCCGCACCAGTACACGTCGCTGTCGGGCTTGATGTCGAAGATCAGCGAATGGGTCGTCGTCGCTCCCGTGAGATAGCCACCGGTCGTGTGCATGATGCCCTTCGGCTTTGCCGTTGTACCGGACGTGTAGAGGATGTAGAGCAGGTCTTCTGCGTTCATCACCTCGGGTTTGCAATCGGTCGACTGGCCGGCGACGAGATCATGCCACCAGATGTCCCGACCATCCGACATGCCGACCTCGTTGCTTGTGCGCTCAACGACGATGCAGTGCTCGATCGACGCAGTCTGGTCCATGGCGACATCGCAGTTGTCCTTGAGTGGCACGACCGAACCTCGACGCCAGGCACCGTCACATGTGATCAGCAGCTTCGTTTGGGCATCGTTGACGCGGTCGATGATGGCGTCTGCGCTGAACCCGCCGAAGATCACCGAGTGTGGGGCACCGATGCGGGCACAAGCCAGCATCGCCATGGGAAGTTCGGGGACCATGCCCATGTAGATCGCTACGCCGTCACCCTTTTCGATACCGAGCGAACGAAGTCCGTTTGCGAGTCGGTTCACCTCATCGGACAGCTCGCGATAGGTGATCGTGCGAGTGTCGCCGGGCTCACCCACCCAGTGGTAGGCGACCTTGTCGCCTCCGCTGTCGAGATGACGATCGAGACAGTTGTATGAGATGTTGAGCTCACCGTCTGCGAACCACTTGAAGAAGGGTGGGTTGGAATCATCGAGTGTCTCTGTTGGCTCTTTGAACCAGGTGATCCGCTCCTTGGCCTGACGCGTCCAGTATGCAACGAAGTCCTTCTCGGCTTCCTCGTACAGGTCGGCTGTTCCGACCGCTTGGGCGGCAAACTCCTCTGAAGGGGGGAACGTCCGGTCCTCGTGGAGTAGGTTCTCGATTCCGCTATCGGACATGGATTTCCTCCCAGAGTCGGCGACTTCAATGGATTCTCGCGGATTGTGGTGAACTGTGTCGAACCGAGTTGCAGATCGCCCCGGTTGGTGGCGGCGACGACCTGCAATAATGTTTCTGTGCTTGACGCCGACTTCATCGTCATCGGAGGAGGAATCGCCGGGGCCTCGGCTGCCTACGAACTGTCGGCAATGGGACAGGTGATTCTCCTCGAGCGGGAGTCGGCCTTTGACTATCACACCACAGGTCGATCCGCCGCCGTCTTCACCGAAAGCTTTCACAGGGGTGTCCATCGAGCCCTCATCCGATCGAGTCGTCCTTTCCTCGAGCATCCTCCGGAGGGATTCGTCGATTCGCCGGTGCTCAGCCCCCTCTCGCTGCTCTACGTGGGGCGACAGGAGCAGCGGGATGCTCTCGAGGGGATCATCTCGCATGCCGATGACATCGAGCTGGAACGAGTCGAGGGTTCAGACCTACAGGGGGTGTGTCCCGTCCTGGCGGAAGAGATCGTGCTTGGGGCACTCGAGCCCGGTGCCCGTGAGTTCGACGTGCACGCCCTCCACATGGCGTTCCTGAGAGGGATGCGCCAACGCGGAGGAAGATCAATTCTTCAGACCGGCGTCGACTCCCTGACCTGGGATGGTAAGGCGTGGCATGTGCAGGCAGGAGACACGACGACGAGCGCGCCCGTCGTAGTAAACGCCGCAGGAGCTTGGGGCGATGAGATCGCTGTCGCGGCGGAGCTTCCGCGCCTGGGTCTCACTGCGTATCGCCGCACTGCGTTCGTCTTCTCCGCTCCGGAGGGGTACAACGTCTCGACCTGGCCGATGGTGCGTGACCTGGCGGAGCAGTATTACTTCAGGCCCGAGGGAACCCAGCTCCTCGCTTCACCCCAGGACCAAACACCCATGCGCCCGCACGACGTTCGACACGAGGAAATCGACGTAGCGCTGGGCATCGAGCGGATTGAGGCAGCGACAACTATGCAGATTCGCCACGTGCGAAGAGCTTGGGCCGGATTGAGGACGTTCGCTCCCGATCATCTGCCGGTGGCGGGCTTTGACCCTGACCATCCGGGATTTTTCTGGCTCGTAGGTCAGGGTGGTAACGGTATCCAGACCGCGTCGACCCTGGCCAGGGTGACGGCCGGATTGATCACCGAAGGTGCGATCCCCGCCGAGCTCCTAGACGCTGGTGTGGACGAAGCGGCACTCGCTCCGGCCCGGTTCCGG
Source organism: Acidimicrobiia bacterium (assembly GCA_036985855.1). GTDB lineage: Bacteria > Actinomycetota > Acidimicrobiia > Spongiisociales > UBA5794 > B3-G11. The sequence goes on along the minus strand of BTQL01000055.1, from coordinate 11,371 downwards.
GACTGAGGGCAGGCCGGTCCAGGGCCATTAGGTGAGCCCTTGAGTGGGGTTCTGGTCGGATGTGTCACCGCCGAGGAACGCGGCTCTGGCCCGGTACATGTGGAGGCGCGCCAACTCGTCGGCCCGATCCTCGTCACCGGCGACGATCGCGTCGAGAATGGCAGCGTGCTCCTCCCACGAAGGTTCGCTTTGATTGACGACAGTTGCCAAGACCAGCCGGGTCTTGTCTCCCAGCGGCTCGATGGTTGCGAGGAGGTACGGGTTTCCGCTGGCCCTTCCAACGAGTACGTGGAAGCGGTTGACCGTAATCTCCTCGTCGTGGCCGGCTGGTAGTCCCAACTCGGCGTTGCGCTGGTGAAGGATCTCAGCCTTCATTTCGTCGATGGCCACGGGATCGTGGTTCCGGGCTGCGAGTCGGGCCGCCAGGCCGTCGAGAACGACCCTCACTTCAAAAAGCTGGGCGGCCTCGGCCGCCGACACCCGTGCCACCGATGCACCTCGTCGGGGGCTGACCGTGACCAAACCGGTAGCGGCAAGGGTGAGAATCGCTTCCCGTACGGGATTCCGGGAGACACCGAGCTGGTGGGCAAGCCGGTCCTCGATGAGTCGCTCGCCCGGAAGGAGCTGGCCCGAGAGGATGGCCTCGCGGATCTGAAGGGATACGACCTCCTGAAGGGAGGGGCGGTCCAATCCGACGGCGTCGAAGGTGTTTTCGGCATTGGAGGTGGTCATGGTGCCCTGATCTTGGTGCGTGGAATCGTATGGCAGGTGAGAGCTGTTGATCTCCCAGCATCTTCGTCTACTGTATACTATACTATAGGGCAGCGTGATTCATACTGCGCTGGAATGTTGTTGCGACGTTGGAGGAGCGAGATGGGAAAAACGAGCGTGAGGCTGTTGATATTGGTCACTTCTTTCGCCCTAGTGGTGGCCGCGTGCGGAGGCGGCGAGGCGGATTCCCCTACGACCACTGCGGAGGGGACGGGGGGCACGACGGCGACGACGTCGGGAACGCCGGATACGCAACCTCCTGCCCAGAGTGGAGGCGAGGTGGTCATTGCCATCGGCGCGGAGCCCTCGACCCTGGACCCCCAACTCCGTGATGAAGGGGCGATGTTGGCGGTCAACGGCAATATCTACGAGACCCTGGTCACCAGGACACCTGAGGGTGACCTCACTCCTAGCCTTGCCACGGACCTGGGTACGATCCTCGACGATACGACGTGGCAGTTCAAGCTGCGCGATGACGTGACCTTCCAAAACGGTGAGGCGTTCAACGCCGATGCGGTAGTGGCCAGCGTGAATCGGATCATCGATCCCGACTACGGGTCCGAGCAGATTTCCAACTTCGAGACGATTGTGGGCGCGGAGAAGATCGACGATGTCACCGTCAATATTCTCACCAGCGGCCCGGATCCGATTCTGCCTGCTCGGATGACCCTCATGCACATGGTCCCAGCGCTAGCGTCCGGCGACGAGAGTTTCGCCGACAGCCCGGTGGGCTCAGGCCCCTACAAGTTCGTGAAGTGGGATCGCGGCAGTGAGATCGTCCTGGCGGCCAACGAGGATTACTGGGGTGGTCGCCCCGCTGTCGATGGGGTGACCTTCCGGTTCATCGAAGAGGCCGGAACCAGGCTGGCGGGGGTGTTAGCGGGTGAGGTCGACCTCACCATCAGCCTTGCCCCGGAGGACTTTGATCGCGTTCCGCAATCGTTCGCGGTCAAGGGCGTACAGCACGTAGGCATCATCCTCAACACGCGGCCTGGGAGCCCGATCGGAGACGTGAGAATCCGTCAGGCGCTGAATTACGCGGTCGACAAGGAGGCTATCGTCTCCGCTCTGTTCTCCGGATTCGCTGGAGTAGATCCCGGGCAGTTCGTCAACGAGTCCTGGTTCGGCTTCAACCCGAATCTCGAGGCCTACCCCTACGACCCTGACAAGGCGCGTGCCCTACTCGAAGAGGCGGGGGCGACCGGTATGACGATCCCGCTGGTCGGTGTGTCGGGCCGTCTACTCAAGGACCGTGAGACCGTTGAAGCGGTCGCAGGGTACTGGGAAGCGGTCGGCCTCAAGGTCGACCTGCAGATCTTGGAGTTCTCGGCATTCCTCGACCGGTTCTTCGACCGAGAGAACAGGCCGGTAACGAACTACATCATCCATGAGAACACTCTGTTTGACGCGGACCGGACTGTGACGCTCTACTACCACAAGGATGGAGCGGCCTCGTCCAACGCCGATGACGAAATCTCAGCCTGGATCGACGAGGCCCGTACCGAACTGGATCCGGTCCGCCGCCTCCAGCTGTACAACGACGTGCTGCAGAAGGGCTACGACGAGGCGATGTTCGTTTTCCTCGCCAACCAGCAGGACACGTACGGGGCGTCCGAGCGACTGATCTGGGCTCCCCGAGTCGATGGGAAGATCCTGGCCAAGGACATGGCTCTCAACCCATGATCGACGGGCCTGGTGGTGGGCGACATCGGCGCCCACCACCAGGCCTACCTACCGTCTAGAGCTTGAGCAGGACTACCAACGACGGAGCCTATGGGACGTTTCATTCTCAGGAGACTGGTTCAGGCGGTGATCGTCATCATCGGTGTGACGACGGTCGTGTTCGTCGTCACCCGGATGGTTGGCGACCCCGTGAAGGTGATGTTGCCGATCGAGGCAACCGCCGAGAACCGGGCCGCTCTCGAGAGCCAGCTCGGACTCGACCAGCCGATCCTCACTCAATTTGGCGACTACCTCAGCGGCGCTGTCCGGCTCGACTTCGGCGACTCACTTTGGCAGCGACGCCCGGCGATGACGATCGTGTTCGAAAAGCTCCCTGCGACGTTCCTCCTCGTGTTCACCGCATTCGCGTTGGCGCTGATCTTTGGCATCGTGGGCGGCATCATTGCCTCCTTGCGTCCCGGCGGATGGGTGGATCGGATTACTGTGTCCTTCAGCCTGCTGGGGTTGTCGGTGCCGCAGTTCTGGCTGGGCCTCATCCTCATCGTAGTTTTCGCCGTGATTCTCCAGTGGTTGCCCACGTCAGGCATCGGCTCCGTTTCGAAGCTGATCCTCCCGGCGGTGACGATGGCCGCACCGATGGCAGGGCGGATCGTGATGATCACCCGCTCGTCGATGATCGACGAGTTCAACAACCAGCATCTGCGGAACGCGCGGGCGAAGGGACTCGGCTCTGTGCGTATCGTTGGCCTTCACGCCTTCAAGGGCGCTTCGGTGGCGGTCCTCACCCTGGCCGGGTGGGAACTCATCGGGGCACTCGCCGGGTTCTCCGTTGTTGTCGAGACGGTTTTCGCGTGGCCCGGTCTCGGGCTCACCGCCATCCAGGCCATCCAGCGCCAGGATCTGATCTTGCTGCAGGCCATCGTGTTCATCGTGGCGCTGATGGTGGTCGTCATCAATGCCGTCATTGACGTGATACACAAGTTGATCGACCCGAGAGTGACGTTGGGATGAGATGAGCAACTCGCTACCGATCGAACCGGCCGAACTTTCCGAACGAGTGGATGAGCCAGAGCGGTTTGCTGCAGGAATAGGCCGTGAACTGCTGAGTGACAAGGCCGGCCTGTTCGGCTTCCTTGTCATCGTGACCCTGGTATTGGTCGCGGTCTTCGCCCCCTTGCTGGCGCCGTACGACCCGGGCAGCCAGAACCTGATAGACAGGCTCCTTCCACCGTTCTGGAGCGACGGCGGCTCCTGGGCACATATTCTGGGGACCGATAATCTCGGCCGCGACGTCTTTTCGCGTCTTATCTTCGGGAGCCGAATCTCGCTGCTCGTGCCGTTGCTCGTCGCCGTCTTCGCCGGCGGTTTCGGGGTCACTATGGGCCTTGTCTCAGCGTACAAAGGTGGTCGGACCGATTCGATCATCATGCGAATCGTCGACACGCAGGTTTCCTTCCCCGGCCTGCTGCTGGCATTGACGATCCTTGCCGTTATCTCGCCGAGCACCGGCGCCGTCATCTTGGTCCTTTCCATCAACGGATGGATGGTGTATGCCCGCTTCACGCGCGGTTTGGTGCTGTCGGTGCGCGAGACACAATATGTGGAGGCAGCTGAGATCGTGGGGTGTCCACCTCGACGGGTCATTGTTCGTCACATCCTGCCCAACCTCACCGCACCGCTGTTGACCCTGGTGGTCCTGGAGTTTGCCCACATCATGTTGGCCGAGGCAGCGCTGTCGTTTCTTGGGATGGGCATCCAGCCACCGGCGATCTCGTGGGGCCTCGACGTGGCGATCGGGAGGGACTTCCTCTTCAGCGCTCCATGGCTGATTGCGATTCCGGGCCTTGCCATCGCCGTGTCGGTGCTCGGCATGAACCTCTTCGCCAGTTGGTTGCGGGTCGCGGCCGACCCCCAGGAACGGGACAAACGATTCGCCGCTTCGGCCGCGGCAGTGGTAGGGACGCCGACATGATGAACGGTACCGATCCCCTGCTCGAGCTCCACGACCTCGAGGTGAAATTCTTCACGCGAAGGGGGGTCGTGTCGGCGGTCCGCGGCGTGTCGATGCGGATTGCTGAGGGAGAAACCCTTGGACTCGTGGGCGAATCGGGATCCGGCAAGAGTGTCACCGCGCGGTCGATTCTCGGACTCATCGACCTCCCCGGTCGGATCACCAACGGTGACATCACATGGCGGGGTGAGTCCCTCCTCGACGAGGCAGTGATCGCTAGGGTCCGCGGAAACGAGATAGCGGTTGTCTTTCAGGATGCAATGACGTCGCTGCATCCCATCCTGACCATCGGAACCCAGATCACCGAGGTCCTGCGCCGCCATCTGGGAATGGGTAGACGGGAAGCAACCGATCGCGCTGCTGAGCTCGTGGATCTTGTCGGCATCCCATCCCCTCGTCAGCGCCTTTCGCAGTATCCGTTCGAACTTTCTGGCGGAATGCGGCAACGCGTTCTCATCGCGATCGCGCTGGCTTGCGAGCCCAAGCTACTTATCGCCGACGAACCGACAACGGCGCTGGATGTCACCATCCAGGCCCAGATTCTCGAACTGATCGCCGCTCTTCAGCAGGAGTTCGGGTTGGCGATGCTTCTGATCACTCACGACCTCGGTGTGGTGGCCGAGGTGTGCGACCGGGTGGCCGTCATGTACGCGGGCCGCATCGTAGAGCGGGCGAGCACCGAAGAGCTCTTCGATGACCCTGGACATCCCTATGCCGCCGGCCTCCTGGCGGCGACACCCGGTCTGGAGGAAGTCACCGACCGGTTGGTCACCATCGACGGGCAGCCACCCGACGCCCGACACCGATTGCCGGGATGCAGTTTCGCTCCTCGATGCGTACTCGCATCAGAGCGGTGTGCCACGAATGTGCCCGAGCTGGAGGTTTTCGAGGGGGGCAGGGAAGTGGCTTGTTGGTATGCCTTCGACGTCCCAGAGTTCGTCGGCCGGACGGGGTCACATGGGCCTTGATACCGATCCCCTCGTCGAGGTCGATAGCCTGAGCGTCCACTTCCGGGTAGGCCAGACCGGGTTCTTCCGACCCGTCAAACAGTTTGTACATGCCGTCGACGGCGTCTCGTTCGAGATCCATCGTGGGGAGACCCTCGGACTGGTGGGCGAGTCGGGTTCGGGTAAGACCACCACAGGCCGCGCCATCCTCAGGCGGGTTCCTGCAGCGTCGGGTCGCATCTACTTCAAGAACAAAGACATCACTGAAATGAACGGCAAGGAGCTGCGCACCCTGCGCCGTCACATGCAGCTCATCTTCCAAGATCCGTACTCCAGTCTCAACCCGCGCCGGACGGTGCTCGACATCGTCGCTGAACCGCTCGTCGTCCACGGTATCGTCAAGCGTCCGGCCGACGCCGTCGATCGAGTCAGAGAGCTTCTCGAATTGACAGGGCTTCCAGCCGACGCGGCGTCGAGATACCCGCATGCATTCAGTGGTGGGCAACGGCAGCGGATTGGGATAGCGAGGTCGCTCGCCATCAACCCCGAACTCATAGTTGCCGATGAGCCGGTCTCCGCACTCGACGTGTCGGTGCAAGCCCAGGTCGTCAACCTCCTACAGGACCTTCAGGAGCAGCTCCACCTCACCTACCTGTTCATATCACACGACCTGGCGGTGGTCCGCCACATCTCGAACCGCATCGCCATCATGTACGCTGGCAAGATCGTTGAGATCGCGGACAGCGAAGCGATCTACCGGACTCCCCGCCATCCGTACACCGAGGCACTGCTGTCGTCCGTGCCCGTCCCCGACCCCAAGTCGAAGCGCCGACATCGGATCGTGCTCACCGGCGAGATGCCTAACGCCATGACTCCACCGCCGGGATGCAGGTTCCATACCCGATGCCCCATCGCTGAGAGCCGATGCGCTACCGAAGAGCCACCGCTCCAGGAGAAGGCCGCGGCACACCTGGCTGCGTGTTGGCTGCGATGAACACTCTTGTGCTTTTTCGGCAATATTGGTCACAGCCATCCGGTGAGGACAGCAAATGAGGATCGCGCGTATGGAGATCTTCCACATTGTTATCCCGTTCCTCGAGCCATACCACCTTTCCCGGACGTACGGGATCCAGCATGAGGCCCACGCCATCGTGCTGAAGGTCCACACGCGAAATGGGATCTTCGGTATCGGTGAAGCCGATCCACTGTTGCCGTTCACGCAGGCAACACCAACCTCGGTGATCGCCACGCTGCGGGACCGTATCGCACCGTGCCTCCTCGGTCGGCCCGTCACTGATGTGTCCTCCGTAGAGGATCTCCTCGGTGACATCGGCGACACCGATCTCACCGCTACCGGCGCGGTGAGCATGGCTGTTCACGACATGGTCGGCAAGGCGCGAGGTGTGCCGGTTCACACCCTTCTGGGGCATGTCCGCCATCACACTCTCCCTCTCTTGTTCGGTTTAGGCAGCGGCACGTCAGAGGAGAACATTGCCGCCGTCGATGAACAGCGGGCCGTTGGATACCGGTGCTTCATGATCAAGATGGGTGCTCTGCCGGTTGCTGACGACGTGGCCCGGATGATCGCCATCCGCCGCCATGTCGGTGGCGACGTGACGCTCATCGCCGACGCCAACCAGGCGTGGGACACGTCGGAAGCGACAGAATTCATCAAGGGTGTCCAGGGCTACGAGCCCGACCTTCTCGAACAGCCTTTGCAGCGAAAGCAGTTCGACGCTATGAGGGTCATTCGCCGCCACGCCACCTTTCCGATCAGCCTCGACGAGGATCTCGCCACTGTGGACGATGCCAAGAACGTCATCGCGGAGCAAGGAGCGGATGTCTTCAGCGTCAAAGTCTCCAAGAACGGTGGGATCGTCAAGGCCGGCCGCATCGCCGCGTTGGCTGAGGAAGCCGGCATCCGGGTCCTCATGAACAGCATGCTCGAGTTCGGAATAAGCCAGGCTGCCTCGCTGCAGTTGGGATGCACCCTGTCCAACCTCGTCAGCTTTGGCCACGCCTACGGCTCGGTCCTGAGGATGGCCGACGACATCACCGATTTCTCCGACAACATCGCCCAGGGGCAGGTGACCGTGCCTCGCGGCGTCGGCCTGGGCGTGAATCTGAATGAAGGGAAGCTCGCAACGTATACCGAAGAGTATGTAGAGATCAGCTAGCGGATAGAACCGGGTGGGATGTGTCCGTCCCAGCGCAGGGATCACAAGATCAGGAGGTCGATGTAAGGATGAGGAATTCACACAGCCCGACGTTCGCGGTAGTCGGCACCGGTAACTCGGGCCAGACCTTCGCCGCGGACATCGCCCTCAAGGGGTTTTCGGTGAACCTCGCCGAAGTCGAAGCGTTCGCAGCCAACCTCCATGCCATCGAGAGTCGTGGGGGCATCGAGCTCACAGGAGATGCCGGTGAAGGGTTCGCCCGGCTCAACATGATGACGACCGATCTGGCGGAGGCCATCCGAGGCGTAGACGTCGTGATCGTCGGTGGTTCCGCCCATGCCCACGAACCGATCAGCAAGGCCCTGGCCGAGAACTTCGAGGATGGACAGTTTGTCTTGTTCACCGCGAACTTCGGAGCCCTGAGGTTTCGCAAGTGGATGGACGAGGCCGGGGTCTCCGCCCGGGTCACCCCTGTCGAGACGATGTCGCTGTTGTACGCGACCCGAGCTGTGGAGCCCGGGAAGGTACAGTGCATCGGGCTGAAGACCGTGCTCCCCGCGGCCGCCTTCCCGGCTACACGAACGGCAGAGTTCCTAGAGCTTGTCGAAGGTGTGTTCCCTCAGTTCGTCGCCGCTCAGAATGTGCTGTCGACCAGCTTCAACAGCCTCAACCCGGTGCTCCACCCTCCGTTGGTGCTCTTCAGCGCGAGCCGAATTGAGCTGACGGGAGGCGAAGGTTGGAATCTTCAGGGAGAGGGTGCCACGGAGGCCGTTTGCAGAGTCATGCTCGAGGTTGACGCCGAGCGCCTGGAAGTGCTCCGCCGTGTCAGTGAGGACGGGATGCCGTTCCAGGAGGCGTTCGAAAGACTCTACGCCGATTACGAGCTGGAGAGAGAAACGCTATCAGAAACCTTGCGCTTCAGCCCGATCCACTCGGGTCCGGAGCTACCCGCCCCGACATCGCTCGACAGCCGCTACCTCACCGAGGATGTGCCCTTCGGTCTCGTACCCTGGTCGGAGTTGGGTCGGATGTGGGGCGTACCTACGCCCACCATGGATGCGGTTATCCGGATAGCCTCGGCGATGGTTGGCGTGGAGTTCGCGGACATCGGCCTTCGTCCCGACGATCTGGGGATACGTGGCATGACACCCGAGCAGGTACGGACCCTGGTTGCGTAGACCGCGCGTCCCGGCGGGTCCCACTCACTTCGATTTTGCGCTCCCCTGGAAGGGATTTCGCAATGGACCCGACCGCTCGCTAGCTTCGTTGGTAACGGCGTCGAGTACGCCGCTATGCCGGTGGCAACGCATCGCACGGGGAACGGCTGCGTATCGCTTGACAACGCGTTAGTAGGATCCACCGGTTGATGACCCGGTTTCGTCGCCAAAGCTTCGAGCACATCACGATCGCGTTGGTCACGCAACTAGGAGATCGGCGGCGTATACAGACCCTCACGACGCAACAGGGCACCCTTGCCCTTACGGTCCAGGGTCGCGCACTCGGCTTGGATCTCTAACGTGGAGTTCGCTCCATATGGCCGGCGTCTCGCCGCCCTCGCGGGACAGTAGTTCGCAACACGACCTGTCTCCTGAGAGGTTGACGCAGAGCGCGAGGGAATGTACGTTGCGCTATGTGAATCCCCGTGAGTTCCTTCAGTCCTTGGAGCGCGCATTCGAAGGAATGGTGGCGATCGCCGAGCGGCTCGGGGATGGGCTCGTGAATGCGAAGCCAGACGTGGAGGGTGCCAACTCGGCCTATGCGATCATCACGCACTGCATCGGAGTCACCGACTGGTGGGTCGGACTCATGATCGCAGGGCGCCCGGTGGTCCGGGATCGAGACGCTGAGTTCGTGGCGGAGGGGACCGTGGCTGAGCTGCGGGAAGCCGTATCTGCGCTATGTCTCCGATTGGAGAACGACCTGGCGGTAATGGTCCCGAGATCGCCCATTCGACATCCGGAACTTCTGGTCGACACGTGGGGTGCACGTGACCGAGAATGGACACAGGACACCGCCTTGATTCTCACTCTCGAAGAGATCGCCCAGCATCACGGACATCTCGAACTGGGTCGGGATATTCTGCTCAGCCCTTGACCCGATGGCATTCGACTTCTCCCCGTCATCCGGATCGTGTCAACGATCGTCGGTGGGGAGTTCGTAGAGGTTGGCCTGGATCCAAACGACATGGAGATGCGCGGGATGACACTCGAGCAGGTGCAGTCCTTGGTGGGGTAGATTCCAGTAGCCGGACAGTGAATAGGCATGTCGACCTGGGGCTACTCCAGGGCGAATAGGGAGGGATGCCGCCGTCTCGGCTAGCCCTTGATGAGGTCGAGAAGTCCGAGTGCGTCGACGATCTCGGTCTCACGCTCGATCGCTTGCTGAGGTATCGAGATGCCTGAACCTTCGGCTACCCGGTTCATCATCTCGAAGTTTCCAAACACGGCCGCCGCATCGACGAGAGACTCCGATCCGAGTTCGTCGATGATGGCTCGCTGCATGTCATCGAGCCGGTCCTCGGATCGCTCGAGCACTGCATCGACGAATCTCAACAGTGCACCGCCGCCGGGTATCCCTATGGGGATACCCGGCTGGGCGATGGCTGCCAGATCGAGGTCATACCCGAATACGATGGCGCTCTCACGGAGCATCCGTGCGTGTATCATCGTTCAATAGAAGCACTCGTTGATGAGCGACGTTCTCGACGAGACGAGTTCTATCTGTGCCCGGTTGAGTCCTGGTGATCGCTCGAAATCCGGGAAAGCCATCTCCGGGCCTGTTATGTACTGAGGCCCGAACGACGCGCGGTATGCAGTGCCCACCTCCGGCAGGAGGTCCAGGGCGACGGGGATCGCGCCTTGTGGCATGGGGATGTGTGTTCGGCGACGCTTCAGACCACTGGCGATACGGCCTGTCGGTTCTCCCGGTTGGGGCTCCGGTAGAGGCTCGAGTTCGATGCCGAGAGCGCGGTGTGTGCCGTCCACGGCAGAAAGCATCGCGACGAGACCGATCGTTTCAACTGCCGCCGGATCTCCTGCGCTGTCTGCAGCAGCACGAACGATCGGACCGTCGACTGCAGCGGGATCGCTGTACAGGGTCGTTGCGAGGGTTTCGACGAACTCCGGTAGTAGCCCGGTTTCGATGGTGTTGTCCGAGCGAGCCGCGCGGGCAACGGCGAGCACAGTGGATCGCTGCGGCGCATCGAACACGGGTCCCGGATTGGCGAAGTGCATCCAAATGGCCCGGTACGCCTCCTTGATGTCCTCGCGCACGGGCACCGGCGAATCTGTGAAGTCGAACATCGCCGTCACCCTACCTGCAGGTTTCGAATCAGTGGACGGCCCGAACGGTCATAGCGCCTGCAACCAGCGCACTGAGTCCGATCGCGAGCAGTCGGAGATCTCTGTTCGTCCGCGTGAAGAAGACCGCAGAGGCTGTGATCGTCGCCCATGCGGCGAACTGGATGGCGACACCGCTGTCGGTCGATGGCATCAGGAAGTCGAGCAAGATCGCCTCAGGCCGGGTTCCGCTCTCCTGCCCGTATCGGTACTAACAACCAATTCTCCTGAGGCGGCAATGCACAGGAGTAGAGATCGTTGTACGCACAGAAGGGTGCATAGGCGTAGTTGAAGTCGAGCACGACTGTGCCGTTCTTGCCCGGATGTACATCGATGTATCGCCCCGCACCGTAAGACTCCTTACCGGACGTTGTATCGCGAAACGGAAGGAAGAGGCTCTCGTGACCGCCGGAGTAGAGGGTGACGGTTGCGTCCTCTCCTTCG
>BTQL01000054.1:0-16245 GCA_036985855.1 Acidimicrobiia bacterium | reverse complement strand
CTGCCATCTCGTGACCGGGAACATGAGGAAGCGCAACAAGCGGGTCGTGACCCATCCAGGCGTGCCAGTCGCTCCGACAGATGCCGTTGGCCTGAATCTCGAGGATGACACCTCCGGCCGGCAGTTCCGGATCAGGGACGTCGATGATATCGATCGCACCTCTGAACGACTCGAAAACTGCGGCGATCACGAGTCCATCTCTTCGTTGTGATCTCCGTCTCCCTCGGGCGGCGTCACAGGCTCAGCCAGGAACTTCGTATAGATCTTCTGTACTGTCGACAGGCCACGGCGGGTCATCTTCATCCCGAGAATCCGTGTCGAGGTCGACTCCTTATGCGTGGTCGGCGCGCCGTTTCCCTCCCGAAGGAAGAACACTTCCGAATCGCTCACCGATAGCGCCTCAGGTTTCGCTGCGGTCGCTTCAAGTGTCTGGGCGGCTTGGGTGTCCGCAATGGTCTCGAGAAAGGAGACTTCGACGGTTCCATCGGCATCGCTCCAAGGGATTCGCGCGAGAACCGACTTGATCTCGTCCTCGTCACGCAGGAACACCTCGGAATGGAAACCGAAGGCGTGCTCGAATGCGCTTTCGAGGACCGAAACATCCGGACGGGAATCCGATTCGAAGATCACGTTGCCTGTCGCTATGTATGTGGCTGCATCGGTATATCCCAGATCGACGTAGACCCCGCGAAGATCCACCATCTTGATCCTTCGGTTGCCGGTGTTGATCGCTCGGAGAAAGGCCACATATCGCATGGAACCACGATACCGACGCACGCGAGGAGAATGTCACGCCGAGGCTGCAATGTGCCTCCCTGCGAACGTATCCGCCGGCGGCGTGCAGCCGGAAATTTCTGGTCATTCGACGGGACTATTGCTGTAGAATCGCTGGCACCCGCCGGTAGGAGAGCACGTGACTGACGTCAATTCGTCGATCGGTACATCTGACGATACGAAGATGCTCAAAGAGCGCGTGCGTGAGCTCGAGGCCGAAACGGCGAAACTCAAAGAGGCGGCAGCAAAGGACAATCCGCTCGAGCCCTATCAGATCGAGCTGCTCAAGCTCCAGAAACATCTCGAAGCTGAACGGATCCCGATGGTCGTGTTGTTCGAGGGGAGAGATGCGTCGGGTAAGGGCGGAACGATTCGCAGGCTCACCCGGTACATGAACGAGAAGCGATATCAGGTCGTTGCTCTCGGAAAACCAACAAACCAACAGAGATCACAGTGGTACTTCCAGCGATATGTGGAACGGTTCCCCACCGGGGGAGAGATGATCATCTTCGACCGCTCCTGGTACAGCAGGGCACTTGTTGAGCCGGTCTTCGGATTCTGCACGAAGAAGGAGTATCGGAACTTCATTCGAGGTGTCACCGGCTTCGAAAAGGACGTTGTGCGCCAGGGCACCGTCCTTGTGAAACTGTATTTCTCAGTGGACAAGCGCACCCAGGCGAGACGTTTTGCTCGGAGACAACACGATCGACTGAGGCAGTGGAAGCTCAGCGAGATCGACCTACAGGCCCAGGAGTACTGGGACGATTTCACCGAGATGAAACATCGCATGCTCGAGATGACGTCCTCAGGATCAGCACCATGGACCATCATCCGTTCCAGAAGCAAGCCGAAAGCTCGCCTCAACACGATGAAGGTCATCCTCAACGCTGTCGACTACGAGGGTCGCGATCCCGACCTCGATTTCACCGTCGATCCGGATGTCGTATTCAGCGGAAAAGAGGAACTTGCACGCATGGATGAAGAACGGGACCGCCTCGGACGCCCCCGCCTCTGAACCGTCTACCCAAGAACGGACATCTCAGCGGATCAGACGGGAACCGGCATCATTTCGTAGATGTCAATCGCAAAGTTGCCATGACCCTCGCTCAGGAAAGGGTGGTCCTCGGCAAGTGCCCGAGCACCGGCCATATCGTCTGCTTCAAGGACTGAATATCCGGACAGCGACACCGCTGTCCCCGCCGAGCCATCATCAACCATTGTGGACGATGGTCCGAATGGGGTTCCGACTTCGGCAAGTGCTGATCCGACACCCTCCATCCAGTTGGCCCACTTTCCCATGACTTCTTGCATCTGCTCCTGCGTCATATCGGCCATGTCGGTGGCTTCACCCTTGTATACGATCATGAACTTCGACATCGTGCGCTCCTTCCCAGCGACTAGAACCGTGAACACTACCCACTTCTGGCGTCCGTGAGAGCGACATACCGCCGTGGTGGACGCCAGAATGTATAATGTTACATAACGTGGATTATCGGCGTTCTGGATCGGATGGAGATCAGACGCTGAGGATCTGCATCTTTGGGTCATCAAGGAGCGAAAAGGCCCTGTGGCTCGCCACCCAGAGGGCATATTCCCTGTCCGGCGCTTCCGCGACGACACCGTTCCTGTCGAATATGATGAACCGGTCGAATACGCGGGTGAACGTCGCATCGTGCGTGATGGTCAGCTGAGTAGCCTCCAGATCCATCAGCGCTTCCTCGATGATGAGTATCGATTCCAGATCGAGGTTGTCCGTCGGTTCATCGAGTAACAAGACGTTCGGATGACTCGTCTCGAGGATGAGCAGCTGCACCCGCGCCTTCTGCCCTCCAGAGAGCTCTAACAGCTTGTGTCTTGTGTGGTTGGACAACCCGTAACGACCAAGCGCAGAACGTGCGTCCTGCTCGTTCTGAAAATGGGGACTGACGACATCGAGCAGGGCGAGCGACACGTCGTCAATCTCATTGTTCTGTGAGAAGTAGCCGATGCGGGCAGTTGGCCCGAACCGCAACGTGTCACCTCCAATGACGTCTTCGTCGAGCAGCATTCGGAGGAACGTGGACTTTCCGACGCCATTCTCTCCGAGGAGCACGACTCGGTCCTCGTTGTAGATCTTGACATTGAAGGGACTCACGAGACCGTCCACCTCGAACCCGGTCAACCGTATCGCTTCCTTGCCGGACCGTGAACCGCGGAATCGAGTCGTGATCTCCTTGAGCGGCGGTGGAAGCGGCGGCGGACCTTCGTCCTTGAATCGTTCCCACCTGCTCTGAGCTGCGTCTGCCCTGCCTGCCATGGCCTCGCTGACTCCAGCGCGTTGCTTTAGAAGTTTGTAGTAGCGGTAGAGCCGCCGCTCCTCGGCCTTCCATGCGTCGAGATCCTTTGCCAGGAGTTCGATGCGTTTCCTGCGCTCAGCAGGGAAGGACGCGTAGGTTCCTCCGTGGGTCCACACACCGTTGTGCTCAAGGACGACCATTCGCTCAACCGCCCTGGTGAGCAGGCTTCGGTCGTGCGACACGAGCAGCACCGTCTTGCTCGTCTGTCTCAACTCACTCTCGAGCCATGCTTTCGAGAACAGATCGAGAAAGTTGTCTGGCTCATCGAGCAGCAGCGTCGGAACGTTGGACAGCAGAAAGGACCGTAGGATGATCGCCTTCCGCTCTCCCCCGGACAGCTCCGACATCTTGCGATCAGAGGCCTCCGCTAATCCCTGCCCGAGCACAGCGCGGGTTACCCGGTCCCACTGCGCTTCGGCGTCGTACCCTCCGAGGGTTTGCCACACTTCGAGTTCAGAAGCGAGCTCCAATCCATCGGTCTCTCCCGAGGCCTCGTACAGCTCCTGAAGTCGGTCATGCACTGGACGCAGTTCGGACGGAAGGGAGAGAGCCAGCGCGTTGAGTACCGTCGCAGTCTGCAGGTCATCGAAGCCGGGATTCTGAGACATGTAGGCGATCTCGGTATTCGATCGAACGTGCCCTTCATCGAGCCGAAGATCACCGGCAATGAGCTCGAGCATCGTGGTCTTGCCGACTCCGTTCGGACCAACGAGGGCAGTGATCGTTCCGGTGGGCACCTTGAAGGAAACATCCTCGATCGCGGCGGTCCCGTCTGCATACGAGAACGACGCGGATTGCACTTCGATAGCCATTGCATGTCCCCGGTTGTGCCTCAGTGGAACTGCACCATACGCCATCGGATGCGGAACACGATCGCCGTTGAACAGTCCGCGAGAGAGCTCACTCCGTGATGAGCACCGTGTCAGGCTGGTAGGTCGACCAAGCAAACCAGAACGTGTCGAACTGCGGCACGCGCATGAGCTGAGCGCCCCGGAGCGCCCCGGAGAGGGCCTCGCCGGTTATCGACCATTCGGATCCCGTCAAGGAGTCGACGAAGGTCTCGCCGTTGTGCTCGAACGTCAGAACCTGACCGTCGGCCTCAGCGAGGAACACGCCGACCGATCCCACATCCCTACCGCTTGCTACCTGTGAACCATCGAGCGCGCTCGACTGGCCGGCCTTCCAGAAGATCACGAGATCTGAACCGCCGAGTTCCACATTGGTGGCCTTTCCGGTACCGCCGCTGATGGCCTCCAGTGCGTACGCTGCCGAATCCTCTTCGACCGTGACACCAACGACTCGCTGCATGGCGGTCGCACGATCGTCGAGTGAGCCACGGAACAAGAAAGGTGTGCCGTCTGGATCGTCGTACCCGGTGTACGGATTGCGGCCATAGTCCCTCTTGAACCCTGTCCGGGTCCAGTCGAGCACCTTTCCCGTTGGATATGCCTCTCGGAAGTCGCTCCAGGCGAGCAGCGGAGATGGATACTCGGTCAGCTCGGTTCCGGTCAGCACGCCGATAACAGACAGGCCGTTGTAGTGCGTCCAAAGGCTCTCCGTCGCCCTGTCGTACATGACCAGTGCCGACGCGAACAGGCGACCCGACGTTCCAAAGGTCGTTTCCGCACCGTTGATCCGTCTCTCGTACACCGCGGCCGAGTTGCACAGCGGACAGTACGTCACGGCAACAGGAATCCCGCCAACCGTGTCGTTCACGATCTCATGCCACACCATTGCGCGAACCGGATAAGCGCGTGCGTCGCCGTTGATCTCTAGAGCAACCACGGGCTCGTGGTCGGGCAGGAGATCGAGGTTGTCCACGACGTCGAGGAACTCTGGATTGTCTATCGCAGCGATGCCGCCGGGTCGTGGGCCACCTGAAATCACCTCACCAGGGTCGATGAGAGGATCGGGGAACTCTTCGGCAAACATATCTTCGAGCGCACTCGGACCCGACGGGAAGGCACCAACCGCAGGTTGATCGGCGCCGGCCACAAAGGTCGACGTCGGCTCGACACCAGATGCCGGCCCAGCCTCACCGTCACCACCGCTACAGGCGGTCAGCAACACTACGCCTGCTGAAAGCATGACCATGAATCGTGTGTCCACCGCACTCCCTTCAGGCGAGACAACGCCGTTGCCGTCCGACGTGTTCCTCTCCGTCGTCATCCCGACAGTTGCGACGGATCATCGTAGGACTGTTCGTTCGACATACCATGACCGCAACAACACATGAACGCGCCCAGGAAGTCATGGTTCTTGCGTGGACCGTCGGGATCGCCCTTGTCTGGCTGACCACAGCCTTCCTTCGGGCCGACACGACATTGCATCTCGGACCGCTGCTGTTACCTCTCGTGGCGGCTGTGCTCGGAAAAGACACAGACCATCCTCAGAGGCTCGCCGTCGTCGGGGTAGCTGTAGGAGCGATCGTGATCACGATCCTGTACTTGACGGGGAATCTGAACGGACCGGCGTTGTCGCCCTTCTCAGACGCGCTCACAGAGAGCATCATCTTCCTGGCGGTGGGCGGGGTCGCGGGACTCGCCATCACGTCCCTATTACGCCGACGCCAAAGCCAGTTGCCCTGAGTCCAGCACCGTGATCCTGCGGTACCCGGTGTCAATGGCACCTTCCGAACGAAGCTGAGAGAGTGCTTCGTTCACCGATTGCCGGCTCGCACCCAGTAGTTCTGCGATCGTTGCCTGTGACAACAGTACGTCGCCATATGCATCCTGCTCGTCCTCAAGAAGGCCGGCTACCTGCTCGAGAACGGTTCGGTTCATCAACCTGATGATCCGCCGCTGTGTCGATTCGAGCTGGCTGAGACCATTCACAAGCCACCGCATCGCCAGCACCGGCCTTGCCAGCAGCAAGGGCACAAGGCGATCGCGTTCGAGGCGGAGAACTCTCGTCCCGGTGATCGCCCTGGCGGATGAGAGGTACGGGCGATCTTGAAACATGGCGATGTCCCCGACTACTGCCCCTGACCCGATCCGCGACACCACCGACTTCTCCTTACCGCTCCTCCGATAGAGCTCGATCTCACCTTCCTCGATGATGTAACACGCATCGGCAAGGTCACCCTCACGGAAGAGGTGCGTGCCTTTGTACTTGTTCAATACGACACCGGCGTCAGCCAGAGCAACGGCGTCATCGGGCCGCAAAGGGAGATAGTCCGTGCGTCCAAGGCTCTTCGCTAACCATGCTGCGTGTTGATCGAGTGCTGTGACCATGACAAGGCAACGCACAAGTGGTCGATGTCGTTCCCACTGATTCGTCGGGCACCCGACATTCGTCGTGGTCGCGCCTCCTACACATGGTTGTCTTCGATATGGAGATCAACGGAGTATTCGAAGGAGGAGGAGTTCGCGGAATCGCCCTTGCGGGTGCGGCCGCAGCCACCCTCGACCACGGATATCGTTTCCATCGCGCTGTTGGCACGTCCGCAGGAGCACTCGTTGCCGCTCTTGTAGTCGCTGGATACACCGCGTCCGAACTTGAAGAGGAGGTGGCAGGGCTCGACTGGCCGAGACTCCTCCATCCCGCACCAATGGCGTCCCTGCCCCTCCTCGGCAAGCACATTGCTCTCATGGTCTCGAAAGGGACACATACCACCGAGCGCATCGAGGCGGTCTGGTCTCAGCTTCTCCTACGCAAGGGAGTCAGAACCTTTGGTGACCTCCCCGACGGCGCGCTGCAAGTCATAGCGACCGATCTCACTCATGGCGCAGGCGTGGCATTCCCCCACTGTCTCCCGGGATACGGACAGGATCCGGCCGCGTTCTCTGTCGCTCGCGCGGCTGTCATGTCCTCCGCCGTGCCGTTCCTGTTCACACCGGTTCCGATGCGTGACAGGTTGACCGGCGAGAAGGTTCTCTTCTCGGACGGCGCAATGGCAGCAAACTATCCCATCGGAGTCATCGAGAAGGACCGACCAGTCTTCGGATTCCGTCTGAGCCCCGATGGCGATCAGCACGTTCACCAATCGATCAAAGGTCCCTATGGACTTGCGCGGGCCGTCATCGTCTCAGGCATTCGTGCAAGGTACTCACTACCTCGTACGATCGAAGGTGCGGACAAGGTCATCTCGGTTCCGGTGAGAGCGGACCTCGATTTTTCGGTTACGCCTCGCGAGGCGAAGATCGTTTTCGAGAGAGCTCGAAGCGCGGTACAAGAGCAACTGTCACAAGCCGTCTCAGCGTGACATAAATGGGGAAACTCGCCATCGTCGTCATCGGAGCATCAGTATTCGTTCTCGTTACCATCCTCCTTGTCTATGATCGTGGTGTTCAGCCGGCGATCGAAGCGACTGACCTGGAGTCGCTCTACAACCCGGTCCACGCAGGAGAGGAACAGCCGAGCGGATTCCGGCAGCTCCTCCCTCGGGATGCGATTCGCCCGATCTACGAACCTGAGTTCTTGTCCGCAGCTGAAACCGGGTGGCCGGACGAAACGCTGGTAGTGGGCCTCGAGATCGACGGCGATGCGAGAGCGTACGCTGTGAGCTATCTGAACCGTCGCGAGATCGTCAACGATCACGTCGGCAAGACGCCCGTACTGGTCACTTGGTGACCACTCTGTGGCACGGCGATGGTCCATCGCCGATCGATCGAAGACAGAGAAGTCATATTCGGTAATCAGGGTGCACTCTGGGGAAATGCCATGACCTGGTTCGACCACGAAACCGGCTCGGTTTGGTCCCAGCCCCTTGGCGAGGCGATTCTCGGACCGGCCAAGGGCACCACGCTCGAACTCCTGCCGTCGACTCTCACCCAGTGGGGCGAGTGGAAACGCCTTCATCCCGACACGAAGGCGCTGGACTCACCCGGCGTTCCGACGAGGTTCGCCCTGACCCAGATGTCGATTGTGGTGTCCTTCAGAGACGACTCCGCCGCGTACCCGTTGAGAGATCTCACCGAAGTGGTGAACGATGAGGTCGATGGCGTTCCCGTCGCGATCGTCGTCGAACCCGATAGACGCGAGTCCTGGACTGTGTTCTCTCGGACACTCGACGATGGCGTCATCGTGACGTTGGCGCTCACCGACGATGGCAACCTGATCGACACTGTCTCCGGAACGACATTTCACATCTCCCGAGGTACCGGCATGGAAGGCCCATTGGCGGATCAGATGCTCGACCAGTTGCCTGCATTCACATCCTTCACGAAGGACTATTTCACGTTCTATCCGAACGGTCGGATCTGGCCCGACGGCTAAGCGGTGACCGAGAGATGCGAGCGCACGGTCCAGCGACTGGCGTAGTGTGCGGCCATGTCGTATCCAACCGTGCCATACGAACCGCTTCAGGTGCCAGAACACGACCAGCGCGCCGTCGGTCTGGCCGTTTTCGCCGAGATGGACCGACGCCGCACGGTTCGAGAGTTCTCTGATCGTCCGGTGCCTCGCGAGCTCGTCGAGACCGCTATCCGTTGTGCTTCCACCGCTCCATCGGGCGCGCACATGCAACCGTGGACCTTCGTCCTGATCGGTGACCCGGACCTCAAGCGTCAGATCCGAATCGCGGCAGAGACCGAGGAACGTGAGAACTACGAGGGTGGACGACTACCACCCCATTGGCGCGAGGATCTTGCTCCCCTCGGCACCGATTGGCACAAGCCATTCCTGGAGACCGTGCCTTGGATCGTCGTCGTGTTCGAGCAGCGGTACGGGATCCGCTCGGATGGATCCAAGCAGCACCACTACTACGTCAAGGAATCCGTTGGCATCGCCTGTGGCATGTTCATCGATGCCCTTCACCGCATGGGCCTCTCGACGTTGACCCACACACCGAGCCCCATGGCTTTTCTTTCAACGATGCTCGGCAGGCCGAAGAACGAACGCCCTTTCATCCTGTTTCCGATCGGCTACGCGGCGGAAGGGTGTGAGATACCCGCCCTGAAACGCAAGGGGCTCGACGAGGTAATGGTGGAAGCAACTGCCTCGGATCGCAGATCGCAGAGCACAAGACGCGGGCCTGAAAGTTAGTCGCTCTCTTCGAGACGGATTCGTATTCTTCTGAATCCCCTGCCCTTGTTCTCAGCCTTGGGGATACTGATCCGCCCGACCTGGCCTGTGTCTGAAACGTGTGTGCCCCCGTCGGCCTGACGGTCGAGACCAACGATATCGACGACCCGAACCTCCGTGAGGTCCTTCGGAAGCAAGTTCACCTTTGTGCGGATCAGGCTCGGATCCTTGTCGGCCGCATCGCGAGGGAGGAAGGACACCTCGATGTCTCGTTGTCGTGCCAGCTCCTCGTTGAGCGCCGCCTCAACGACCGGGATCTCTTCCGCCGTCCAGTTCGGCAGATCGAAATCAAGCCTCCCATCCCCCGGCTGCATGTTCCCTCCCGTCACAGGGCTCTGGAACCGGTTCCAGATGACACCACAGAGTGCATGGAGCGCCGTGTGGGTACGCATCAGCCTGTAACGACGATCCCAATCGATCGCTCCACGAACGGTCATTCCCGAAGAAGGAAGATCACCATCGAGCCAATGCCAGACACCATCTGAGTTCTGAGTGACTCGAACCACATCGATTCGGTCGTCGCCAACCGAGAGTGATCCAACATCGTGAGGCTGGCCTCCCCCACCGGGGTAGAACACCGTCCGATCGAGCAGGACGGAGTTGTCGCCCACGTCGGTGCGCAGGACCTCGGCAGCCATGTGCTTGGCGTAGGCGTCTGTTGCGTAGATCTTGTCTGTCATGGAACCTCTGGCGGACCAGACTATCGCGCAGCATCGAACCTTGCGGTAGCGTTTCCGGATGCACGTTGATGTCGCAGTCATCGGTGGTGGAATCGCGGGGTTGTCTTGCGCTGCGTACCTCGCTCCACGCACGTCTGTTGCCGTTATCGAGACAGAGACCACGCTTGGCTATCATACGACCGGCCGGTCGGCGGCCCTGTACACGGAGTGTTACGGCACCGAGCCGATCAGACGCATCACACTCGCATCGAAGGCGTACTTCCTTGATCGAGATGAACCTCTCGGTACTCCCCGATCTCTGCTGTTCGTAGCCCCGCCAGGAGACGCGGACGTACTCCAGGAGTTCTACGAGATGTTCTCATCGCTCGTCGATGACCTCGAGATACTCACGGCGGAGGAAGTGTCGGAAATGGTTGAGGCAATCGCACCGGAAATGACCGCCGGCGCGATCCTCGAACCCGGAGCACTGGATCTCGATGTACACGGAATCCTCACTTCATTTGCCGCAACTGTCCGTTCGAACGATGGCAGCATTCTCACCGGAGCTGAAGCGACAGAGTTTCGACGCGTCGAATCGGGATGGCGCGTTCGGGCAGGTGATCACATCATCACCGCCAACATCGTGGTAAACGCGTCCGGTGCATGGGGCGATCACGTCGCTGCCCTCGCCGGAGTCGACGCCGTTGGTCTTACGCCTCTCAAGCGTTCAGCATTCACATTCGACCCCGGGTTCAGCACACGGGAGTGGCCGATGGTTGTCGATACGGGGGAACAGTGGTACATCAAACCAGAAGGGCCGCATCTGCTCGGATCAGCTGCGAGCGAGATTCCCGAAGAACCGGGTGACGCGCGCCACGACGAGATCGACATCGCTCTTGGAATCGAACGGATCAACGAAGCAACCACACTGGCAATTCGATCGGTCAAGAACCAGTGGGCCGGTTTGCGAACCTTCACGTCTGACCGGGTTCCGGTCGTGGGATTCGACGCACGGGTGACCGATTTCTTCTGGCTTGTCGGCCAGGGCGGATACGGGATCCACACGAGCCCCGGCATGGGAGCGATGTCCGCGGGTCTCATACTCGAAGGCCGGGTACCCGACGATGTCGCCAACTACGGTGTCACAGCTGAGATGTTCGATCCGTTTCGTTTTCGTTGACGAGATCCCCCGTCCCAGCCCTATACACGAGCGCTGCAACTCCAATGCCGACGATCAGGGCGAAGGAGAACCATTGGATTGCATATCCCAGGTGCGAGCCTTCGCTCAGTTCCTCTCGCAGTACCCGCCGCGGCTCACCTTCGGAATCTGGAGGCTCTTGGTCCTCGAGTATCAATGTGATCGGCAGCACTTCGCCCTCGACCCACCGATCTATGTATTCCAGGTCAAGCCGGCTGAGAGACGTCAGGTCACCACCCTCGGGATCAGACTCGCCGATCGGTGTCGGCTCCTCCCCATCGTCGATACGGCCGATCAGCTTCACGAGACCCTCCGGTGGTTCGAATCCGGCAGCGGGAGGTCCGGTGGTGCCAGGCGGTACCAGACCACGCACAACAATGAGAACCGTTCCATCGGAGCGATCGAGCGGCGTCGCGACCAGGGTGCCTCGAACATCCCCGATGCTTCGACCGATCGAGAAAAACTCGGCGTCGGTCCGGTATGTGCCTTCGACCTCTGCCCGCCGATAGAGCAAGGCCTCTCCATCGTCTCCATACTGGCCCAAGATGCCGACGAGCGGTCTAGCGGGTTCGGCCATTCGTGCTTCGATTGTGGCGTTCAAACCGCGGCGCTCCTCGAGTCGATCGAGCTGCCACAAGCCCAGCCGAACGAAAGCGACGACCAGCACAAGACCGACAAGAACGGCAACGATCCAACGCGGCTGTCTCAGGGTATTGGTGTCGAATCGCATGTCCATGCTCGCAGGCTACGCAGGTCCGTTCACCCAGCGTAAGTCGTTCCACTGTGCACGCGTGATCCCGAAATCGAGTTCGTCGTATCGCTTGCCATGCTTTACATATGCCGAACGTGCAGTGCCCTCCAAAACCATGCCCACCTTCGCGGCAACCCTGGCTGATGCGCCGTTCGGTGCCATGACCGGCGCCCATAGTCGCTCGAATCCCCGTTCGATGAACAGGTAGTCGATCAGGGCGCTGGTGGCCGCCGACGCGATACCCCTCCCCCACCAGTTGGGATCGATCCACCATCCGATCTCCGCTCCTCCGACTCTCTCACCACACATGGGTGCCGCTCCCACACCACCTCGAAGCACGCCGTCTACGTCGACGAGAAAGTTGTTCGCAGGTTCCTCGCCCATGCAGAAGTCAATCCAGGCTGTCGCGCGCTCGCGTGTGTATGGATACGGGAACTCGTCGGACATGTATCGGTGGATGCGCTCGTCGCTCGCTGCGTCGATGAGCTGCTGGGTGCGGTTCTCGGAGTATTCAACAAGCGAGACACCGGCAGATGCTGTCGGCAGAACGAGAAGACTACTGGGTTCGTCCGAAGGTGTTTCGTACCTTCCTCCCGTCCGCCAGTAGGCGCCGTCGGCACGGTCCATGAAACCTTCGTCAACCATGTAGCGACGAATTGCTGCGTAGTCGGCATGGATGAGCTGGATCTTGAAGTTGACGTCGCGCTCCGCGTATCGCTCACCAGGTTCGAACTCCTGGGCGATCCTCTCGAGAACGAGCCTCCGTTTCCGAGCCGAGGAAGGTATCTCGATGAGACGTCCTGCGGAAAAGAACCTGCCAAGTGTACGAGCCTCATCCTCCGTCCATGGACCCTCCATCGGCGCGCCCAGATGTGGATCCTCTTGAGGCAACGAACGCCCAATCTCGGCGAGAGCGATCCGGTTGATCGTTCCATCTGCGCTCAAGAGGCCCGATGATCGAAGGTCACCAACCGCTCGTGCTACCTCCTTCTTCGGCACGTCGAGGCGCTCTGAGATCTCGCCCATGGAGACCCCTTCACCGAAAGATTCCGACAACACTGCAAGACGGAGAGGGTCGAGCACCGCCCTGAGCAAGTCGAGTGGCCCGGCGCGATCACTCACCTGTTCCTCCGATGCGTACTGCACCTGTGCGGCGGGGATCGGCCGCTCCTTCAAGGTGTGATTCCCCGTCCCACAAGGCTGCTTGCACACCCCCGAAGTACATGGAGAGCGCCGGCAATGTCCTGATCGCCAGGTCTTGTATCTCCGATGTGTCGATGCCGGGTTCAACGGCGAGTGTCGGCTTGCCGTCGAAAACCTCGGCATGGATACGCGGGTGAGATACTGCCATCTCGAGATCCAGGCCGCACACTATGTGGTTCATCAAGACCGACGCGATTGCTGAAGTTATCCGATCGGCTCCCGGTGACCCGAGCGCCATGACCTCGCCTCCAGGAGATCGTGCAACGGTAGGAGCCATATTCGACAACAGCCTCGTGCCTTGCGCGAGGGCGTGGAGGCCCTCACTCGTGAGTTCGAGTTCTCCGAGGGAGTTGTTCAAACCGAACCCTGTGCCGGGGATGACAGCGCCCGAACCGTATCCGGCCGATGCCGTGATCGAGCACGCAAGGCCCGTGTCGTCCACTGCCGATGAGTGCACCGTTGACGGCGATCTGTGCATGGCCTTCAGATCCGCCGATTCTGCCAGTGCAAGAAGCCGGTCGGAGCCTGCAAACCTGTCGGTGTCACCATCGAGCGTCGACCGGCGGAACGAGAAGACCGCGTCCTGGGCTGATGCGTACTTCGCCACCTCAGAGGCGGACCAACCACATATGTCGAGTCGCTCCAGCAGTGTGACAAGTGCGGTCATCGCTATCCCACCCACCGCGGGTGGCGCATTGGTTGCGATGTCCCACCCACGCAGCCCGATACGCGACGGATGGCGCACTATCGGTTCGTACTGCTCGAGATCGAGTCTGGTGAGAATTCCGCCGCGCTCCCGGCAGGCATCCGCGAGCGCTGCGCCAAGGTCACCGCGGTAGAGCAAGCGCGCACCTTCACTCGCCAGAGCCCGGAGGCACGACGCCAACTCGATGTTCTTGACCACATCCCCACCCTGAAGCGGTGATCCGTCTTGCCGGTGATAGAACCGCGCAGTTTCGGGATCCCATCCGTAGATCACGTCATGGGCGTAACCCAGGTAGTAACCGGAGGCTTCAGAAACGGGAAACCCTGCAAGCAGCACGTCGATTGTCGGGAAGAGAAGCTCCTCCCACGGAGCGACTCCGTGGTGATCCGATGCCTCCTGGAAACCAGCGAAGGCGCCGGGTGTGGCGATACTCCCCCAACCCACGACCGTGTGCATCCCACCGCCATAGTCCATGTGCACGCGATCGGTTCTCGCAACATGGTCACTGGCCAGTCCACGACCCGGCATCTCAGCGTAAGCGTCGATGACCACCGGTTCACCGGTCGCGGGCCAGATGGTTATGAAGGCTCCACCGCCGGGAGACACAATTCCAATCTCCGTCGACATGGAGCACAGCGTCGCCGCTATCGCTGCGTCCACAGCGTTGCCGCCGAGGTCGGCGACGGATCGACCAGCCTCTGCGGCGACTTCTGATGCTGCTGCTACAACCGTTCGGGGCATCGACGCCAGACTAGTGTCACGTCGGGCAACGTTCGGGGTGTCGATGTCGATTCAGGGGCGCTGGTCCCAAGGACACAGCGCGAAGGCGCAGTCCGGACTGCGTCGAGGACGAGGACGCCGCGAGCGGTGTTCCTGAGCGACAGAACGGCGCAAAGGTTGCCAGACGTGGCACTAGGACGCGGACGCGGGTTCCTCGTCGAAGTTGATCTCATCGTCCTTGAAGGCGACCTCATGGGCGATGATCTCCACCCTGCTCAGTCTGCCATCGTCTGCGGACCAGAAGCGCCGCTGTATCGCTCCGGCCACCCAGACGGGCCTACCACGAACGGGGCCCTCGGGGATCACATCGGGATCCGGGTTCCAGAGCGCTACAGGAATGACATCGATCCGTCGTCTCGGTTCCTCCGTGCGGACGGTCACGAGCAGTCTCATGAGACTCGTGCCTGACTCGAACGTGCGAATGTCTGGTTCAGCGGCGACTCTTCCTGCGATAACGACAAGATTCAGGTCCATTGCTCTTCCCTTCACGGAAGTGCGGGACACAACCAACGTATCGATCCGGTGTGACGCGAAATGGTGCGAATCCCGACATGCTGTCGAGTTGAACGCCCGGCATACTTCGGGCAAGTGACCCGGGAATTGGAGTGTCCACGATGAAACGCAACCTCTTGTTGGTCCTGGCGATCGCCCTTCTGGCTGCTGCGTGTAGCTCGGCCGCGGACACGACGTCGGCGACGGAGCCAATCGAGAAGACAACGACGTCCGTTGTTTCTACCACCACAACCGCTCCCACGACGACGACCACCATCCCACCTGCAACCACGACCACCAACGCTACGAGCGAGGCCGACAAGGAGGCGATCATCTCGGCGTACGAGATCGTGTTCTCGAGCGAGACCACGTTCGAGGAGAAGGCCGCGCTTTTGGACGATCCAACCGGGCTGGAAGAGACCGTCCTCAAGTATCAGGAGACCGGTGATTCGATGGGCGGGGTCGGAGCTGCTGCGAAGACCATCAAGGTGGACGGCGATGTCGCCAAAGTGACCTACGACCTGCTCTTCGGCGGCACGCCGACCTACCCGGACCTCACAGGTGATGCTGTCCTGGTCGATGGGACCTGGAAGATCACGAGAGTGATGTTCTGCCAGATCATGACGTCAGCCAGAGTCGGATGTCCCGCTCCGTGAAGCGAGTTGCATCGTTGCCACGCTTCCTTCTGCTTGTTGTAGCGGCGGCGCTGCTCGCCACGGCATGCACCGCTGGCAGTGAGAGCTCTGATGTTGGGACAGCAGACACATTCATGGGAGTTGACGACTTCACATCTGACACATCTGACACTGCTCGCATCATCACGCTCTCAGGAGACTTGACCGAGTTCATATTCGAACTCGGTGCAGGCGATTCCGTCGTCGCGACCGACCTCACGACCGTGTTTCCAGATGAGGCTGTGTCACTCCCAAAGATCGGGATCGGTCGATTCCTCTCCACCGAGGCGGTGCTCAAGCACAATCCGTCGCTCGTCATAGGTGACACACAGACATCCCCACAATCCGCCATCGATCAGATCCGGGCCGCAGGTGTGCCTGTGATCATCCTCGATGTCTCGACCTCATTCGAAACCATGTACGCAAAGATCGCTGATCTCGGAGTGATCCTCGGGGTCGAAGAGGAAGCGGAGGCCCTCGTCGATACTCTCGAGCGAAGGATCGAGGAAGCAGGAGCAGATCTCCCCTACACACGAGACTCGCTTTCGGTGGCATACGTGTACACACGAGGACCTGATGTGATGCTGCTGTTCGGGTCCGGGATGGTCACGAACCCTGTCATCAAGGGTTCCGGTGCCAGGGATGCAG
>BTQL01000053.1:0-16893 GCA_036985855.1 Acidimicrobiia bacterium | reverse complement strand
TCTCGAGATCAGGGTCCAGTCCCGGCGTCTGGACTTCGGCATAGGCATCCACGCTTTCAGGCATGGATGCTGTTGGTGTTTCGGGGCGACGACCCCGCCGGCGGATCTCATCGAGACAGGTAAAACGAACGCTACGGAAGAGCCAAGCGCGCAGCGATCTGCCATCTCCCTTGATCGAAGGGGCAGCGCGAACGAGCTCGAGGAACGCCTGCTGAACTGCATCCTCTGCAGCCTGGCGGTCGCGCAGCATCGAATAGGCAAAAGAAGCCAACGGATCGCCGGTGAGGCGATACACATCAGCGAATGCCGCATCTGATCGACTGCGGACGCCGGCAACCAGATCATCGAGTCTCGGATACTCGCTCACCGGGCCGACCTCTCCTTCGCTCGACATGGCGACGGTAGTGGCCAACCCGACAAACGAGTCAGATACCCCCTCATCAACCTGTCAGATCACAGAGCTGAATCGCTGTGGTAGGGATGCCGGTGGTGACGGTAGGGATGGCGGTGGTCACACCGGTGACGATGCCGATCGGTCCCTTGATCGTGATCGTGTGGACGCCAGTCACAACGATGCCTGTGCCGATCGGTGACGTGATCATGGCGATGTCGATCAACCGCGCAGCGGTGCCTGTGGCGGTCCGTCGGCGGCCGATCGGTCACTTTGTCATGGCGATGTCGATCAACCGCGCAGCGGTGCCTGTGCCGATCGGTCGCCCTATCGGACGGTTCGTCGGCCACTCTGTCCGACGGTCGATCCGTCGCGCGGTCAGGCGGCAGGTCCGAGACACCGTCGGTCGGATGGTCGGCCACACGATCGGTTGCATTGTTCCCAACGCGATCGACCGGCTGATCCGCTACACGATCGGTTGGATGATCGACGGCGGCATCGGTCGGTGCTTCTGCGGCGACTGCCGGAGCAACCAACATCGTCAACAACACTGCGGTCCCAAAAAGGACGATCTTGCGCATTCCTCGCTCGCTCTCTCTCGCTTGAAGGAAGAGACGCCACCCAAGGCGACAATTCGACGGCCATGGGGACTAAAAAGGAGATAAATAGCGCAACTACCTCGGCTGCACAGGTATCGTCTGGTTCGCCGCACCGGGCGGAGGCCAGCGCATCGTCGCTACCCCGGTGGTTATCGGCGCAGATTCTCACCCGGTTGGACTGCCTCTTCCCACCGACTCTCGACCCCAAGGGCAACGGCCGGCGGTCAAGAGCGAGAAGGCAAACCAACAACCGCCCCAACCCGGCAAGGAATCATCATGACCACGACCTTCTCTCAACTCGGGCTGCCCGACGCGCTCATCAGGACACTTGACAAACACGGACTCACCGAACCGTTCCCCATCCAGACAGCAACCATCCGGGATGTCGCGAATGGCAGGGACGTCGCAGGAAAAGCACCAACAGGTTCAGGCAAGACACTTGCCTTCGGCCTCCCGATCCTCGCAACGGTCGAGCAGGCAAGGCCGAACCGCCCGAAGGCGCTCATCCTCGTACCGACCCGTGAACTCGCCGAACAGATCCGCCGCGACCTCGCGCCGTACGGCAAGGCGATGAACCGCCAGGTGTTCGCCGTCTACGGGGGCGTCCGCTACCAGGCCCAGAAGGACTGGATGCGTAGAGGCGTCGACGTTCTCGTCGCAACTCCAGGCCGTCTCGAAGATCTGATCGATCAGGGATCTGTCGATCTGAGCGAGGTCAGCATCGTCACCGTCGACGAGGCGGACCGCATGGCGGACATGGGATTCCTTCCCGATGTGCGCCGAATCCTGAACCAGACCTCGAAGAATCGCCAGACCCTGCTGTTCTCAGCAACACTCGATGGAGACGTTGCTGTGCTCATCCGGGAATACCAGAACGACCCGATACGCCACGAGGCAGGGAATGTCGATTCAGAGACCACCGATGTCGAGCATCACTTCTGGCTGGTTCAACAGGACGAGAAGGTGCAACACACGGCGAACATCGTCGACACGGCGAACCGATCGATCGTGTTCACCCGCACCCGCCACGGAGCGGACCGCCTCGCAAAGCAACTTTCGCGGATAGGCGTCGGCGCGGTCGCAATGCACGGTGGCCGTTCACAGAATCAGCGCCGCAGAGCTCTGCAGTCGTTCGCAAAAGGAGATGCTCAGGCCCTGATCGCTACCGACGTTGCTGCACGAGGTATCCATATCGATGCCGTTGCGTCTGTTGTGCACTTCGATCCTCCTGCAGACCACAAGGACTATCTCCACCGCTCAGGACGCACGGCCAGGGCAGGTGCCTCGGGAACAGTCATCAGCCTGGTCACGGGAAACCAGAAGCGAGCAGTTCGTCACATCCAGGACCAACTCGACCTGCGTCACCCGATCGAGAAGCGCAGCGCTGGGAGAACCGACCGCACGAAGCGCGAAGAGTCCCGCCAGCAGAGCGGAGAGCAAAAGAAGAAGACGAGACCGACGAAGCCGAACAAGGTTGACGGCCATCCGGTGCCGCGCCCGACGGCCAATCGGAAGACGACCCCGAACGGCGCCCAGAGCCTTCACGTCTCGAACCTGCCATGGGGAGTGACGGACGACGACGTCCGCGTGCTCTTCGGTCCATACGGTCAGGTGAGACAGGCCACCGTCATCGTCGACAACCGGGGACGCTCCAAGGGTTTCGGTTTCGTTGACATGCCATACGCGGATGCCCAGAAGGCGATGCGAGCCCTCAACGGCTCAAAACTCGGCGGCAGACCCCTGAAGGTCAAAACCGCTGCCCCCCGGGGCAAGAGGAACTAGAGATTCCGTTTGGTAGTGAATGAAGCGACCCGCTGAGTGGTCGTGCAATGAGAAGAAGGGCCCCGAAAGGGGCCCTTCTTCTCATTGACCGTTTGGCTTTCGCTACCAGCGTCCGCCGCCGCCGCCGCCACCACCACCCCGTGGTTTGTCCTGTGCTTCGTTCACACGAAGGGCACGGCCGCCCATATCCTTGCCGTTCAGCTCGGACATGGCCTTTTCGGCAGCTTCATCATCAAGCTCGACGAAACCAAAACCGCGTGAACGGCCGGTCTCACGATCGGTGATCAGCGCACAGGAGTGCACCTCACCCATCGGTTCGAACATCTGACGAAGTTCGGCTTCGTCGGTGCTCCATGGGAGGTTTCCCACATACAGCTTCTTCATATACTGGCTCCAATCGCCACTTGCATTGACGCTTCCGCGTCCGTCTTGCGCTTCGAACCAAAACCAGCGCCGACGTGATTGGTTGGGCATACCCAACTAGGCAATCGGATGAGAGAGTTCCTAAGCAAGTAGAAATATAGCCTCTCAAACTGCACACCGCACCCCTATCGCAGAATCCCATGCGGTAAGTGGCGGTTTGCAGCGTTCGCTATCGGTGGGCGGACCAGCGGTACAGTCCCACCATGGCATCCCTCGACAAGATCGCGATCCTCACTTCCGGTGGTGATGCCCCCGGCATGAACGCCGCGGTGTGGGCTGTCATCAAACTGGCCGCGTCCCGGAACATCCATGTTGTCGGTGTTGAGCGCGGCTATGACGGACTCATTGATAGCGTGTTCCAGAACCTGACGCGGGAGCTGGCGGACGGCAGCCTGGCACCAGTCGACGGACTCGACTGGCTCGCGGGAACCGGCGGAACGTTCCTTGGATCCTCCCGGTGTACCCGGTTTCTCGAGCCCGGGTATCGGGCGATTGTCTGTGCCAGCATGCGGGTCGCAGATATCGATGCACTGATCGTGATTGGCGGCAATGGTTCTCTGACAGGCGCGCACGCTCTCGCCTCAGAATGCGACATCCCGATCGTCGGGATCCCTGCATCGATCGACAACGACATCGGAGGCACCACCGACGCCATCGGGGTCGATACTGCGCTCAACACGATCATCGAAGCTTGTGACCGGTTATCCGACACTGCTCGCTCACACCACCGAGCGTTCGTCGTCGAGGTCATGGGACGACGATCGGGCTATCTCGCCATGGCCGCTGCGGTGGCCGCGACCGCAGATGCAGTACTCCTGCCGGAGCAAGTTCGCGACGAGGCGGAGACCGTCGATGAACTCGAGCAATTGCTCAGGCGCAGCTTCTCGGGCGATCGCAACAAGCGACGGGTTTTGATCATCAAAGCCGAAGGAGTCCCCACCTCAACATTGCTTCTCGCCGAACAGCTGCAATCTCGCGTCGGCGACCTCGAGAACGTGACCGTTCGCGCGATCGTGCTCGGCCACCTCATTCGGGGAGGCCACCCGACGTTCCACGACCGGATGATCGCTGGACGTCTCGCACTCGGAGCGGTGAACGCCCTTGAGGCCGGTATCAGCGACGTGATGGTCGGGTGGCAATCGAACGTTGGAACAGAAACACCAGATCCCCATGTGTCTGTCGTGACACTCGCCGATATGCTCGCCGAGACCGACCGTCTCGTCGATGGAACTTCCGATGTCACGGCAATGAGGCTTCACCTTCTGCGCGAGGTCCAGGGCGTGCTCGCGCTCTGAAAAGGTCCCGACAGATGATCGGGATCAAGTCATCTGTACAGACCGCTTTGACAGCCCGTGCCAAAAACCTTCGATAGCGGTTTCGACGTGCAGTGAGTCGTCAGCAACGGCGCCCAGCGCTACGAACAACGGGGCGAAGTGTTCAGTGCGCGGGTGGGCCAAACCAGCTGCTGGTGCTTTGAGCTGAAAGTCCATCAGCGTGTCGAGGTCTCCAGCGGCCATCGTCCGGTCGAGCCAGTCATCGAATTCGCTCGACCATGTCGGAGGTGTTGCCCCAGAAGGTGCTGCGAGGTCTACAGCCTGGAGGTTGTGCGTTGCGAACCCACTACCAAGGATGAGGACACCTTCGTCCCGCAGCGGAGCGAGCATCTGCCCAACCCGAAACAGCTCGACAGGGTCCAAGGTGGGCATCGAAATCTGAAGCGTTGGGACGTCCGCATCGGGGTACATCTCTGCGAGCGGGACATATGCACCATGGTCGAGGCCACGCCGGGGATCCTGGTGCAGCATACGACCGGGCCCTCCGATGAGCTTGGCCACCGACTCGGCAAGCTCTGGAGCTCCGGGTGCAGGGTATGTGACCTGGTAGTAGCGCTCGGCAAACCCGTAGAAGTCGTAGTACAGCGGCACCGTTGTCGTGGCGCCGGTCATCAGCGGTGCAGCCTCCCAGTGAGCCGAGATAACGAGAATGGATGTCGGTCTGGGCAGTCTGACAGCCCATTCGGCAAGCTCGCTCGTCCACTGGGCATCGTCTGCCAGCGTCGGTGCGCCATGACTCAGAAAGGCTGCAGGCATCCGGGCCGCGGAATCGTCTGTGTCACGGTACATTCCAGCCTCCAACGAGGCCAAGACACCGATTATTCCACCCCAGGTGCAATCGTTGGCATCTCACAAACGAAATCAGATCATCAGCCGACATGGGTCCCGTGTTCTGGATGAAAGCCAAGCTTTCTACACCGATTCGCCGCCCAGGTCGAACGGATCATGAACTGTGCGACAAGCAACAACGAGGCACCGATGAAGAAGCTCGCCACCACGTCTGATGGCCAGTGGGCGCCGAGAGCGACCCGGCTCACCGCAACGGACACGACCACGACACTGAACACAGCGAATCCGACCTTGAGATAGATACCGCTGTTGGTGACCGCCCACAACAGGATGGGGACGAGGCCGAAGAGGACCACCGCATGGATCACGTGACCGCTGGGGAAGGAGCCCAGTCCCGTTCCCACCACGGGATCGGCCGGTCTTGGTCGGTCCACGATGAGTTTGAGCGCTATGTCGGTAGCGGCCGCCGAGGCCACGAGCAGTCCCAGCGTGATCGCAGAGGCACGACAGCGTCGCCAGAGCGCCACCGTCCCTATTGCGCCGAACGCGATCGCCAGATTCGGCGACCCGAGTTGGGTCACGAGGGTCGCGAAGCTGCCATCTTCGATCAGTCCCCTGAACCACTCGGATACCGGTTGATCGACTGCAAGCAGCCACTCAGGATTACTCGCTGCGATCGTTCCCAACACCAACGTGACGACCACCGTTGCGATCAGAAATGCCCTGCTTCCCAGTAACACACGAAAGAACCACGGTGTATCGGACGGAAGGCCCTCGTGGATCCTTCCAAACGTTGCGCCAACAGTCGACGTTCCGCCGCTATCGGACTCTCCCTGTCTTTCATCGGTCGCCATACACATCCTCGGCTACTCAGGGCTGGCGAGAGGTGTACGAGCAAGGAGCGGCCGAACCGAGGGAGGAACGTCAACATCTCTGCTCTTTTCACGCGCACGCCAGGCAAGAATGGCGCCCACTCCAACGGTCACGAGACCGAAGGCGATCAGCCAGATCTTGAGGGCACCAGTTTCGCTGCCGACGGCGAACCGTATGGCGAAACCCAGCCCCAACAGGGCCACGGTGAGCGGGAGCCACCCGGGGACAAGGCGATGCGTCTGGACACCCACGATTCCAAAACCGATGACGATGAGCAGGCTGAGAGCCCAGATCCAGCCGATGTCTGAGATATATCCTACGGGATTGAGAAAGTTCCAGGTCGCACCAGGGATACCGATGACGACAAGAGCAAGGGATATGAGGCTCACGATTCCGTAAACCGCTGGACGCCTGAGCCCATTGCCGGCCCTACGCCCCGCGCCTGCACCTTCACGAACTTCATCGGCTATCACTGCGGCGCTGTTGCGAATACGTCGCTGGTTTCCCGAGTCACCGCGGACGCTACGGAAGGCATCTCCTGCGAGCAGACCCAGCGAGATGAGGAATCCGCTGGCGATCGCACCAGGGATGAACACGAATAGCCCGTCCGGATCGATTCCGTCTCCGAGGGATGTGTGGCGTGGAACGCGACCGATCATCCTGTCACCTCGAGCACCTTCTCCGGCGCGACCGCTGGATCCGAATCGACGATGGCCACGACTCCCCTGTCGCCATCGACACGAAGATGCGCCCCCTCCTGGGACTTGAGCCGATTGACGAGCCCAGGCACGTTGAGAACTGCAGGGAGCCCTAGTTCGCGGGCGATGATGGCTGCATGGGAGAGCGGTCCACCTTCTTCGACCACGATTGCGCCGGCGGTGAGGAACAGAGGCGTCCATGCGGGGTCCGTGGTTCTCGCGACGAGGATGTCTCCTGGTTCAATCGGTTCGGTGGCCTTCGAGATGACTCGAGCAGTCCCCGTGTACACCCCTGAGCTGGCGCCCCAACCCGTGAAGATGTCACCCGTTGGTTCGGGAACTTCCCCGAGGCGACGATTCGGATCGCCTACGAATATCTGCGGCATGGAATCGTCCTCGGACATCTGCTCAAGCGCCATACGCCTGCGGTCGAGCTCCCAACGGCTCGGACCGCGACCGTTGAGGGCGAACTCGAGTTCCTGTGCCGCGAGCAGATCAACATCAAGAGGTGTCGCCAACATGCCTGACTCGAAGAGTCGGTGACCGAGTTCCAGATGCACACGCCGGACTTCGCCTCCGAGCGCCAGAACGGCTGATTTGGTCTTCTCGCGAAGATGGAGGAATTCGACTGCGTCCCCGACGAGACGCCTGAGCATGCGTCTGCGAATATCCACTATCTGACCGGTTACGACCCGTTGGAAACGCCACTTCCAGCTCGTTACAAAGAGTGCCTCGATGTCCTGGAGGATCTGCTCGCGGGCAGCCGCGCCGATCATCTCTCGACGACCCGAACGCTGAACCTGAACCGCTTGGCTGATGAGCTGCCACGCAAGACCGCGGGACTCGGCCCATGTCTCTCCTGCGAACACGGACGCGGAACCTGATCTACCGAGTTCCTCCTCAACGGCTTGCAGGAGTTCCGCTCCCTGAACGCTCTCTTCGAGCTTTCCCAGCACCGCGGGGTTCCGAGCGCTCAACTCGCTGATCAGCTTGGCAAGCTCAGCGTCTGAGAGGGCCTGCTCAGCAATGTCACACGTGTGCAGCGCGACCTGTGCCCCGCAGGGATCGATGCCGCCGGCGGTGAGTCGTTGGGCGAGCCCAGATGCGTCATCACCGACGTTGGGTTCGAGGAACAGCTCGACACCTCTATATGCGGCTGCTGCTGCCGCCGCTACCGCAACCTCTGCAGCCACGAGTCGACCGGCGAGATCAAGGACACGATGTCTGTACATGAGGAGTTGATCGGAAGTAGCAATGCTGCAGTTCGGTGGAGCGATGAGTAGGCGTTCGGTCGCATCGATCGATGTGAGCGCTTCGAATCGGAAACTTCTTCTGGCGTTGATCTCACGGAAGCCGGTCGCCATCGACCTCAGACCCTTGAAGGGTCCTTTAGGTTCCGTTTCCGGTAGCGAGTCGTCCGGCTCGCTGATGATCCGACCGAAGTACTGGCGCTCTATCTCTTCGGCAGATCCTCCGGGTACCTCGGCGGCCGCGGCCTTCATGAGATCGAGGCTGAGGACGGCACGTCCACGGATCCGGGCTACGAATGGTCGACCATCAGCTACCGGTGGCAGCGCACTCATTTGGTCGAACAGCTGCCGGAACCCGTTCTCCAGGAGGGGCGCAGCAGTCGTCCATTGGAGAGGAGGCAGTACGCCTGGCATGGACTCGGCGATGCCGGCCGTTGTGAACGCATGGTCTTGACCGATCGGTGTATCGAACCCGTCCCCATCGTCTCGCACCGTGACCGTGGTGATCGGACGTGTCTGGACGATGTAGAGCTTCTCACCATCGTGAGCCCATTCGACGTCCTGAGGATCACCGAACCTGCGTTCGAGATCGAGGGCAGCCTCAACCGCTTCATCAAGCACTGGATCCACGGCAGGGCGACGTGAGGCCGTTCGAGGCAGGACGTACGCCTCAGGTGTGACCTCGCCTGATACGAGCTGCTCACCGAGACCCTCGACAGCTTCTATGCGCAGATCATTCGTCGATCCCGCCGGGTCGATCGTGAACACGACTCCAGCACGTTGCGCATCGACGAGCTTCATGATGACAACGGACATCGCGAGATCGTCTTCAGAGACGTTCGTGTGGGCGCGATATGCCCGTGGTGCCGGCAGCCAGAGCGACGCCCACACCAGTTTCACCGCGGCGAGCAGCGCCTCGTCATCTCCGATCTCGAGATATGACCGGTACTGACCTGCAAACGAGGCGTCCGCCATGTCCTCTGCGGTGGCAGAGGATCGAACCGCCATGAGCTCTCCGTGCCCGACGTTGTGCGAGAGCTGCAGTATCTCGTCGGCAAGGGCACCGGGCATCTTGGCGTCAAGGAAGGCCGTATCCACGAGATCAGCGGCGCGATCGAGATCGGCCTGATCCGGCAGATCCGAGCTCCGCAGGTCATCGAGGAAGTCTTGTAAGCCGGAGTCGCGGACGAACCAGCGATAACCATCAGTAGTGATCGAACCACACGACGGAACGGGCGCATGCATTCCGATGAGTCGATTGAGCGCATGCCCCTTGCCACCGACGATGCCGGGATCGATGTCGGCGCCATCGAGGATGACGGTCGCGGGCTTCACTGGCGAGCCTCGTTGACCTCAACGGCGACACCGTAGCGATCTGCATACGTGGCAACCGCACGATCGACGACATTCGATAGCGGTTCTCCTGAAATCGATGAACGATCGCGAAGCCACGCCACGAGATCTCGCCTGATGGGAATTGCGGGGCGTCGAGACTCAAGCCTGAAACCGAGTGCGGCCGCTATCACGAGGGCAGCCATGAACAGTACGAAGAGGTCCCATTCACGACCGATCGCGGCGTCGACAGCGCCAACAAGGGTGATAACAATGGCTGAAACCACAAGCAGCCTCGTCGTAGCGGTGGGATTCATTGGCGTACTCCTATCCTGTGTCTTCCGGTTGCGTCGACTTCCTGCGGCTTCTCGTTCCATCAACCCGACGATCGTCTCACATAATCCCAAGCATGTCGGATATCGAGGTCACGAGTCCGGATCGGCCTGCAAAGTTGCTCGCTTGCACGCGCATTCTGAAGCCATCACAGCCCGATCCAGCTACCGTGGACGATGTTCCCGAGGAGTCCTCGGTCAGATCCTATGACACCGTGACCTCGCGCAGGGAAGCGGAAAGAAGGAAGGAATGAGCAAACGGAACGTCGTCATCATCGGAGCAGCAGGACGCGACTTCCACAACTTCAACACGCGGTATCGCGACGATGAATCGGTGAACGTCGTGGCGTTCACGGCAGCCCAGATCCCCGGCATCGAAGACAGACGATATCCGGGCGAGCTGGCAGGTTCGCTGTACCCCGGGGGCATCCCGATCGTTTCTGAGGACGATCTGGCCTCCCTCATCACAAACAGCGATATCGATGAGTGCGTGTTCTCATACAGCGATGTCCCCTATCACCACGTCATGGCCGTGAGCGCCATCGTGCAGGCCGCCGGTGCATCGTTCACGCTGCTCGGCCCGAAAGACACCCAGGTCAGGAGCACGAAGCCGGTCATCGCCGTCTGTGCCGTGCGCACCGGTTCGGGCAAGAGCCAGACTGCTCGGCGAGTAGTCGAACTACTCATGGCCAGAGGGCTCAAGGTCGTAGCCGTTCGCCACCCGATGCCGTATGGGAATATTGGTGCCCAGACGGTGCAGCGGTTCGCCGAGATCGCCGATTTCGAAAAACACGACTGCACGATCGAGGAGATGGAGGAGTACGAGCCCCACGTCGTGCGCGGCAACGTCATCTACGCGGGAGCGGACTACGAGGCGATCGTTCGTG
Organism: Acidimicrobiia bacterium; assembly: GCA_036985855.1. Taxonomy (GTDB): domain Bacteria; phylum Actinomycetota; class Acidimicrobiia; order Spongiisociales; family UBA5794; genus B3-G11. Next base: position 6,203 of record BTQL01000053.1, on the reverse strand, counting down.
CCGCGGAGAACGATCCGGACGGCTGTGACGTGATCGTCTGGGACGGCGGGAACAACGACTTCAGTTTCTACAAACCAGATCTCCAGATCACCGTCGTTGATCCGCATCGGCCAGGTCACGAACTGTCGTACTACCCGGGAGAAGTCAACCTGCGAACCGCAGATGTTGTGGTGATCAACAAGATCGACAGCGCGGACCTTGCCGACATCGAACAGGTCAGGAGCAACACTCATGCGGTCAACCCCGATGCCGTGGTAATCGACGCAGCCTCGACCTTGGCCATCGACGATCCCTCGGTGGTTCGCGGGAAGAGGGTTCTCGTCGTGGAGGATGGCCCGACGCTCACCCACGGAGGCATGAAGATAGGTGCGGGCATCGTCGCCGCCACGAAGTACGGCGCCGCCGAGTTCGTCGATCCCCGTCCCTGGCTCGTCGGAAAGCTCCGAGGAACCTTCGAGACCTATCCGGAGATCGGCGAGCTGCTGCCGGCGATGGGATACGGAGCCGAGCAGCTGGCGGACCTCGAGAAGACCATCGACGCGGTCGATTGTGACTCTGTCGTCATCGGAACCCCGATCGATCTCTCACGGATCATCAACATCACCAAACCACACACGAGGGTCCACTACGACCTGCAGGAGATCGGCCAGCCAGATCTGGGTGCTGTGCTCGAGGAGTTCGTCAAAGAGCACGACCTGGGTTGAAGGACCCCTGGGAATAGCGGCGATGCATCGTCAACGAGATCGCGACGTGGACTACTCAGCGCACCCCTATGCCTCGAAGCCGAAGGAGGGTTCGAGGTCTCCGACCTCGGTTACCTCGCTCGGCGGTGGGGGATCGATGATGATGTCCGTGTTCAGCCCGAACAAGTCGTAGCGCATCAACATCTGATCGAAGCCCTCCCCCGGTTCCGCGTCGACGCTGTCACCATCGATCTCCATGACGAAGCGGACCACCAGACCATCGTCGGATATCCAGACGTCCATCGGCATGACATCGGTGGGAATCGGTCCCTGCGCCTCGAGTCGCTCACGTTCTTCAGCTGTAGCCTGAGCAAGCAACGCCTCCGTGTCGAACACGGCTCGGTAGTGCGTCGTTTCCACTCCGTTCACGGTTTCAGTGCCGATGACCTCGACGGTAGCTCCCGCATCCTCGAAGGAACCGAGGATCTCAGACGGGTTCCCTGGAGAGGTCATCGTGAACCCACCGGTCGGATCGCTCTCGTCAGCCGGCATCGCGATCCATGGTGTCTCCGCACCGAGGAACACGTTGAAAAACGGGAACTTGACGTACACGACATCCCCGATCTGGCGAACCTCCAACTCTCCGAAGAGACCCGCGAACTCCGGCGGGATCTCTTCATCAGCCGCGGCGGCAACACCACTCATGTCCATGTAGAAGGAGAAGTCTCCCGTGACGTTATCGAAGGCACCTCCGAACGGGATCGCCATCTCGGTAATCCCCTGGGACGGATCGAGACCGGTCACCTCGATGGATCCTTCCATCCGTCCCGAGGTCACATCTGCGCTGCGAACGAATGCAGCGCGCAACGTCTCCATCTCGGACGAGTCGGAGCCGGGCGCTGTGGTCGTTGTCGTTTCGGGTGCTTCCGGCATTGTCGATGCAGTCGTCGTAGTCCCCGACACGGATTCACCACCGTCGGCAACAGCATCGTCCGCTGGACCGCTCCCGTTTGCGCACGCGGACACCACAAGTACGAGAACGGCGAACATGAAGCTGATACGCCTCGTCACAGGACTGTCCTCCTTCAGCAGTCAGCGCGTCCTTTCATTGAACGCGGTACCGGTTCCCTAAACCATCGGCTCACCCAGCCACTCGCTTGAATGGCACGCTTTCGATACGAGAGCCGCGGCTCTGGTCCTCCAGAAACGGGTTCCATGATCCGAGCAGCACTTCCCACCGCGCTTCACGCCGGAAGTACGGCCGAAACGCGCCAGATCACCCTTGACTGATACTTCGATCGAGACCCGGCATCTTTACAGAAGCTTGATGTCGGACGTTTCGTACCTTGACGTCCGGGTGATTCAATTGCAAGGAATCAAGAAGCGATCCATCAAAGGAGACAAGACATGATGTGGCAATTCGGAGGGTTGGGAATGGTCTGGATGCTGCTCTTCTGGGTAGGCGTAGTCGTCCTCATCGTGTGGGCGGTTCGCAACGTCGGAGACAACAAGGACAGACGCGACTCGTCCAGTCGGGCGATCGAGATCCTCGAGGAACGATACGCACGAGGCGAGATCGACAGCGACGAGTTCCATCGTCGGAGCTCAGAACTGGGACGGAACTGATGCGAAATCGCACACTGCTCGCCGTCGGCATCGGAGCGATCGTGCTTGCGTTCGTCGGACCTGCCGTGGCGGGAGGAATCGGCGATCAGGGATCGACGCCCTGGGGTCCTTTCAATCACATGCGCTCCGGTTACATGCAAAGCATGATGAGCTGGGTTGATGACGACTTCGGATCGGGGGAGATATCTCCATCGATCGAAGGCGCCACCGAGATCGTCGTGACGCTCGACGACTTCTCGATATCACCATCCCAGGTATTCGTTGTGGAAGGTCAGGCGGTCAACATCACCGTTGTGAATAGAGGTGCGGCGCCACACGACTTCACGGTTCCCGAACTCGACATTCGCATCGAGGTCGCTTCAGGCGACACGGTCACGACAGGGATAGCGCCCCAGACCACAGGGACCTACGACACGTTATGCACTGTCCCCGGACATGAGTCGCTCGGCATGGTCGGCAGTTTCGTCGTGCAGAGTCGGGCATGAGGCTCGGTGAACGGAACGCGTCTTCACGTACCGTCCCTGAGAATGTGGGCCAAGGCCGATAGACCGGCAGGGACGGAACGGTTGGGCGAACTATCATCTCTCCATGAACCCCCGTCGCATCCTCATCGTCGATGACGAACCGGAGCTGCGATCCATGCTGCGTCAATACCTGTCCCGTGAGGGGTTCGATGTAGCGGAGTCGGCAACCGGTAGCACAGCGCTGGACGCCGTGTCTCATTCCGAACCGGATCTCGTGCTGCTCGACGTGGGCCTCCCCGACATCGACGGCTTCGAGGTTCTCCGAAGCATGCGCAGAACCTCGAACATTCCCGTGATCATGCTCACGGCCCGCGACGACGAGATCGATCGTGTCGTCGGGCTGAGTGTCGGTGCAGACGACTACGTCGTGAAGCCTTTCAGCCCTCGGGAGCTCGTAGCAAGAATCCACGCCGTCCTGCGGCGCGGAGCCGGCGGAACCAGGGCAACCGATGAGACACTTCGGTTCATCGGACTCATGATCGACGCGGGGTCACGCGAGATCACGTTCGAAGGGGAACCGATCGAGCTGAGCGCGCTCGAGTTCGACCTCCTGGTTGCTCTTGCGCAGCGTCCGAATCGGGTGTTCACACGCGGGCAGCTCCTCGAACGGGTGTGGGGCTGGGACTATTTCGGTGTTGAACGTGTTGTCGATGTCCACGTCGGGAACATCCGCAAAATGCTCGCGGACGACCCAAACGACCCTCGCTATATCGCCACCGTGCGCGGCGTCGGCTACAAGTTCATCGGAGAGCCGGAGTGAGCAGACGTTCTGACAGCCTGCGCGTTCGCATGGTCCTGTCTCACTTCGCTGTGGTGTTCGTCGGCGTGATAACCGTTCTCATCGCAACCAGTCTTCTCGCGCCCGCTTTCATCGAGGATCACGTCGCTGTGATGGAACAGATCGCTGGACCTGAGGTCGGAGCAGCAGCGATCGATGACTTCGAGACCGGCGTCCTCACCGGTTTCGGTCAGGCGTTGTTCATCGCCGCGATCCTGAGCACGATCGCCGCGCTCGTGGTGGGTATCATCGCTTCTAACCGCCTCTTGCGCCCGATCGACGGGATACGGTCCGCAACGAAGCGACTCGCGAGCGGTGCGTATACCGAACGGATCGAGCCCCCACCCGAGGCGGAACTCGCCGCGCTCGCGGAGGATGTGAACGCGCTGGCACGAACGCTCGAAGAGACCGAGCAACGAAGGCTTCGTTTGATCTCGGAGGTTGCCCACGAGCTACGTACCCCGCTCGCGACGATCAAGGGCTATATGGAGGGTCTCGTCGACGGTGTGTTCCCTGCAACCGACGAGGTGTTCGCCGCTACCGGACGCGAAGCTGCACGCCTCGAGCGACTCGCCGCGGATCTCAGCGAGCTTTCCCGAGTCGAAGAGGGTGCCCTGGATCTTCGGTTCGAGCCTCTCGACCTGGGCGGCGTCGCGCGGGAAGTTGCCGCGCACCTGGGCCCTCAGTTCGAAGACAAGGGCGTGACGTTGCGGGTCTCCGATCTACCGACTCTCCGAGTCCTCGCGGACAGGGACCGCATGGCACAGGTGTTCACGAATATCATCGGCAACGCCCTCTCCTATACACCCAAGGGCGGCACGGTCGCGATCATAGGGACAGCTACGACTGACACGGTCACCGTCAGGGTTACCGACACGGGCCGCGGCCTCGATGACCATCAACTCGAGAACGTGTTCGACCGCTTCTACCGGGCCGACCGGTCCGCGCCCGGGGGTGCAGGAATCGGACTGACCATCGCTCGCAGCCTCGTCCAGGCCCACAGAGGAACAATCGATGTGTCATCTGCCGGTCCCGGACGCGGCGCCACCTTCACGATCAGCCTTCCGGCCACCACCGCCTGACCACGAGATGCACCTCGGGCTGCTTCTTGCCAGTTGCGGCGCAGTTTCTTGTCGTGGGGTCACCACTCGATGACCCCTGAACGCGGAGCGGACGACCCTGCAGGAGCGTCGGAACTGGTATTGACACAGCTGAGGCACAAACGTACTGTCCGACACCACCCTGCCCACACGTCGAGTCAAGAGGGAGCAAATGGTCTCAGGAGACAACCAACCGGCGGAGGGATTCGCCGATTTCTTCGAGGTCGCTGTGACCGTGCACGCATCGAAGGAACGACTGTATGACCTCGTGAGCGACATCGAGGGTCTCTCGGAGTTCTTTCCATCGGTTTCGTTCAAACTCGACTCCGACGCACCCCTCGCCGTTGGCAGCACGTACCACACCCGCCAAAGAGGTTCGAAGACGTGGGTCCCCTATCGAGTATTGGCATTGGATCCGAACGCACGGATGTCAGCCGAGTTGGTCGGCAAGGATCCGTTGTTCAAATCGCTCAGATACGATCATCGATTTGTCGCTGAAGGAAGCTCCACCATGTCGCGCGAAAGGGTGGATTACACGTTCCGATACGGCTACGCAGGACGTTTTCTCAACTTCGTCATAGGGAAGAGGTTGGTACGAAAACAGGTGCTTGATGCACACCGACGGCTCCGCGAGGCTGCGACCCACCACTAGCGGGATCGGAATCGTTGTCCGCACCCGAGGGCAGATGGATGTCCTGGTCGTTTCATCTGATCGCGTACCGCATCGTGCCACTATTGTGGGCAGGACGATCGAGAATCTTCAGACATGACCTGGCTGAAACGTGGACTCATCGCATTGGTTGGTCTCGCTATCGTTATTCAGTTCGTGCCTTACGGTCGTGACCACGACAACCCTCCGGTGATCGCCGAACCATCATGGGATTCGCCGGCGACGCGGGAGCTGGCGGTCCGGGCATGTTTCGACTGTCACAGCAACGAAACCAAGTGGCTCTGGTACACCGATGTGGCGCCGTTCTCGTGGTTCATTCAGAACGACGTCGACGTAGGACGCTCCGAGCTCAACTTCTCAGAATGGCACCGACCACAGGAAGGTGATGAGTCTGCCGGAACCGTACGAGAGGGATCGATGCCGCCGCGTTTGTACTCACTGACGAGGGCTCGCCTCACAGAGGTTGAACTGGAGACCCTCGCTATGGGATTGGCCTCGACCCTTGGTGAGGAGAACGAGGGCGGCGGTGATGAGAATGAGGGCGGCGGCGGCGGCGGCGGCGGTGATGATGATGACGACGACGACGACGACGACGACGACGACGACGACTGATCGCTTCTGGTCATGACGGCTCCGCGACGTCGGCATACGCACGATGCACCGGTCGGATGATCCAATGATCCGGAGAGTGATCCGGAGAGTGATCCGGAGAGTGATCCGGAGAGTGATCCGGAGAACGTTCCGGACAACAGACGGGGTTGTGACTGGCTACAGCGCCCGGCGACCGGTCGTCAGAAATCGAATGGTACAAGCCGTCCATCG
>BTQL01000052.1:0-17008 GCA_036985855.1 Acidimicrobiia bacterium | reverse complement strand
AATTCCACCCCGACAGCTCGTAGCCTGGTAGCTCGCACGGAGGCAAGCAAGATGGCCACCCGAAGAATCATGATCGCGATCGTCGCGGCAATCGCCCTGCTCGGCGCTGCATGCACGAGTGGTGCGGCAGAGTCGACGACTACATCGTCGACTACGAGCATCCCCGCCGAGATCCCCGATCTTGAGTTCGGTAGCGGTGAGGTCCCCTTCACGGTTCCGGCGGGTTTCCCCATACCCGAGGCCGCCGTTGTCGGATCGACCATGATCGATGGTGTCAACGGCCGTACGGAGATGATCATCAACTTCGCCGCTTCCGTGGCAGACGTCGTTGCTTTCTACGAGGCGAACCTCCCTGCACTCGGTTTCGAAGTCTTGAACTCGAAGGGCACCGCATCTGCGTGGGACATCAGCATCTCCAAGGACGGGATCACCGGGAGGATTCTTCTGACCTTCGGCGCTACGGGCTTGACCTCGGGAACGTTCTCTTTCGATCACCCCTGAACAACTGTGATCGCTCCCGATGGGACGAGCGCGATCGCAGGGATTGTCCGGTCCACAGAACGCCGAAGGTTCAGACGGCACAACGCAGTCGGTGCAACGCGTCACTTTGGATGCGAGGGGACGGGTTGTACCGGGTGCGGAGGCTGTGTCGTTCACTTAGCCCCGGATCAGGCCGACGACATCCTCTGCCAACTGCTTGTGCTTGAACACGAAGAAGTGGTCTGTGCCGGGATACCGGATGATCTGCGCCGAGATCGATTCGGCATAGGCAGCGAGCTCGTCCGCCCCTATGAACTGGTCCCGCTCGCCGATCACGAAGCCGCGCCGCGCATCGGCGAGTTCGGTCGCTTCGGGCAGGGGTGGCGTCAGTGGGCTGTTAACCGGCGGAGCGATGCCGACGTAGGGCACCGTCGACCCCGTCCGGGCCTGCCAGTCGAGCGAGACCGCGGCTCCAAAGGACCATCCGGCAATACCCGCTATGGGCGCGTTGAGGCCGGATGCGTATGACATAGCAGCGTCGACATCGTTCAGTTCCGCGAGGCCGTCTCCATGGGCACCGGTTGACTCTCCGACGCCGCGGAAATTGAACCGCAGGACATCGAACCCGACAGCGGTGGCATGTTCTGCGATGGCGATGAGGATCGGCGCACGCATCGTGCCACCGTGCTGGGGATGGGGGTGGCAGAGCACGATGACGCCATGGGCGTCAACAACCGTGTCGTGGATCGCCTCGAGCCGCTCACCATCTGAGGTCGTGAGTGACAGATTCCTCACAATGTCGAGAACCAGATCGCCGTTGCCGCGAGGATCACGAGACCGGCTGCAAGTGACGCGAGGATGAGGTAGCGGGTCTGCACTTCCCAAGCGTATCGGGCCTCGGACCCTTGCCACGGCACGCGCCACTATTCTGTCGGTGGTACCGACTCCTTGGAGCTGTTTCTTCCATGTACGACATCGCCATCATCGGTGGGGGACCCGGCGGATACGCCGCAGCCCTGTACGCCCACAACTTCGGGCTTTCCGTCGCGCTCATCGAGAAGGAGCGAATCGGGGGCACGTGTCTTCTCAGGGGATGCGTCCCAGCCAAGGCATGGATCCAGTCGGCAGAGGTGTACGCCACGGTCGCAGGGGCAGAAGAATTCGGTGTCATCGCACCAGACCCAGAATTCGCCTGGCCAAAAGCACTCGAACGCAAGAAGAACATCGTCGACGGTCTCGTCAAGGGCCTTGGCGGTCTGCTGAAGAGTCGTGGTGTCGACATGATCGACGGTTATGGCCGGATCACCGCACCTGGTGAAGTCACGGTGACGTCGGCAGATGGTGGAGAGACGAAGATTGCGACCAAGAACACCATCCTCGCCACTGGTTCTTCGGCTGCCACCATCCCCGGGTATGAGATCAACGGCACAACGATCGTCACGTCGGACCATGCGCTGGACTGGACGGAACAACCCGAGCGTGTAGCGGTCATCGGGGCCGGGGCGATCGGTTGTGAGTTCGCTTCGTTCCTCGCAGAGATTGGTACGGAGGTACACCTGTTCGAGATGGAGAGCCAGCTCGTTCCCGGCATGGAACCCGAGGCTGCAAAGGTGCTCGCCAGGGAGTTCCGGAAGCGCAAGATCACGATGCATCTCGCCGTAGGAGTCGACAAGGCGGAGATCTCGGAAAGCGGCGTCACGGTTCCCTACAAGGAAGAGTCCGTCGAAGTCGACATTGTTCTCGTTGCCGTCGGTCGCCGACCTGTGACGAGTGATGTCGGGCTGGACTCCATCGGTATCGCCACGGACAACGGTTTCATTGAAGTGGACAGAGAAACGATGCAGACAACCGTCGCGAACGTGTACGCCGTTGGTGACATCGTCGGCGGTACCCCTCAGCTTGCCCATGTTGCGTTCGCTGAGGCGATTGCCGCCGTCACGCATCTTGCTACGGGCTACACGGCGCCGGTCGACTACAACGCCATCCCTGTGGTCGTTTACACGCATCCGGAGATCGCGTGGGTGGGTAAGACTGCAGCCGATGCGGCCGACACCGGCCATGATGTGACGGCCACAGAGCATGGAATGCGTGGCATCGCGCGAGCCATCATCCAGGGCGAGGTCGGCGGAATCGTCAAGATTGTCGCGGAGACCGATGGTCCGATACTTGGTGCAACGGCGGTTGGCCCAGGAGCAGGCGAGATGATTCACGAACTGATGTATGCGGTTGGATGGGAAGCACTGCCGGGTGAGGCAGCTTCATTCATCCACGCACATCCAACCGTTTCAGAGGCAATCGGTGAAACGCTCATGGCAGCCGCCGGTCGGAGCCTGCACTAAGGAGTAATCGAATGTCGGTAACGATCACAATGCCCCAGCTCGGCGAAACGGTCACCGAGGGCACGATCCTCGCTTGGGTGAAACAGATCGGCGAGTACGTTGCCGAGGACGACATTCTCGTGGAGATCTCGACGGACAAGGTCGACACGGAGATTCCCTCGCCTGCACGCGGTGTGCTGTCCGAGATCCTCGTGGCTGCGGGGACGACGATCGACGTGGGGACTGCGATCTGTGTGTTGTCCGAGGACGGCGACAGCACTGAGCACATGACACAGAGCCCCGATGAAGAACCGCCCGCCGATGAAGAACCGCCCGCCGATGAGCGCCCGCCGATGGCCGATCAAGAGGGACAGCAAGCCGTTGCGGAAGCCAAGACGGAACGGCGGGGGGTCATCTCGCCCGTGGTCCGGAAGCTCGCCACCGAGAACAACATCGATCTCGCCATGGTGCCGGGAACCGGTGATGGGGGCAGGATCACGAGACGGGATGTCGAGAGTTTCCTCGAAAAGCAGGGGACAGAACACAGAACACGGATCACCGAACCGGAGACCGGGCAACAGGCTCCGACGCCTCCAGTCGTTCCGGTACCGGCAGTCGGAGGAGAGGTTCGTGAGATCGGGCGTCTGCGGAGGCTGATCGCTGAGAACATGATCTCGGCTCGACAGAACGCCGCTCATGTGTGGACCTCGGTTGAGGTCGACTACGAGCGAGTCGTCAAGGTGCGGACTGCGAACAAAGATGCGTTCAAAGAGGCTGAAGGCTTCTCGCTGACATATTTGCCGTTCATTGCGCGAGCAACCATGGAGGCGCTTTCGGCGTTTCCTGTGGTCAACTCGCGATTCGATCTCGAAGCCGGCACCCACACATTCAATCGGCACGTGAATCTGGGCCTTGCCATCGATCTGGACCAGAAGGGTCTCATCGTCGCGAACATCCCCGGCACGGACTCGATGACGCTGCGAGCGATCGCCCGATCCGTGAGCACCACAGCGGCCGCGGCGAGGCAGAACAGGCTTGGACCCGACGATCTCTACGGGTTTACGTTCTCGATCACGAATCCTGGGCCGTTCGGCTCGTTCATGTCCGCACCGATCATCCCACCGCCGAACGCGGCGATTCTGTCTACAGACACGATCAAGAAGCGGCCTGTTGTGGTTGAGATGCCGGACGGGTCCGACGGAATCGCCATTCACCACATCGGATATCTCGGTCTCAGCTGGGACCACAGGGTGTTCGACGGATCCACGGCCGTCCTCTTCCTGAACCGCATCAAGGAGAACCTTGAGACGTGGGATTGGGAACAGGAACTCAGGTGACCCGCGAGGGCGTCCTCCGATCTCGATGGCTCGGGCGCGTCGACTACGACGAGGCCTGGGATCTCCAACGCGCCATATGGGAAGGCCGCACAACAGCGCGCACCCTGGATGACTATCTGCTGTTGTTGGAACATCCGCACACCTACACCGTTGGCAGGAACGGTGACGGCTCGAACCTGATGATCAGAAGGGATGCCCTTGCCGACATTGGAGCTCAGATGGTCGAAGTCGATCGTGGTGGAGACATCACATACCACGGCCCCGGTCAGCTCGTTGGGTATCCGATCGTCGCAGTTCCGAGGGTCGCGGACGGATTCGACGTTGTCGGGCATGTCCGTCGTATCGAGCAGGTACTCATCGCAACGCTGGATGTTCTCGGCGTCGAGGCATGGACCGAGTCGGGATTCACAGGCGTATGGACAGAGATGGGCAAGGTCGCCGCCATCGGTGTGCGCGTGTCCCGTGGCGTTTCCATGCACGGATTCGCCATCAATGTCGACCCACAGATGGAGTACTTCTCGAACATGGTCCCTTGCGGCATCCCTGACAGAGCGGTGACGTCACTGAAGGAACTGCTGGGACGATCGGTCTCCATTGAGGAGGTCGTCGAGGCGCTTCTTCCACACGTGATGGCGCTCACGTCGCAGGACGACAGCGAAACACAACTTGGAGCGTTCCTCCGCGGAACCGCGAAACGCACATTCGAGGTCGATCGAATGGTCGAGGAAGGCGTGTTCAGTCCCAAGGTACCCGGGGAGATACCAGTGATGATTCACGGTGTGCTTGCGGGCGAGCCAGAGAAACCGACGTGGATGAAGGTACGCGTCGACATGAGCGACCCCCGGTTCATGGAACTCAAGAAGCTCAACCGTGGCCTCGGGCTCAATACCGTGTGCGAGGAAGCCGGATGTCCGAACATATATGAGTGCTGGACATCTGGAACCTCCACGCTCATGCTTCTCGGGGACACATGTACCCGTGCCTGCTCCTTCTGCGACGTCAAGACAGGGAAGCCTGGCGAGGTTGACGAGGACGAGCCGATCAGGGCGGCCGAAGCGATCGTCGAGATGGGACTCAGCCACGCCGTGCTCACATCGGTGAATCGTGACGACCTCGACGATGGCGGCGCAGCCATCTTCGCCCGAACGATCAACGAGATCCACGAACGCCTTCCGGATTGTGACGTCGAAGTGCTCATCCCAGATTTCAAGGGAGAGACCGATCCGCTTGACGTTGTTCTCGGTGCAAAACCAGCGGTTCTCAACCACAACACAGAGACCGTTCTGCGGCTCCAGCGTGAGATCCGTACCGCGGCAAACTACGCACGGTCACTCACTCTCCTTGCGAGAGCCAAGTGGGCCAACCCTTCCGGTGCTGTGAAATCTGGACTTATCGTCGGTATGGGAGAGACAGATGACGAGATCGTCGGCACGCTGGCGGATCTCAACGCAGTCGGCGTCGATGTCGTGACGATCGGTCAGTATCTCAGACCGACGGCGAGGCATCGCAAGGTCGACCGCTACGTCCACCCTGATGTCTTCGAGGACTACAAAAAGGCAGGCGAAGCGTTTGGGATCAGCCATGTCGAGTCCGGTCCGTTGGTGCGTTCGTCTTATCACGCGAGAGAAGCACTCGAGGCTGCAGGGTGAACGAGTACGGGGTCAGGATCAGCACCGCGCAAGAAGTGATGCGGGCGGGCGGTATCGATGCACTCTGTCTCTCCGTTGGTTCGGACCTCCCTTACCTCACCGGATACAAGGCCATGCCGACCGAACGGCTGACGATGTTCGTGCTCCCCGCCGAGGGCGAGGGAACGATTGTCGTTCCGAGGCTCGAGGCACCGCGAGTTGAGGCAGACGCCATGCCGTTCAGCGTCCAGAGCTGGCGAGAGACCGAAGATCCGATCGCGATCACGGATCGGCTCCTTCCCGACGCGGGTTCGATAATGGTCGGCGATGAGACGTGGTCGCGTTTTCTGATCGACCTTCAGGACATCAATCCGGGTCGCTTGTTCACGAAAGCATCCGAGCTCATGACAGGCCTGCGAATCACGAAGTCACCCAGTGAGATCGCAAGGCTGCGCGCCGCCGCCGCAACCGTTGACGGCGTTGTCGACCAGCTCGAGAGCATCCAGTTCTCAGGCCGCACCGAAAGGGATGTCGCTCGCGAGGTCACCGAACGGACCAACGCGGACGGTCACGAGACAATGGAGTTCTGGATCGTCGCTTCGGGTCCGAACGGTGCATCACCGCACCACGAATCGGGCGACCGTGTCATCGGGCAAGGCGATGCCGTCGTTGTGGACTTCGGTGGACATCAGAACGGATACGCATCCGACACGACACGCATGTTCGTCGTAGGCGAGGCACCGTACGGTTTCGACGATGCGTACGAGGTGTTGCATGCAGCCCAGGTCGCTGCTGTCGACTTCGTGCGCCCCGGCGTCACCGCCGAGTCGGTCGACGCAGTGGCGAGGGACATCATCACGGAGGCCGGTTACGGAGATCTATTCATCCATCGCACCGGCCACGGGATCGGGATGGACACCCATGAACATCCCTTCCTCGTTGAGGGCAATGACCAGATCATCGAAGAGGGCATGACGTTCTCTATCGAGCCAGGCATCTATGCACCGGGGGAGTGGGGGATGCGCATCGAGGACATCGTCGCAGTCACCGCCGACGGTGTCGAACGTCTCAACCGCTCGAACCGAGCCTACCGGGTCGTTCCCTAACCGTTCCTGCGTAACTGACGTCCTGTCGGAGGACGTCAGTTACGCAAGAACGAGATGGGGTACTGTTGAGGCATGGATGTCACCATCACGAAGCTCGCGCATGCATGCCTTCTCGTCGAGACGGATGGCAAACGGATCCTCATCGATCCGGGCGTCTTCACCTGGAACGACGAGCGCTTCGATCTGTCAATGGTCGAGGGGGTTGATCGGATTCTTATTACCCATGAGCATGCCGACCACGTACACGTCGATCTCGTAGGTGCAGTGCTCGAGCGTTCGAATGACGCGCAGATCGAGACGACCGCATCGCTCCAACGCATCCTCGCTGATCAGAATATGGATTCGGCGACCTCGGGGACTCCGCAGTTCACCGCGCCGCATGAGCGGGTCCCGATGGGGCCCGGGCCGCAGAACACCGGATTTCATGTCGAGGGTGTTCTGTCCCACCCCGGTGATAGCCACAGTTTTGTCGAAACGATGCCAATCCTTGCTATGCCGTTCGCCGCGCCGTGGGGTTCACTCGTTGCCGGCGTCGACCGGACCCGCCTGGTTCGACCGACGTATGTCATCCCCGTGCACGACTGGTTCCTGAGCGTTGACGGGCGCGAATTCATGTACGGCCTTGCATCGGCGGGATTCGCCGATGACGACATCGAACTTCTCCACATCGAAGACTTCACGAGTACGACGCTCACGGTCTGAGAACCCATCCGTTCTCGGGCTCGCCGACCGGCCAGGGGTCAGCGAACCGGCCAACGGTACCCTCCTCGCCAGGAGGTTCGATGACCAGATCAGCGGAACAGCAGGCGGCGGACACGATCCGGGTTCTCTCGATAGATGCCATTCAGAAGGCGAACACCGGACACCCGGGCTTGCCGATGGGGATGGCTGACATCGCTGTAGTTCTCTGGTCCAAGTACCTCAACGTCGATCCGACGGATCCGATCTGGCCTGACCGCGATCGGTTCGTTCTCTCCAACGGACATGGCTCGATGCTGCTTTACAGCCTCCTGCATCTCTCGGGATTCCCGCTCACGATGGAAGACATCGAACAGTTCCGCCAGTGGGGATCAGAAACAGCGGGCCATCCCGAATACAACCCGAATCTAGGGATCGAAACGACAACAGGTCCGCTCGGCCAGGGCTTCGGGAACGCGGTTGGCATGGCGATCGCCGAAGAGCATCTCAGGGCGGTGCATGGCCCCGAGCTATCGGATCACAACACCTACGCGTTCTGTGGCGATGGCGACCTCATGGAGGGTGTTTCGTCGGAAGCGGCGTCGCTCGCCGGGCATCTCGAGCTTGGAAGGCTGATCGTCTTCTACGACGACAACTCTATCACGATCGATGGTTCGACGGATCTTGCGTTCTCTGAGAATGTTCCGCAGCGGTTCGATGCCTATGGATGGCAGACGATCACCGTGGACGGCCACGACCGTGAGGCGATCGCGGAGGCGATCGACGCTGCGTTGGCAGATGGGGGCAGACCGACGCTGATCTCGTGCAAGACCCACATCGGATACGGCGCTCCAACGAAACACGACACGTCTGCGGCACACGGCTCACCACTCGGACCCGAGGAGATCACCGGATACAAGGAGTCCATCGGTTGGAATCTGCCAGACTTCACAGCACCAGACGTTGTGTACGAGTTCTTTACCGGCGCGATGCGTAGGGGTATCGATGCGAGAGGTGCGTGGACAGGTCGGTATCGCACCATCACGGAAGAAGACCCCGAGCGCGCTGCGGCTTGGGACTCGGTCTGGGATCCTGCTCCTGTGCAGCTGGATGCCCCGCCCTCAGAGCCCGGCTCGAGTATTGCGACCCGTAAGTTGAGCGAAAGTGTCATCCAGCAGCTCGCTGCCAAGCGGCAGGATGTCATATCCGGCTCTGCGGATTTGGCTCCATCCAACAACACGATCATCGCAAACTCCTCAGACTTTTCGGCGTCGGACCGCGCGGGAAGGAACATGCGGTACGGCATCCGCGAACACGCCATGGGCGCCGTGATGAACGGCATCGTCCTCCATGGTGGCCTGCGCCCAATCGGTGGCACGTTCCTCGTGTTCTCCGACTACATGCGGCCTTCAGTTCGCCTCGCAGCCCTCATGGGGATGCCGGCGATCTACGTGTGGACACACGATTCGATCTTCCTCGGTGAGGACGGCCCGACGCATCAGCCGATCGAGCACCTCGCCTCGCTCAGGGTCATGCCGAACCTACACGTGATCCGTCCGGCAGACCCAACCGAGACGGCCGTGGCCTGGGAGCACGCGATCAACCGTACCGATGGACCATCGGCACTCATTCTGACGCGACAGGGACTTCCTGTTCCCGAGACCGCACCCGACCGCGACGAAGTTGCCCGCGGTGGATACGTGAGGAGATCAGGCGACAACGTGGTCGTTATCGCCACGGGTTCAGAAGTGGCGCTCGCTGAAGCGGCCGCCGACGAACTAGCTGCGAAGGGCGTATCGCTTCGTGTCGTTTCGATGCCGTGTGTTGAATGTTTCACCAGCCAGTCCAACGAGTATCAAAAGGACGTCCTCGGAATGGACCTGCCCGTATTCACTCTCGAAGCGGGGACGACATCTGTCTGGCGAGGTTTCACTCTGAATGGCGGCGCCGCGATCGGCATCGACCGATTCGGTGCATCAGCCCCGGCGAAGCGACTCGCCGGCGCCTTCGGCTTCGATGCAGAGACCGTCGCCCGCCGTATCGGCGCGGCGCTCGAGTGACCGATCATTCGACAAGAGAGGATCGAAAGTGATCGAGATCAGAACAGGCGAAGCTGTCGGAGCGGACCTCATCATGATTCCCGTCTTGACAGGCAGAGTCGTCGCAACAGACGGGGGACCCGCCCCCGATCTTGAATCTATGTCTTCGGTGCTCGACGCTCGTGAATTCTCGGGCAAGCAGGGACAGACTCTGTTCGTGCAAACACCCAGTGGTCCAACACCAGAAGCTCTCCTCGTAGGTCTCGGAGATGAAGTCGACACCGAATCCCTCAGAAGGGCCGCAGGCATCGCGGCCCGCGCTGCCAAGGGTTACACCTCGGTTGCCACGACGCTCCACGACATAGCTATAGACGGTGCTACGGGCGCCGTCATCGTTGGCACGATACTTGGTGCATATTCGTTTGATGAGTACAAGTCGGATCCCAAGACGTCGAAGATCGCTTCACTGGTGCTCGTAGGCGGCGATGCGCCTGATGAAGAGATCGCCGCTGCCAGGAGCCTTGCTTCAGGTGTTGTGCTCGCGAGGGACCTTGTGAACCGACCGGCCGGCGACAAGCCACCTGCGGCGCTTGCAGACGTCGCCTCCGGACTCTCAACGGATATCGACGTGAAGGTGTACGACGAGAACGAGATCATGGAAGCTGGATTCGGTGGACTCATCGCCGTCAACCTCGGAGCTGACCGTCCCGCACGTATGGTCGTGATGCGGTACTCGCCTGAGGGTGCTGCCAAAACTGTTGCATTCGTCGGGAAGGGAATCGTCTTCGATTCCGGAGGTCTCTCGATCAAGCCTGCCTCCGGTATGGAGACCATGAAGACAGATATGGCCGGTGCCGCTGCGGTGATGGGAGCCCTCAAGGTGATCGCCGAGCTTGGTTTGAAAGTCAACGTGATAGGGATCACTCCTCTCACGGAGAACCTCACAGGCGGTTCGGCGCAGAAACCCGGGGATGTATTGCGCGCCTACAACGGCAAGACGATCGAAGTGCTCAACACGGATGCCGAGGGTCGTCTCGTGCTGGCCGACGGTCTCGCGCTTGCGGCTGAGAGTGAACCCGATCTCATCGTTGACATTGCAACGCTCACGGGAGCCTGCAAGATTGCGCTCGGGCTGTCGATCGGCGGTCTATTCGCTTCGGATGACGATGCAGCCGAGCTTGTCGGGTCTGCCGCCGCGGCAGCCGGCGAGAAGATGTGGCGGATGCCGCTCGAGGTTGACTACAGACCACTGATCGAGTCTGACATCGCAGACATGAAGAACACCGCGGGTCGGTGGGGTGGTGCGATTACCGCAGGCCTCATTCTGGCCGAGTTCGTCGGCGACACGCCGTGGGTGCACCTCGACGTCGCCGGTCCCGCACGGGCTGACAAGGCAGAGCACTACATCTCGGCCGGAGGCACAGGATTTGGTGTCCGGACGCTCGTTGAGGTAGCGAGGGCACTGGCGTAGTTCGCCGAGCGCAATTCGTTCTCTGGGCTCACAACCGGACTCAGTCCGGTCCTGAACCCTGGGTTTGCATTTCAGTGGTATTCGCTAAACCGGTCGCGTCGGAATCCCGATACGGAGAGAAGCAGCACAGATGCTCTCCGTGGGAGGAAGCTCCGAGATGCGTTCTACATTCCGTTCCCTCGTCATGGTCATGGCGGTCACCATCATGGTCATGGCGGTGGCGATTCCTGCGTTCGCGGGACCCGAGGGCACTCTGGTCAGCAAGATCAACTCCAGTCGCGCATCCAACGGTCTTGCACCGCTCGAGACATACTGGGACCTCACTGACGATGCTCGTGCCCAAAGTGCGCGGATGATGGATCGTGGCGAGATCTATCACAACCCGTCGCTCAGCGGCGTAACAGGTGTATGGCAGAAACTTGGCGAGAACATAGGGGTTGGTGTGGATCTCAACGCTCTCCACACAGCTTTCATGAACTCTTCGTCCCATAGAGGCAACATCCTCGGCGACTACAACTACGTCGGTGTTGGTGTCAAGACCGACGCTGCGGGAGTCAACTGGGTCACGGTCATCTTCATGAAGGCCGAACCCGGACTGAACGGCGTTTCCACGACCACGACTCAACCGCCTGCGGCAACGACAACGACGACCACGACTCAACCGCCTACGACGACTACGACGCAACCGCAGGCGACAACCACGACCACCGCGCAACCACCGGCGACAAGCACAACGACGCCCGCACCGACAGCAGTGAAGGCGTCGGTCGATATCGCATCTGTGCCCTCGGAAGGCGTGGCACCGCTTCACATCGGCCAGGGAGGCAAACGGATCATCTGGGACTAGCGACACACCACTAGTTCGTGCTGGGGCCACACACGGCGCAAGCACGGTTCTTGCGTATCGTCACAGTGTCCATTGTCTGGGTACCAGCGTCATAGAGTCCGAGTCTTCCGATGCTGGGTTCTCCGATACCGGTGAGCAGCTTCACGACCTCTGCTGCCTGCATCGACCCGATGACCCCTGTGACCGGACCAAGAACGCCGACGATCGAGCAGTTCTGAGCCGGTCCCTCACGATTCGATGGGAACACACAGGCGTAACAGGGTCCCGCCGCAGCGTCGAATACGGACAGCTGCCCCTCGGTGCGGTACACCGACCCGAACACCATGGGGATCCCAAGTTTCACCGCTGCTGCATTGATCGCGTGCGCCGTCTCGAAGCTATCCGTACAGGTCACCACGATGTCGTGCCCGGCCAGCATCTCCTCGGCGTTCGCACCATCGAGATGAAGCGCCTGTTCATCTACCTCCACGGTCGGGTTCAGCGCGGATATGAAGGATGCTGCGGTGGCTGCCTTGCGTGATCCGACGTCGCCTGCCGTATAGATGGGCTGTCTGTGAAGATTTGATATCTGAACCTCGTCGGAGTCGATGACTGTGATCCGTCCAACACCGACACCGGCAAGGTATGCGAGTACCGGTGCACCGAGCCCGCCGGCTCCGACCACGGCGACGCCGGCGCGATTGAGAGCCTGCTGTCCGGTCACGCCGAAGTCGGGGACCTTGAGCTGTCGATCGTATCTTCGGTACTGTTCAGGCGTCAGTCCTTCGGGTGCGTCGACAGGTAGCCCAGCATCGAGCCAGCCCTCCATACCGCCGTCGAGCGACACGGCGTGGCCGTACCCGACCGCTCGGAGCAGATCCGTGACGATGGCCGAGCGAATACCGATATCGCAAACTATGAGGGTCCGTGTCGCTGTTGAGGGTATGAATTGCTCCGGATGCGATGCGACCTCATCGGCCGTCACCGGAACAGCGTCTCTGATCGAAGGCATCGAGGCCGCGAGCGAGCGAATGTCGAGGATCCGAGAGAAGGCGACGCCGTGCACTTCGAACGGGGAGATGCTCCGTGGGCTGTTGCTCATCAAGGGGCAAGGCTAGTGCTCCGTTCAGCATCGTTCGGGGGGTCGATGTCGAGT
Organism: Acidimicrobiia bacterium; assembly: GCA_036985855.1. Taxonomy (GTDB): domain Bacteria; phylum Actinomycetota; class Acidimicrobiia; order Spongiisociales; family UBA5794; genus B3-G11. The sequence continues at coordinate 3,969 of BTQL01000052.1, read as the reverse complement.
CAGGGGCCTCAGCCTCATGGTTGTGCAGACGCACGGTATGGGTGGGTTCGTCGGAGCGAGGTCGGCAATCGTCTGACCAACGTGCGATCGAGTATTCGGACCGTGGTCGGAACGACGACGGTGTCGAGGTCCCTCCGTGCAAGACCGAGCCGAAGAAGCGAAGGCAGATGAATCGGCTCAGGTAGGGAGCGGCCGCTTTGTGCGGCAGCGGTGAGTCGTAGCAGGTCTGCGACCGCCCCCGGACCGATGATCGGAATCCAGTATCGGCGTACGTAGTCGTGTGTGGCGTTCACGCCGTTGGAAGCGAATGGCTCGATCCTCGGCGATATGGATCTCCGACGCATGGCTGTCGGTCGGATGGTGGCAAGGTCCGAGACGCCCGGGTTTGACGCATGGACCTCTGAGCAGGGAGGACAAACCTGATGAGGACCAGTCCCGGGCGTCTGCGGAGAGTGTTCTGATGTCATGTGTTGTTTGTATCAAGAAAGCACAAGTAGCATCAAGTAGTATGAGTAAGAGCGCGAAAGATAGCGGTAGACAATGGAACTCGCAATAAGCGCGGTGGTTTGAACCCTCTACGGTGCACCGACGCGACCGGCGTCAGCCGGCGGCAACGCCTGTTTGCACATTCCAGAGGGTTCGGTAGATGCCGTCAAGCACGATGAGGTCATCGTGCTTGCCGACCTGGGCAACCCGTCCTTTGTCGATCACATAGATGACGTCTGCGTGGCGGATCGTCGAGAGACGGTGCGCGATCACCACCATGGTGCGATTGTGAGCGATGCGCGCAAGCGACCGTTGGATTGCGGCCTCGGTCTCGTTGTCGACTGCTGACGTTGCTTCGTCGAGGATCAGGATCGGCGAATCCGTGAGCAGCGCCCGGGCGATGGACAACCGCTGGCGCTGACCACCCGAGAGTTTCTGTCCGCGCTCACCAACGATCGTTTCGTAGCCATCCGGGAGCTCAGTGATGAAATCGTGGGCCTCGGCCGTGCGGGCGGCCTCGTCGATCGCATCGACCGTTGCATGGGGGGCACCGTATGCGATGTTCTCCGCCACCGTTCCGTGGAACAGGAACACGTCCTGGCTCACGAGAGCGATGAGTCCTCTCAACTGTGACTGTTCGAGAGAGCGGATGTCGGTACCGTCGATCCTCACCGAACCGGAATCCGGATCGTAGAAACGAAGCAGCAGCTTGACGATCGTCGTCTTCCCCGAGCCGGTTGAACCGACGAACGCAGTGGTTCTCGCCGGGTCAATCGTAAGCGTGACATCCTCGAGCACCGGATACCCATCGTCGTAGGAGAACGTCACGGCATCGAACGCGATGCCACCGGACGCAGAGACGGTGTCGATGTTGTTATCACCGTTGAGAATCGTCGGTTCCGCATCGAGCACGCCAAAGATGCGCCTGGTTGAAGCCATCGCTCGTTGATACAGGTCGACGGTCTGCCCGAGTCTCGTCAGGGGCCACAACAGGCGCTGAGTGAGAAACACCATCACCGAGTAGAGCCCGATGTTCAGTCGCCCGTCGAGTGCCAGGAAGCCACCCCATACGAGAGTCGCTGTGAATCCCACGAGAATCGCCATCCGGATCAAGGGGACGAAAAGAGCCGAAAGGCGTATCGCCTCGCCGTTGGCCTCGCGGTATCGGTTGGAGGCGACCGCAATGCGCTCGACCTCTCGATTCTCGGCCGTGAATGCCTTGATCGTCGCTATACCACTGATGCTGTTCGATAGCTGCGAATTGATCGCTGCAGCCTCGTCACGGACGGATTCGTATCGCGGTTCGATTCGCTTCTGGAAGTGCAGTGAGCCCCACAGGATCACTGGGATCGGCAGAAACGCAAGCCACGCAACCGATGGTGCGATGATGAAGAAGGTTGCGCCGATCAACAAAACGGTCGTCGCGAGCTGAATCACTTCGTTCGCGCCGATATCGAGAAACCGTTCGAGCTGATTGACGTCGTCATTGAGGACAGCCATCAGGTCACCGGTCGAACGGTCCTCGAAGTACTCGAGGTCGAGGTCACACAGATGGTCGTACGTGCTGACCCTGAGGTCGTGCTGGATCGACTGAGCGAGGTTTCTCCACTCGAGCTCGGCGAGATAGTCGAACAACGATTCCAACCCCCACACAACGACGGTCAACAGCGCGATTGCAACGATCTGTTTCTTGGGATCGCTGATGCCGAGATCGGCGAGCAGCGAATCTCCCTGGTTCGCTACGACGTCGATAGAAAGTCCGATGAGAAAGGGCGGCGCGATGTCAACCGCTTTGTTGAGGAAGGACCAGAGGCTGGCCCGCACGATGCGGCCTCTGTATCGATCGGCGTAACGCCACAAGCGTCTGAGCGGGGGAGGGGAGTCGGTGTGCAACATAGGCCTAGACGGTAGACCGCAAGGGAGCGTCAGCGAGCGTGCTGTCTACCGACTACGGGCTCTTCCCGATCTTCACCACGATGTTCTGGCCTCCGGCAACGGGTTCACCGGGTCTCGGAGTGGTCATTACGACGACGCCGTCCTGTGTGGGGTTGGAAGTCGGCACCTCCACGACCGACCACGTGATCGAGATCCCGGCGTCCAATGCGAACTGGCTGAGCCGGCCACCGACCTGGTTCTTGGGTATGCCACGAAGGTCGATCATGGCGATAACCGGCGCAATGCCGTTGGATACCTCGACGGTCACGATCGAACCTTGACGCAACGGCGTTCCAGGGAGCGGGATGGTTCGTATGACCGTACCTGTCGGCATCACGGAGTTGATCTCGAGAATCTCGGCTTCGAGTCCGACGGCGAAGAGGGCATCAACGGTATCTCTGGTCGACTCTTCGAGGTCGGGAACTGTCGTGAACGGTGTCTGCCGGTAGACACTCGTGCCCGGGGGCTCCTCAGGAAAGTCGATCGGTTCCAGGTTCTGCGTTGCGTAGAGCATGAACTGCTTCCAAATAGGGGCTGGCAACGTTCCGCCGAATGCTCGTCGAAAGAACTGTTCCTTGCCTTCGAGATCGTTCCACACGGTGAACTCCTCGAGTGGGATCTGGGCTTCTGCGTATCCGACCCACACGCTCGTTGTCAGTTGCGGCACGTAGCCGACGAACCACACATCCCAGGAATTGGTGGCAGTGCCCGTCTTCCCTGCCTGAGGTCTTCCGATGTCCGCTCTGCGTCCGGTCCCATTCGATACGACCTTCTTCATGGCACCGACGACGGCCGCAGCGATCTGGTCGGATACGACCTGACGCGGTTCCACCTTGTGCTGATAGATGATCGTGCCGTCAGACGCGGTGATCCTGTCGATGAGGTACGGTTCGACCCTTGACCCGTAGTTCGCAAGCGTTGAATACGCAGCAGACATCTCGAGTGGCGAAACGCCGAGTGCACCGAGCGTGATGGATGGGTACGGCTGAAGGGGGGAGTCGATTCCGAGACGGTGAGCCATGTCGACGACAGCCTCAGGCCCGATCGCGTCGACGAGGCGCGCATACACCGTGTTGACTGAGTTGTAGGTCGCAGATTCGAGCGTACGGAGTCCCTTTGGTGCGGAGCCCCCAGCGTTGTGAACGGTCCAGAAGTTCCCGTCGGCAGAACATGGGCTGTCGCACTCGATGACCGCAGGACTCGAATCGTCCCAGTAGGAACCGAGCGTGACAGGGTTCCCCGCGCGGTCACCCGACTCGAGCGCCGCAGCGAGTGTGAACGGCTTGAATGCCGACCCTGGCTGGCGTGCACCCTGGCTTGCGAGGTCGTATGGCCGTTGGCCTGCCTCGATGTCCGTGCCGAAGTCGAGACCGGATGCAAGCACTCGTATGGCGCCGGTCGCGTTGTCTACCGTTGCGATCGCACCTGTAGGACCGTCGAACTCTGGGCGAAACCATGCGCGCAGGATGCGGTTCGCTTCATCCTGGAGGTCCATGTCGATGGTGATATCGATTCTGAGGCCTCCACCTCCATCGCAATCCGTTACGG
>BTQL01000051.1:0-17725 GCA_036985855.1 Acidimicrobiia bacterium | reverse complement strand
TTGCGCGCCCCAAGGTCAAGAGTGCCGACTTCATCGGCAAGGCGGCCTACCCCGAGCTTCGATCTGATCGGCCGGCGGCCATCCTGTGCACACTGACCATGGAAGACCACATGTCTGCTGCCGGAGTCAAGCGTTACCCTTCCGGTGGCAACGAGCCGATCCTCACCGTGGATGGTGAGCGCATCGTCGACGTCCGCGGCAGGGTCAGCAGGGTTACGAGTGCTGGTGCCGGCCCATCGCTTGGCAAATACCTGCTGTTGGGATACCTGCCACCGGAGTATGCGGTGGAGGGCACCGAACTACAGATCATGTACATGGATGAGCTGTACCCGGTGAAGGTCGCGGTAGCCGGTAACACGCCGTTGTACGACCCGGACGATTCTCGGATGAGGCAGTAAGCGTGCGCATCCTGGTATGTGTGAAACGGGTTCCCGCCCCGGGTGCCAGGATCGTCGTTGGACCCGATGGGAGGACGATCGACACTGCCAACCTCGGGTACACCATGAGCCCCCACGAGGAGTGCGCTGTCGAGGTGGCGGTCCAACTCGTGGAACAGCATGGTGGCACCGTGACTGTGATGACCCTGGGACAGGATGGCGCCGACGAGCAGCTGCGTTATGCACTGTCGGTCGGGGCCACCGATGCGATCCTCATTCCGGCGGGTGACCACGACTGGGATCCGCAAGCCACTGCCAGGGCTCTGATCGCAGCCATCGGTGACGCAGAGTCTGTAGGCGTGTTCGATCTGATCCTGTTCGGCAACGAGTCCGCAGACTCGGGCGGATATCAGGTTGGTGTCAGGGTCGCCGGGGCCCTGGCTCGCCCGATGGTCACCGGTATCAAGGGCATCGAAATCGACCATGGCGTGATTACCGCCCGTCGGGAGACTGATGGCGGATTCGAGCTGTACCAGCTGCCGCTGCCGGCGGCAGTCGGCGTAAAGGAGGGCATTGCCCTGCCCCGATATCCGACGCTGAGGGGTCGACTGGCTTCCAAAAAGGCAGATGTGCATAGGTTCGATGTAGACGAGGAACCGGGCGGCCAGTCGATGGTACGCCTCGTGAGCCCACCCGAGCAGGTGACCGAGACCGTGTTACTTGTCGATGCGGCCGGCATCGTCGACGTGATGGAAGAACTGGAATTGCTGTGATTCTGGTCATCGTCGAACACGACCGGGGACAACTGAACGAGCTGTCTCTGCAGGCGCTCGCCATCGCTCGCGATCTGGGTCCCGTCGAGGCAGTGATCCTCGGATCAACCGGTGCTGAGCTAGCCGAGATTCTGGGCGCCCATGGCGTCTCCAAGGTGCACGTCGCCGACCACGAGTTGCTCGACGACTATGGACCCGACGCGTGGGCCGAGTCGGCCAAGCAGGTGGCAGAGTCGATCGGAGCCGAGGCCGTGCTGGCGATCGGGTCGGATCGCGGCAACGAGGTCATTGCTCAGATCGCAGCCCGCCTCGATGCGCCGATGGTGGCCAATGTGCTGTCGATCACAGCTGGAGAGGACTGGCGGGTGACGCGGATTCGCTGGGGTGGGAGTCTCCATGAGCAGGCCAGGCTCGTCGCGCCTCTCAAGCTGGCGACGGTGGCGCCCCATGCGATCCCAGGCAGCGAAGTCGTTGGGCCGAAGCCAGAGGTCGTGACCTTCGTGCCTTCGCTATCGAGTGAAGGTGTGACCCGAGTGGTCGACCGCGTGACCGTGTCCGCGGGTGCCACCCTCGCGACGGCCCCGATCGTGGTCAGTGGTGGTCGTGGCGTGGGATCGCGTGAAGGCTTCTCGACCCTCGAGAAGCTCGCGGATCAGGTTGGGGGAGTGGTCGGGTGCTCGCGAGTAGCAACGAACAATGGGTGGCGACCACATTCTGATCAGGTCGGCCAGACCGGAACGAGGGTGGCACCGGATCTGTATATCGCGTGTGGGATCTCCGGCGCGATCCAGCACTGGGTGGGCATGATGGCTTCGAGGACGGTAATGGCGATCAACACGGACGCTGAGGCTCCCATGGTGACGAAAGCCGACTACGCCCTTGTGGGCGATCTCCATCAGGTCGTGCCGGCCATCATCGAGGAGATTCGTAAGCGCAAGGGATGAGCGGGTTTCCGGTGGGAGAAGTGATCAATAGGGGCTGTCCACGCCACCCATCTCCACATACACGGTCTTACGTTGGGTGTAATGCTCGATAGCGGCCAGGCTGTTCTCCCTGCCGATCCCGGACTGCTTGTACCCGCCGAAAGGTATCTCGATCGGGGTCAGGTTATAGGTGTTGATCCATACGATGCCTGCCTCGAGTGCCGCCGCAACCCGATGTGCCCGTTGCAGATCTCGGGTGAACACGCCCGCTGCCAGCCCGTACACGGTGTCGTTGGACCTAGTGACCACCTCGTCCTCGGTGTTGAATGTGAGGATGGTCATCACAGGTCCGAAGATCTCCTCTCGCACGATCGACATGTCGTCGATGCAAGCATCGAAGATCGCCGGTTCGACGAAATAGCCGGCGTCGAGACCATCGCGCGTCACCCGCTTGCCACCCGTGAGCAGCAGCGCCCCGGACTCCACGCCCGACTCGACATAACCGAGCACTTTGATCATGTGCTTCTCTGAGATCAACGAACCCACGTGGGTGGCGGGATCCAGCGGGTCGCCGATCACCATGTTCTCCGTGCGCGATCGAAGCCGTGCCACGAACTCGTCGTGAATATCTGTTTCCACGAACACCCTGGTGCCGTTGGAGCACACCTCTCCCTGTGTATAGAAGTTTCCCAGCAACGCGGCGGAGACCGCGGCGTCGATGTCGGCGTCGGCGAACACGATCAGCGGCGATTTCCCACCCAGCTCGAGAGTCACGTATTTGAGCGTCGAGGCCGCGGCCGACATCACCCTCTTGCCGGTGCCCACCTCACCGGTCAGCGATACCTTGGCGATGCCCTGATGGGCGGTGAGCATCTGCCCGACCCGGTAGTCACCCTGCACCACATTGAACGCACCCGACGGCACGCCTGCCTCTTCGTATACCTCGGCCAGCAACATTGCGGTCACCGGCGTGAGTTCGGCCGGCTTGAAGATCATCGTATTCCCGCAGGCCAGTGCCGGCGCCGACTTCCACGCGGCGATCTGGATCGGGTAGTTCCACGCTCCAATCCCGGCGCATACCCCGAGCGGCTCGCGACGGGTGTACGCGAATGAGCCCCCCAAATCGAAGTGCTCACCGTGGATGGTGGGCGCCACGCCCGCGAAGTACTCGAGACACTCGGCGGCCGAGATCACATCGACGGTGGATGCCTCGCTGATCGGCTTGCCGGTGTCGAGCACCTCCCAGCGTGCAAGCTCATCGTTGCGATCCCGCAGTATCGAAGCCGCCCGATTGAGCACGCGCCCTCGGTGTGCGGCAGGCGTGGCAGACCAGGACTCGAAAGCGTCCCGTGCCGAATCGACAGCGCGGTCGACATCCGCCGACGATGCTTGCCCAACCCGTGCTAGGACCTCGCCGGTAGCCGGGTTTATCGAGTCGAAGTTCTCCCCGGACGTGGCCTCGAAGCGCTCGCCGTGCACAAAAAGGCCCAGTTCGATCATGCTCGGCACCTCGTGTCGACAATGGGGGCGATGGTCGCTCGCTCGAGCTCGCTCACAGGGCGAGCATACGCTATGTACTATACGATTCCGCCGTCACAGACATCTTCGGAAGACGGATTGTTGGTCCCTGCACTCCGACAGGCATCCCGCGCTGATCGGACATGTCGGAAGTCGGGAGGACTATTCGACTCCGACGCCTCGCTGGCGGTTGTTGATGCGTTCCAGCTCGAGAATCAGGGCGGAATGATCGACCCTGCGGTGGCCCTGGTCTGCCATGGTTTGGAACATGCCGGTGACCTTCTCGGTGAGTGGAAGATATAGGTCGTGTTCCCCTGCCTCGGCGAGAGCGATGTTGAGATCCTTCAGCTGTACCTCGATGGCTCCACCGGCAGCGAAATCGCGGTCCACCATTCTTCGACCTTGTTCTTTCAGGATTCTCGAATCGGCGAATCCTCCGGTGAGGGCATCCCTGACTACCTCGGGGTCGAGGCCCGCAGCGATCGTGAACAGCAGCGCTTCGGCGACGCCTCCGATGGTTGTGGCGACGATGATCTGATTGGCGATCTTGGCTACCTGGCCCGCGCCGGGTGGACCGATGTGGGTTACCCGACCCATCGACTCGAGGATCGGAGCACACCGCGCAAAGGATTCGGGCGAACCGCCGACCATGATCGTCAATGTTCTGTCTGCGGCACCCCGCGTCCCGCCAGACACCGGCGCGTCGAGCCATGAGACCCCTCGTTCGGCCAGCGCGCCGGCGTAGGCGATCGCGGAATGAGGCGGAATGGAGCTCATGTCGATGACCGTCGTGTCGGAAGAAACCGCGTCGGCGACTCCCTGATCGAACAATACGCTCTTGACTGCGGCGTCGGTTCGCAGCATCGTGATGACGACATCTGCACCGCTCGCCGCGCTCGCGGCGTCCACGGCGACGGTGGCTCCGTGATCTGTGAGAGGCTTCGCGGTCGCTTTCGTGCGGTTCCACACAGTGAGGTCGTAGCCGTCCTCGGCCAGGTTCGTGGCCATCGGTGCACCCATTCGCCCCATACCGAGGAACGCGATCCGTATCTGGCCAGGCGGTCTTTCGCCGTTCACCATTGTCCTATCGAGTGCCGATGCCCTGAGTGTTCACGCAGAATACGCTATGATGGCTAGACGTCATACTACACGACATCAGACCGCACAGCCAACCAGTCGCTGGTTGCCCAGGAATATCGATGACTGTGGCAGGCCGGACGGAGTGACAACGGATGGACATTTGTGATGTGACCAGCATCGAGATGTACCGACGAATGGTGCTCATTCGAGAATTCGAACAACACGCCGATAGACCTGTTCAAGCGTGGCAGCATCACGGGTCGGTGTATCCCGACATCGAGCAGCAGGCACCGTCGCGAAATGCTGGAGAGCTCTGTGACGAAAACGAGTCCCTTCAAGCTCGAGACGAAACGAAGCCTTGCCGAACAAGTAGCCGATCGGATCACCGAATTGATCGTGGACGGCGACGCCTTCGCCGCCAGCTTCCACGAGTCGCTGGCGAATGTGGCGTCGAATCCGTTGTTGGGGCTGTGGATAGGCACTTTGAGAGTTCTTCTCGAAGAGCACATCCGTGGGGTCATCGGTGAGATCGGCCCTGTCACAGACGTACTCCTGTACCACGCCGCCAGCTTTGACGCGGTGGAAGCACGCGATGCTGACGCGGCTCGCCGGGCGATGGAGAACCACCTCACGAAGGTGAAAGAGAACTACTACTCCACGGTATCCACGAGCTGATAGACGAGAGGCAGAACATGATCTTTGCAACAGGGCTCGGAGTTCCTGAGGGGCCGGTGTTGATGCCGGACGGAGGCTGGCTCATAGTCGAGATGGCCCCGGACAGGGGATGCGTGAGCCGTCTCGGGCGTGATGGGAAGATCGAAGAAGTGCTCGCACGTACGGGCCGGCCGAACGGACTAGCCGTGGACGCTTCGGGCAATATCTGGATCGCTGAATCGATGGAGCCAGCATTGCTCAAGTTGTCCCCCGATGGGACCATCGAGACCTTTCTCACCCACTGCAACGGTGCTCCCTTCCTATTCCCCAACGACGTGGCGTTCGGACCAGATGGTGCATTGTTCATGACCGATTCCGGGATTCGTTTCGACGACTTCGCAACCGGGAGCGACGCCCGCCGGGACTGGCGTGTAGCGCCGGTGGATGGCAAGGTCTACCGCATCGATGTCAAGGACAAGAGCATCTCGCAAGTCGATGCAGGCATCCGGTTCACCAACGGCGTGGCCATCGGCACCGATGGCATGTTGTACACGAACGAGACGATGACGGGAATGGTCTTCAGATACTCGCTCGATGGTGAGGATGTCGGAGAGAGAGAGCCGTTTGGAAACGTCCTGGCTCCCACCGATGACGAGTCAATGCGCGGGCCGGATGGAATGAAGTTCGCTGCCAACGGTGATCTATACGTGACCGTTATCGGACAGGGCGATGTGACCGTGCTTGGTCCTGATGGCGAAGTCAAGCGGCGTATTCCGACCGAAGGGAATTACCCGACGAACCTCGCCTTCGGCCCACCAGGGTCCCACAAGGTATACGTCACCGAGGATCAGTTGGGTACTTTGGAAGTCTTCGATGTCGGTGTCGACGGCGCTCCGCTGTACGACGGGACTCCTGCTGGTGGGTGAAGGGTTTGAGTCGGCCGTGCGGAACCAGGTCGTTGCATCTATGCGGTGAGTATGGCGCCGTTGCTTGCCGAGCCGACCGTTCGGCTATACCGGCCCAACACTCCACCGACATAGCGGGGTTCGGGTGGTGACCAGTCGGTGCGACGACGTTCCGTTTCCTGGGTGCTCATTTCGATGTCGATCGTTCCCGCTTCGGCGTCGATGGTGATGATGTCACCGTCTTGGACTAACGCAATCGGTCCGCCTGAAACGGCTTCAGGACACACATGACCGACCATCATGCCCCGGGTAGCTCCGGAGAATCGACCGTCGGTGACCAACGCGACCGTCTCGCCCAGTCCTTCTCCGATGATCGCCGCGGTGACTTGCAGCATCTCGCGCATCCCTGGACCTCCAGCGGGCCCTTCGTACCGCACGACGACGACGTCACCAGGTTGTACCTGTCCGACCTTGATCGCTGCGTATGCCTGCTCCTCTGAGTCGAATACCCGAGCTGGACCACTGTGGCTGGTCCGATCGTGATGGGCGAGCTTCACGACACAGCCGTCTGGAGCGAGACTTCCTCGCAGAATCCGTAGGCCACCGGACTTCTTGATCGGCGCGTCCGTGGACCGTACGACCTGCTGATTCTTGGTCTCGATCGCTGACTCCGCTATCTCAGCGATCGTCTGTCCGTCAACGCCGCGCGTCTCGGTGTTGAGGAAACCTCCATCGACGAGTTTCTTGATGACGAGCGGAACACCCCCAGCCGCATAGAGATCCACGGCGAGGTCCGGGCCCGATGGCGAGAGCTCCGTGAGCACCGGCGTACTCGCAATGCGCCTTCCGATCTCATCGATCGTCAAGGGAATGTCGAACTCTCGTGCCACGGCCAACAGGTGCAGCACCGCGTTGGTAGAGCCGCCGGTCGCGGCAACTGCCGTAATGGCGTTCTCGACTGCGCGATGGTCGACGATCGATCGCGTCGTAGTTCCTGCCCGGACGAGGTCCATGATGATCGCACCGCTCTTTCGGCCGGCCTCGTCCTTCTCGGCGTGGAGTGCAGGGATGTCGTTGAAACCAGCGGGTGACAGACCAATTGCCGTGAGAACGGTGCTCATCGTGTTGGCAGTCCATTGGCCGCCGCACGCCCCCGCTCCCGGGCACGCAGCATTCTCGAGTTCGTATACGTCGGCTGCGGTTGCATCTCCTGCGTAGTACGAACCGAGACCCTCGAACACATCGAGGAGCGTGATCCGCGTTTCGTCACGGAATCCCGGATCGATGGAGCCGCTGTAGAGCACGAGACCAGGGATGTCGAGTCTCCCAAGAGCCATCATGGCGGCCGGATTCGTCTTGTCACACCCGGTTATGCATACCAGCCCGTCGAACGAGTGTCCGCGCGCGACCAGCTCTATCGAGTCTGCGATCACCTCACGGGAAACAAGGGAGGCTCGCATGCCCTCGGTTCCCATCGACACGGCATCGCTGATAGCAATGGTATTGAACTCCATTGGTGTGCCGCCTGCTTCCCTGATCCCCGCTTTCACACACTGTGCGAGATCGCGCTGGGTGGCGTTGCACGGCATCGTCTCGATCCAGGAGGTACCGACGCCGATGATCGGCTTTGCGAGATCATCATCTGTGAAACCGGTGGCCTTGAGCATCGCCCGAGCCCCTGCCCGGTCGATGCCGTCGGTCATCTGTGCGCTTTGGCGCTTTGCGGGGTCCGATGGCTTGTCATAGGGCAACTGCGTCATTCATCAGCTCCAGGGGATCGATATTTCTTCGCGTGTCTCATTCTGGTCAGATTGCGCGGATGGTCATACTGTGTTCGTTCCAACATCAAGAAGGTCGGTCGGGACGTTGCACGAACCCATGTTTGTGCATGTCGTCACGATTCGGTCGTCTTCCTGTGCAGGCAACACGATATCTCACCGGCATGATTTCTTTGCGAAACGCAAACTCGTGTGGCGAGACTTCGTTGGCCCACGCAGCGATCGAGCTACCGGAAGGGACCGTCGCCATCGCGAATGGCCTCCAAAATCACCAATCCACAAGGGACAACGTCCCCGGTTGTCACAAAGAGTGGTGTTTCACGGAATTGGTGTCTGGGTGTCTTCGGGGTATCGGGAGCGGACAGAATTCGCTGACCGTAGACCGTCGACAGAACAGTCTGTCGGTATCGGTCTACGGTCTGCGCCATCTCGCCTTTCGGTCGAGCGCCTCGTCTCGGGCTGCTTGTCTCAGACTGCGAGAGCCCTTTGTGGCGTCCCGGTGATCTGGCTGAGTTCATCGAGCACGCTGAAGTGGTCGATGGAGAAGTTCGTGAACGCGGGGTTCGACGTGAGCCCTGCGACCATTTCACCTCCCAGGTAGGTCTCGGCCTCGGCCCGTGACTCGAACACGTGGAACCCACCGAGCGTGTCGCCATCCTTGATCCACGTCTTGGAGATCAGCCCGGGGATCGAGCGAAGGGCCTCGGCATACTCGCGAAACGGATCCGCGAGCTCATCGGTCGAGGCGGTCGAATTGAATGTGACCAACACCGCATGCATGGTTGCTCCTTTCTGGTGTTGGGTTCCTTTATCCCATGGGACGGTTGCAAAAAGGTTGCAGTCCGATCCACAACATGTGCCCCGACCGTTCTGTAGCCTCTACATATGGAGTTCCGCATCCTCGGCCCGCTCGAGGTGGTGGCAGCTTCCGAACCGGTGCGGCTGGGTGGCCCGATGGAACAGGTCGTTCTCGCTGCCTTGATAGTCGAAGCCGACCGGGTGGTCTCTGCTGACCGTCTTCTCGACATTCTGTGGGGCGAGGACGTACCCAACACAGGTCTGAAGACCCTGCGGTCCCATCTCTCTCGCATTCGGGGTCGACTGAGGCCTTGGGGTAAGCCGATCGACACCGTCGCTGATGGGTATGTCCTGAGGGCAGACACCGAAGAAATCGATGCTCGGCGGTTCGAGCGCCTGTTGGCGGAGGCGAGAGCGCACCGCGACCGCGGCAGGCATCCCCTGGCGGTCGATCTTCTCGAAGAGGCGCTCGGTTTATGGCGGGGGCGAGCGCTTCATGGGCTGGAGGATCACGAGTTCGCGAGGATCGAGGCAGCCGGGCTCGAGGAACTCAAGCTGGAGGCGTTGGAGTCCCGCATCGATTCCGAGCTCGCAATGGGACACCACGATCGCGTCGTAGCCGAAGTGGAACGGTTGGTAAAGGAACACCCGTTGCGCGAGGAGTTGTGGCGTCTATTGATGATCGCTCTGTATCGATCTGGCCGCCAGGCAGAGGCGCTGCGCGCGTTTCAGCGGGCCCGTGCCGTGCTCGGGGAGGAACTGGGGATTGATCCGTCGCCGGAGTTGACCGAGCTGGAGGAGGCGATCTTGCTACAAAGCGACACGGTGGCTGCTCCAACGGCAGCGGTACGGTTCGACTTCGTTCCCGGGGTGCGGACCAGCTTCATCGGTCGCGAGGATGAGATGGCAGAGTTGCTCTCGCTGCTCGAAGACCACCGCGGCATCACCGTCACCGGTACCGGGGGATCCGGCAAGACGAGGCTTGCCCTCGAAGCCGTCCAGCACATTTCGGGCAACTACGAGGACGGTGTCTTGTTCGTCGAGCTGGCTTCGGTTTCGGACCCCGAGTTGGTGCCAGAGCATCTGGCCACTGCCCTCGGAGACGTCGGGAGCCACGCCGAGGACGTCGCTGCGGCACTGTCCGAGTTCCTGGCGCCCCGCAACATGCTGCTGGTCATCGACAACTGCGAGCACCTGGCCAGGGCGGCGGCGCAGCTCGTGGAGACCCTCCTCGCGGGATGCCACCGCCTCTCCATCCTTGCGACGAGCAGGGAACCGCTTGGCACCACCGCAGAGGTCGTGTTTCATACGCCCCCGCTCAACATCCCGGACACCGAAGCATCCGCCCGAGAACAGGACGCCGCCGAGGCGATGCGGCTCTACGTTGATCGGGTCCGAGCCTTCGATCGAGGGTTTACCGTCGGGTCCGAAAACCGGGACGCCGTCGTGGCTATCTGCCGAACTCTGGACGGGATTCCGCTGGCCCTTGAACTGGCGGCCGCCCGGACCAGGGCCATGGCGCCTGCCGAGATCGCCGCCCGGATGGAAGACCGTTTCGCGATCCTGGCCGACGGGCCTCGTACCGCGCCTGCCCGGCAGCAGACCCTCAAAGCCACGATCGACTGGTCCTACGACCTGTGCACCGAGCCATCGCGGACCGTCCTGCGCAGACTTTCGGTCTTCTCCGGTGACTGGTCGCTCGATGCCGCCGAATCCGTGGTTTCGGATCGCCCCATCGATCAGTCGGAGGTGGCAGGACTGCTGGCGCGATTGGTAGATCGCTGCCTGGTGGAGCGATCTACCGTGGCCGGCGAGTCGCGTTATCGGCTGTTGGAAACGATCCGGCAGTACGCATTCGATGCCCTTGTCGCGACCGGTGAAGCCCCAACTGTCGCCGGAAGGCATTGCGACTGGTACGTCGCCATCGCGGAGCGGGCCGAGCCCGAGTTGCGCGGAAGTGACCAGGTCGAGTGGTGGCAGCGGCTCGAGCAGGAGCACGATGACCTGCGGAGTGCGATCAGTTGGTCCCTTGGCACAGCGGATCCCTCCCGAGCGTTCCGTCTTGTTGCCTCCCTCGGTTGGTTCTGGTTCCAGCGTGGCTATTGGAGCGAGGCCTGGCGTTGGGTGCGGCGCTGCCTGGACATCGCAGCGGAGGTCGATCCGTTGCTCAGGGCTCGGGTGATCTATGCCACGGGCTCGATCGAGATCATCCGGGGGAACCTCGACCCACTCGAACCCCTCTTGGTCGAGTCGCTAAACGCATGTCGCACCGCCGGAGACAAGAGAGGAGAAGCCTGGTCCCTTCACTACCAGGGCCACGCCCTTGGCTGGATAGGAAACCCTGAAGCTGGAGTCCTGATGCGACAGAGCCTCGAGATCTTCGAACGCCTCGGCGACCGATGGGCGGAAGCGTGGTCGTGGCGATACATCGGCCAGTACCTCGAACCGACCGATATAGCTGCCTCGATCGAGTTCCAGACGAAGGCACTCGATCGCTTCTTCGCGCTCGGTGACCGCTGGAACGCCGCTTTCTCCTTGTACCTGATCGGAACCACATACATAGCGTCGGAACGGTTCGATGAGGCAGAGGTCGCCGAATGCAGGGCGGTTGAGCTGGCAGCCGAGCTGGGTGATGTGATCTGGCGGACCCACGCCACCGGCAGACTCGGCATAATCGCCTACTACCGCGCCGACGAGTCTGCGGCACGGATACTCGAAGACGGCGTGGAGCTGCATCGTCGCATCGGTGACGAGAACTGCACAGCGGTTCTTCTCGGTTATCAGGGACTGCTCGCCTGTCGTCACGAGTCATGGGCCGAAGCGGAGTCCAGGCTCGCTGAGAGTCTGGAACTTTGGCGTCGCCTTGCCTCCCAGACGGCGATGGCAGGCTTCCTCGGCCGCTTCGCGGCTGCCGTCACCGGCGGTGGATCACCCGATGAGGGGGCGATCCTGTTCGGGGCGAGCGAGGCCTCAGAGTTTGCCGACCTACTGAACGACTCGACCGTGTACGGAAAAGAACGCGCGACGCTGACAGACCGGCTCCGCTCAGAGCTTGGTGAAGTGGAGTTCGAACGACTGCGGACTGAGGGAGCATCCCTCGGCATGGGGGAAGCGGTAGACCGGGCAATTGTCCGTGGCTCGGTCAGGGGATGATGACTGTCGCCGTGGTGAGGTCGGGTTGCTTCCGATGTCCGGCGCTCCGTTGGGGACGAGCTGTGTTCTCGGGCGAGTGCCTTGTATGTGCCGTGCAACCCGTGGATGGCCAATTTCACGGCAGGCCATCATCGTCTGTCTGTAGCATGAAACCAAGCGAATCGGGAGGGTGAGCATGTCTTACGAATTCGAGTGCACGAATGTCGTGCCGGGCTGTGAGGGCAAGGTTGAAGGTGAAACTCGCGACGAGGTCCTTCAGAAGGCGGCCCAACATGCAAGCGATATCCACGACCTGACCGATCTCGACGAGGCGACAATCGAGAAGGTGAAGTCGAGCATCGTACAGAAGGCTTGACGACGGACATCGCCTGATGTGGAACTAGTCGAAACGCCGACAACGTTGCGTGGCGAGGTGCATTGCATGGAGGATCATGAGCGCGAAACACATAGCCTGGTTCAACTTCAAGGAAGGTGTCAGCAACGACCGAATTCAGCAACATATGGAGGCTGTACGAGGTCTTGTCGACAGCGTACCCGCAGTGATCGAGATCGAGTGTGGACCGAGTTACTCGGATCGCGCTGAGGCCTCACACACTGCATCATCGCGACGCTACCACGCCGCGAAGCACTCGCGGAGTACCTGGAGCATCCCGCTCATGTCCCGGTGGCTGAAGCGCTTGTAGCCGATGTGAATCGATTACTTGTGATCGACCTCGACCTGTCATGAGTACTTACGGCTGAAACTCGTTTTCACACCAATCCGACGTTTCCCATCCACAACAGCGGGCGAATCGCCCTGTGAATTCGTCGCCGGTGACATGGACCCTGCCGTTCCGGATCGCAGGGATGGCGTCAATGTCCGCGACACAACCCCTTGACCTTCTTGTCGAGAGGAAGGAGTACGATGGTGCAGAGGCGCTGGATGGCGTCCAGACGAAAGAGAAGGCGACTATGAAGCCGGGTTGGACGGTCGTCGTGGTATCGATCACCTTTCTGGTCACGCTGGTGGTCGCTGTTGCTAGCTCGCATCCCGCAAGCGAGCATCGTGTTCCCGCGAGTTATCGAGTTGTGACCGATGTTGGCCAGGCCAACATGCTCGAATCTGACCAGTTGATGTTGGACCAGATGCGAACGGCAGCACCGCTGAACATGCAAAGCATGATCGAACGGAACTCGATGTGGCTCGACCCCTACATGGTGCGTCTCCAGGAACAGAACCAGGCGCAACTCGACCGCATGATCGCTCGCAGGCCGTAGTGATGGCACCCGACAATCGGGGCGGATTCTGAGGGGTTCGACAGGGTGATCAAGCTCTGGGACAGGTTCTCTCGCTTGAGCGCGTCCAGTTCTGATCCCGGATCGCGGCACACACGCAGCGAGGCATCAGAAGCTGGCCCTTGAGGGGCGAGACTCTCAGCCAGAGGACCCACCGTGGTCGGCTGTGCCTTCGTCGTGACCGTCGTTGTCGGAATCGCCGTCATCGGCGTGGTCACCACCCTCAGCAGGTGCTTCGTCGTGGTCGTCGATACCGTCCTCGTCGTGGTCGTCGAACAGGGCGATGTCGTAGTTCGGACCACAGGCAGCCGGGCCGTCGCTTGCAGTGAGTTCGTCGTGGTCGTCCACACCGTCGGCGTCGTGGTCATCGGCCGGTGGAGCCTCGTCGTGGGCATCGCCGTCGGCCGGAGGCTCATCGTGGCCATCGCCATCTGCGGGTATGTCACGCCAGTCCGGCCTGTCCGGGGCGGTGTCCTCCCATGAGCGGATACATGCAACGATGGAGACGATTTGTTCCCCGGTCAGCGGACCGCCGTATCGCTGTCCGTACGCGACCATCTCGCTTCCAGGGATCCCGGTGCTCACAATCGACCGGATCTGCTCATCGGTGGCGATCGTGAGGAACTGCACCGAGTTGAGCGCAGGCGCATCAACTCCCTGTCCGAAGGATCCGTGACATGATGCACATGTCGAAGTCCACAGGCTCTCTCCAGCGAGTGCCAGGTTGGTCTGCGTCTGCTCGGCTGCCTCGGCTCGCACGGTCGGCTCGTAAATGCGGTAAATAGGGAATGCCAGGAACCCGATGAGCATCAGCACGATACCTGCGACCATCCATCCATTCGTGCGGCTTTCGAGGCTGTTGTCAGCTGGCGACATAGACAGCTCCTACTCCGCCGCGTCGAGGCATTCCGGCCCCTTCGGCGGTTCATTGATCGTTTCGGGGGTACCGGCCGGAGCGCCGGGAATGACCTTCGAGGTGTCCGCGACGATGACGCCGTCGATGACTTCGAACTCGTACTTGTCCATACCTCGGGGTGCGGGGCCACGGCGGTACTCCCCGATGCGGCTGAACACCGAACCGTGGCACGGACACTCGAACTGTCCTGAACTTTCGCACCACGGAACCTTGCATCCCAAGTGGGGACACTTCCACCAGAGCGGGACGATCCCTGTATCGGTCTCCGTGAGATAGCCACGCATGGCGGCGATCTCGATCACGGTCTCGGATGACACCGCGTCCGGGGGAACGGTTTCGATCGGTCCACCAGCCTGGCCCGCGGCCGGTTGGAGGAAATCCCACGACGTCCACAGAGCCGCAACGGCCCAGACCCCGAGACCCCACTTCCAGAGTCGCGAGAGGAAATTTCGGCGATCTAGGTCTTCACTCATAGCTCTCCATACCATTCCTGCCATGGCCAAACCCAGCTCCAATTCGGACCCCGGAAGGCAAATCCGACTACGGTCAACGAGATCCACGCGACCATGAAGATCGTGAAGACGGCGACGGCGACCTTCCGATTCCTCGCCTGGGTGTCCGGATTGCGATCGATGTACGGCAAGGCGACCAGGCCGATGATGATCGCCGTCGGAACGAGTATGCCTGCGACCATTGGGTGGAACCGAAACAACAGTTCCTGAAGAGCCGCGAAGTACCACGGGGCCTTTTCGGGGTTGGGTGTCACTTGCGGGTTCGCCATTTCACGCAGGGGTGCGTTGAACGCCAGCGATATCAGAAGCACGAACACCACCACCGACAGCGCTGCAACGGCGTGACGGATCAACAGGTGGGGCCACACCATCACCGAATCTTCCTCAGACGGGACCTTGCGGTCGCCTACCGGGGGTGTACCCTCGACGATTCCGAGGACCCGCTGGTCGCTCGAAGGCCCGGGTTCGGTATCACTCATTGCCAACCTCCGCATCGACGTCGAGCATAGAATCCTTGCGCCACCGCCACACGTGAATCATGAGTAAACCGACGACGAGCGTTGGCAACACCGCAACGTGAAGTACGTAGAAGCGCAGCAGTGTCGCGGCGCCGACCTCGGTGCCCCCGATCAACATCGCTCGGATGGTGTCTCCGATGAACGGAACGAACTCAGCCATGGAAGTTCCAACCGTCACGGCCCAATACGCCAGCTGGTCCCACGGCAGGAGATAACCGGTGAACGACAGCAGCAGCGTGAGGACGAGGAGTACGACTCCGATCACCCAGTTGAACTCTCGGGGTGATTTGTACGCCCCGCGGTAGAACATCTTCGCCATGTGCGCTGCGACTGCAATCACCATCAGATGGGCCGACCAGCGATGGATATTTCGGATGTACTGTCCGAATGCAACCTCGGTCTGGAGGGAGATGATGTTCCCGTAGGCGGTTGTGGGCGACGGGACGTAGAAGAACATGAGATAGATGCCAGACGCGATGAGTGATCCGAACAGCACAGCCGACGCCACGCCCAGGAACCACGTAAACCTGAAGCTGATCCTTTCCCTGCGCATCTTCACCGGGTAGAGGTGCAGGAGGAAGTTGCTCCAGTGACCCGCTGCGCGATCGCGGTCGGTCTCTCGCTTGGGAATCCGCCAGAACGAGCTCCCTACAGTCGATTTGCGGATCGAATCGATCACGCTCATGTGCCGCCTCCCACACTCATGGGCATCTTGAGATCTATGGGCATCGAAACACCAGCCGGCACGCCCACGCCGGACCACACACCCATGGACAGTGCCCTCGTCGGACACCGCTCGATACACAGCGCACATCTGATACAGCCTCGCTCATCGAGCACGAGCGCCGTTGCCCCGATCCTCTCGGATTCGACCTCTTCGGATGGAATGATCGAAATGACCTTGACGGGACAAACATCGACACAGAGACCACACAGCACGCACATGTCGGCATCGAGAAGGATGTTGGCGAAACACCGGAGACACCGCTGGGCTTCACAGCGTGCCTGGTCCGGGGAGAAGCCCGTTTCGACCTCGCTGAGTCCGATCCGGCGGTCGGTGGGAATGGTTGGAACGTCGACCCGGGCGATCGTGTCGTACCGATCGTCGAATCGGTGGAACTGCTGGAGCTTGACCATGCGGCCCTTCGGTTGCTGCTCGACCGTTCCGCCGAACGCTTCGTGGATCTCGGAAGCTGCTTTTCTCCCGTCGGCAATCGCATCGATCAAGCTACGAGGCCCGTGCGCTGCATCGCCTCCGGCCCACACCATTGGCATGGATGTCGCGAGGTTGTCGCTCCCGACTCCAATGGTCCGTCGAGGCGTGATGTCCGGCCCATCAGGACCGATGGCATCGACGTCGATGGCTTGACCTATCGCGAGGATCACAGTGTCGGCTTCGATCGTTTCGATGTTGTCGGAGTCGAACTCGGGGGCAAATCGGCCATCGGCGTCGAATACCGAGAGCACGCCGACCGTCTCGAGTCCGACGACCGCGCCGTCCTGTGTCAGGATCCTGGCGGGCCCCCTCCGATGGATGAAGAAAATATCTTCGCGGATCGCCTCTTCGAGTTCGAACTCGTCCGCCGGCATCTCTTCTTTCGACTCGAGGGAGATGACCGTCACTTGCCGTGCTCCGGTTCGCGAAGCGGTTCGCGCAGCATCGAGCGCAGCTGTCATCACCGAACGGTCGGTTTCCTGGCTACCCCCCTTCGCTTCGTAAGCGTCCGTTCGCAGTGCAGTCCTGGCGCTGTCCATAGCGACATCACCGCCGCCTATGACCACTACCTTCTCTCCGATGTCTACGGCGAAACCACGGTTGGCGTTGATGAGGTACTCGATAGCCCGCAGTACACCATCTGCTTCGTGTCCCTCGAGATCGAGTCCTCGTCCGAGCGTTGCTCCGATCGAGATGAGCACAGCGTCGTGGCGCCCCTTGATGTCCGTGAAGGTCGTGTCCTTGCCGAGTTTCGTGTTGAAGCGAACGTCGACACCCATGTCGATGATCGATTGGATCTCTGTGGCGATCAGGTCGCGTGGGAGCCGATATTCCGGAATGCCCATCACCATCATCCCGCCGAGCATGTCGGTGGCTTCGTAGATGGTGACCTGGTACCCGAGCTTCCTCAGGTCGTGTGCTGCCGCGAGACCGCACGGCCCACCCCCGATGATCCCAACACTCTCTGATCGTTGGATCGATGGCGGTTTCGCAACGTTCCCTGCGAGAGATGCTGACCCCGCTTCGACACCGTACTGTTCGGTTACGAACCGCTTCAGTGCTCGGATAGCGATGGGTGCGTCGATCGTTCCTCTTCTGCAGGCGTCCTCGCACGGTGCAGCGCATACCCGTGCGCAGACCGAAGCGAATGGGTTCGGCAACCTTGCTGTGAGATACGCTCCCTCGTCGTCACCATCGGCGATCGCGGCCACGTACAAGCCGGCGTTCGTATGCACGGGACAAGCCGCCAAACAAGGGATGTTGCTGTCGAAGAAGTCGAGTTCTTGCATCAGATGATTCCTCGGCTCTGGGCTCTTCGCAGCGCCCACA
>BTQL01000050.1:0-18068 GCA_036985855.1 Acidimicrobiia bacterium | reverse complement strand
AGGAGCTTCGTGCTGATGCCCAGAGTGCTGCTGCTGTGTCTGTGGAACGCATCGAGGTGCTTGAGTCTGAGATTGGTTCCGTTGAGGAGCTCAAGGTAGAGAACGAGCGTCTCCGGGCCGACAATCGGGCGCTGAGCGAGAACCGAGCTGACTCGGTGGAGTCGGCCCGTGAGACCGCTGAGTCATTCACGACAGTGATCGCCGGTGAAGTAGCCGCGGCCCCTCGGAGAGTAGAACATGGCACATCAAGCGATGGATTCCCACGAGACCGCATTGACAACGGGAGCTCTCTGCGAGAACGCATAGACGCGGTGCAGGAGCCCCCGGCACCCGAGGACGACTCGATCGATGCGATCAGGAAGGAAGCCGCTCGTGCGTTGGAGGAGGCTCGATCTCTGCGGGATGCACGACCCGACGAGCCTTTCGTCGATGTCGGGACCGAGGTGAGCGAGACTTTGACCTCACCACTCGTGATCGACTACTCGCCATCCGTTCAGCCGGCGGCTCGGGCTGATGAAGATGATGAGGACGACGTTTCCGATGACGAAACGCCCCTGGAGAGCCGTTACAGCCGGAAGTCCGCGAAGCTTCCGCACCTGGGAATCGAGCCCGAATCCGCTTCGAGCACCATTGCGGATCTGCGGCGTCAGATGACCGCCGACGGCTGAGTTTCGGCCGACGTCTGTGAACCCAGCCGCTACTGCGACTCCGCGAGCTTTCTTGTCCAAGGAACAACGGAACCTCAACTGAAGATCGGCAGCTCGGATTCCTCAGCGCACACTGTCTCGATCTCATCGGGATCCACCGGTGCGCCTGCACTCATGTTCTCGAATCCGTCGGCTGTGATGAGGATATCATCCTCAATTCGGATCCCGATCCCGAGGAACTCCGAAGGAACGTCGAACTCCGCTGACCCAGCGTCTTCGGTGCGACGAGCCAACTCTGCCCTAGCTGCCGATGCGCCGATCTCATAGGAGAGCTGTTCGGCCTCCTTGGGGTCATACGGAGCGTTCGACAAGGACACCGTCGCCTTGTGCGGAGCGACGTAGATGCCTGGTTCGACGGTGAAGGCCATTGAGGGTCTCAGCGATCGAGCTGCGCCGTCCACCTTGTAGGAGCCGGCGTCGTGAACATCGATGCCCAACCAGTGGCCGGTACCGTGGAAGAAGAACTGGCGGTACCAGCCCTTCTCGATGACCTCAGTGCCTGATCCAGGGAGAAGGCCGAGTTCCACAAGGCCGTGGGAGAGGATTTCGACCGCACGCACGTGCATGTCCGAGTAGGGCGAACCAGGGATGCACATGTCGATCACCTGACGCTCAGCGTCGAGTACGAGCTCGTACACCGCACGCTGGGGCGCAGTGAAGGTGCCGTTGATCGGGAACGTGCGAGTGATGTCCGCTGTGAGATGCCCGGACTCGGCTCCTGCGTCGATGAGGAGCAGATCACCGTCGTTGACGGGCTGATCGTTTTCGACGTAGTGCAGGATCGTTGCGTTGGCGCCTCCCGCGACAATGCTCCCGTATCCGACGCGTTCCGATCCCATTGCCATGAACACGTACTCGATGGCCGCCTGCACCTGGCGTTCATTCATGCCCGGACGTGTGAACCGCAATGCTTCGGTGTGAGCGATGGCGCTGATGCGACAGGCCTCGCGGAGTGCGTCGATCTCTTCAGGAGATTTGTAGAGCCTCATCTCGTGGAGGATCGCTCTCGGGTCCGTCATGTGTTCCGGCGTCGTGACTCCTACGCGGTATGCATGTGCTCGAGCGGTGGCGATAGCTTGAACTATGCGGTCGTCACTGGCACTGCCGAGCGCGTATGCGACCGTTGTACGTCCAACGAGACGGCGTCTGAGCCAGGAATCGAGTTCGTCGAGGTCGTGCGCAGCATCTGCGCCGAATCGTTCGGTTGCACCTTCGGTACCTGCCCGAAGCCCGTTCCACGCCTCCGTTTCCGGATCACGAGGTCGCACGAAGAGCGTGTATTGCTCTGTGTCATGTGTCGGGTCGAATACCGCTACGGAGTCAGGCTCAGGGAACCCGGTGAGGAAAAAGAAGTCGGAGTTCTGTCTGAAGGCGTGCTCAACGTCGTCATTGCGGGTCTGCATCTTTCCTGCGGGGATGACGGCGACTGTGTCACCGAGCCGTTCCATGAAATCTGCTCGCCGCGCCGCGAAACGAAGTTGGTCCATGCCCTGCAGGCTACCGAGAGTCGCGTGCCGAGCTTCGCGAGCTACCGAAACATATGTTTCTGGCCCACAGAATGGGGGGAGATCATGTGGGATTTGCAGAGCAACTCCCGAGGAACGCCGTAGGCGTTCCGGTGGGCCCGGTGGGACTCGAACCCACACGCTTCGGATTAAAAGTCCGCTGCTCTGCCATTGGAGCTACAGGCCCTCAGTCGTGGAAGATACCAGTGGGTGATGGGATCGTGTCAGTTGATTTGCGCGAGTACATACGCGGGTGGTGGTTGCGCAGACAAGATCCGGGGCCCACGGCGGGCCCCGGATCGATTGATGATTGTCTGTTCTCTAGACGGATGCAGGTTGCGGCACTTGATCGCGTTCGACGATCACGGGCATCGCGTCGTCTTCCTTGATCCTGCCGACCCAGAACAAGCCGGAACCGAGAAGCATGATCGTCAGACCGATGCCGAGGATCAGGCCGCTGACGCCAAGGGCGAGCTGAAGCGTCGAAGCTGTCACGGTGCCAACACCGAGCTCACCGAAGAGGCCGTGCACTGTCCCATTCCAGGCCTGTCCGCGGGCGGGCCCGTCGAGTGGGTGCTTACGGTCGAATCCGGTCCAGTATCGACCGTCGACGGGTACCTCGTAAGCGCCTGCCTCGAAGGACTCGCCGTTGTATTCGACGGCTTCAGTCAAGACGACGGTTTGTGTGCCATTCAGAACGTGGAATCCGATCGTGGCCATCTGGTACATGTACTCAGTCGCCGTGTTCACCAGAGGATCGCTCGAGTCGAGATCTGCCTGGTCGACCGTGAATCCCCAGTCGTTCTCAAGTAACGCCATGATCGCATCGGCACCCTCGGTTGTCCCGCGGTCGACGAGCTGCCCCTGATCGTTGTAGGAGAGGTAGACCCCTTGTGCCTCGCTGAAGGCCTGCAATGAGTCGTAACCCGACCGGACCTGCGTGAACGCGTAGATCCCAGCGGTTGCGAACACCAGCCCCAGTATCGCCATCGCGATGCCTAGCTTTTGTAGTCGGGGTCCCATAATGTCTCCTTCTGTCGATTCTTGTGAATCCATTCACAAGCTTGTACTTATGACACAATTGTATACCAAATCGGGAGATATCCATAGTCCACCACTAAGGAATTAAGGAATTAGATATCGATGGAGTGATCGATATGGGGCGGGGCATGCAAGGTGCCTGATTCAGTAGCGGAACGTTGCCTCGTCGGGGCGCTAGCTCTCGAGCCCGAGGACCGCTGAGATCCTCTCTCGCGCCTCGTCGGGGAGTTGCATCGTCCCGTGCGTGCGGTACAGCTGTGTGACACTCTGGAGCTCGCTCAACTCGGCGGTGCATGCCTCACAGGTTGCGAGGTGCTCTGCCGCAAGCACCTCTTCATCCTTGCTGACAGAGCCATCGAGGAACTCAGGCAGCATCGCATCGAGGTCGTCGCACGACAGGCCCATCAGAGGTACTCCTTCAATTGAACACGCAGAGCTTCTCTTGCTCTGGCGAGGCGCATCTTGACGGCTGATTCGGACACTTGGAGAATCGATGCGACTTCGGACGTTGGCAGGCCCTGGATGTCACGCAGAGTGAATGCTGCGCGAACTGGCTCCGAGAGCTGGTGCATCGCATCATCGAGTCGCCCGACGAGTTCGATGTTGAGAACCTCACGTTCCACGGACGCGCCTGAAGCCAAGGATGTCACAGTGAATGTGGTCGGATCAATTGGGTCTTCCCGCCGCATTCGGGTGACGGTGATCGCCTCCCGGTACCCGATGCGGTAGATCCATCCCCCGATGGGACCTTCACCCCGATATGCCGGCAGAGATCGCATCACCTTCATGAATGTCTCCTGCACGACGTCCTCCGCGAGATGGCGGTCGCCGACGATGCGATATCCGAGTGTGTAAATGGCGTCTGCGAACTGGCCGAAGAGTCGTGAGATCGGCTTGTCGATGGTCTCGCTCCTGTTCGCCGTTGTCATGTATCACAAGTGTATCGCTGACATCCGTACGCGACGGTCGAGCATCAGTGCGAGAATCTGGGGAGGAATCTGCCCGTCGTCTTCAAGTATTGCTTGTATCCGGGGAAGGTGTCGTCGAGGTGCATCTCTTCCCAGCGGGACTTCACAGCAAAGAGCAATACGAGGCCGATCAGGGCCACGGTCACGATCCAGCTGCCTGATCGGATTGCGATGCCGATGCCGAGGAGTATGACCGACGTGTAGATCGGGTGCCGGACGAACCGGTAGGGGCCTTTGGTAACAAGTCGAGCAGCATTGTTGGGTAGAGGAGATGGCGTCAAGCCTCGACCGAGGTGGGCTGCCGACCAGAACCCGACGATGACCCCGGCGCCCATGAATAGGGAGCCAACGGTTCGCATGAGCGGAGTTGGCGACCACCCGAGGTCGCGTGGGTAGAACACCATCACTCCAAGCAACGCGGCCTGGATGGCTACGAAGAACCACGCAAATGCGGTGTCGCGCCGGGTGTGGGAGAGTGCCTCAGTCATGGGCAAGACCATGACATCTCTGTTGGCCCAGAGTGGTGATCAGGATGACCCTTGCGATGCGTTCGAGGCGACCTTCGCTCCGCCTTCATGATTGCTCCTCCGAGAGGTGTGTGTGCACGAGGAATGACGCGTGGGCTATCCGGTCGGTCACAATATTCTCGACCTGTGGATGGTGCCGAGTACGGCGCTCAGGGTTGCTGTCCGGTCGCTACGGGGAGATCGGTCGATGACCAGTCGCTCCAAGAACCTACATAGAGCAGGGGCCGTCGGATGCCTGCTACCTCCATTGCCAGGATGTTGTGGCACGCGGTGACACCCGAGCCACAGTGAGATATGACGGTGTCCCGCCCTGTGATGCCGATGTTTGCGAACCGAGACCGCAGTACACCGGGAGGAAGGAAGGTGAGTTCGTCCGCGAGGTTGCCGGTCTGGGGCAGCGAGATGGCTCCTGGTATATGGCCGGCCTTTGGATCGACGGGTTCCTCTTCGCCGCGGTAGCGCTCAAGGGCACGAGCGTCTATCAGGAGCGCATTGTCCTTTCGGGAGACGACAGCGCGTCTGTCGACGATGTCTCTCCACGGACGGGTCCGAAAGGTGCCAACCTGCGGCTGCCCTTCATCTGTCGCGAGGGCTTGACCATCGCTGATCCAGGCCTGGATCCCACCATCGAGTACCGATGTTCTCTTGTGTCCTTGGTCCGTCAGCATCCACCAGAGTCGAGAAGCTACCGCGCCACCGCGGTCGTCGTACGTCACAACCGTCGTTGAAGGGCTGATTCCGAGTCTCGCCAAGAATTTGGCGAAGTCGTCGGGTGAGGGAAGAGGATGGCGCCCCGGTCCGACGTCACCCGAAAGCTCGGTGTCCAACGAGGCAAACATGGCACCTTGGATGTGCCCTTCGTGGTACGCGGAAGACCCTCCATCGGGATTCCCCAGGTACCACCGGCAGTCGACCACGCGCATGTCCTCGTTCCCAAGGATGTCCTTCAGTTCCTCGACCGTGATGAGAGGATTGGCCATGCCCCGAATGTATCAGTATCAGGGAGCGCAGATATCGACCGGCATCTGCCAGAACCTGTCGTTAGGGTGACCGGATGACGACGTTGCATCTGCTTGATGGCACCTATGAGCTCTTCCGCAGCCATTTCGGTGCTCCTCCGCGCCAGACATCGGAGGGTTGGGAGATCGGAGCCGTTTCCGGTCTCATGTCCTCGACGCTCAGCCTTCTTGATGGTGGCGAGGTGACGCACATCGGAGCAGCCTTCGACTCGGTGATCGAATCGTTTCGCAACGACATGTTCGATGGCTACAAGACCGGCGAGGGCACACCGCCGGAGCTGTATGCCCAATTTCCAGTCGCAGAGCGAGCCATGGTGGCTATGGGAGTGACCGTATGGTCGATGATCGAGCACGAGGCGGATGATGGTCTGGCCTCGGCAGCGGTGAAGTTCGTGGGCGAGGTCGACCGGGTCGTCATCATGAGTCCGGACAAGGACATGACCCAGCTCTTTGGAAACCCGAAGATCGTGGGGTACGACAGGCGTAAGGGTGTTTTCATCGATGCAGATGGTACGAGGGAGAAATTCGGGGTTTCACCCGAGTCCATACCGGACTACCTGGGACTCGTCGGGGACACAGCGGACGGCATCCCCGGACTTCCGGGTTGGGGTGCGAAATCCGCAGGGACGCTCCTTGCAAGGTACGGACACCTCGATGCGATACCTGCTTCTGAAGACGATTGGGACGTGAAGGTTCGCAGTGCAGCCAACCTTGCGGCGATCCTCCGAGATCGAATGGACGATGCCCTTCTGTACAGAGATCTCGCAACCTTGCGAAGCGATGCAGACATCCCGCAGGCTCTCTCCGATCTCGAGTGGAAAGGTGTCGACCGCGACGCATACGAGTCCCTTTGCGATGAGCTCGGGTTCACAGGCCTGAGAACCCGCCCCTCCCGCTGGTTCGGTGAGGATTAGGTGCCGAGTTTCTCCCCGCCGGAGCGGAGAGAAACTCGTTGTTCCGTGACACCTGATGCCTGACACGTGACTGGAGTCCCCCTCCCTGTCAACGGGAAGGGACTCTCCTCCGTCCCTGATACCCGATGCCTGACAAGCGCCCATTCGATCCCACGGGATCCAGATCCCGGGCCCATGCAACCTGTTCCTGGAACACGAACTCGGGGTATGCCTCGCCGCCGTGCTCTGAGCGATCGAGACCCTCGTGCTCTTCCGCGGCGGTGACCCGCATTCCTACGGCCATGTCGATGATCTTGAAGATCGCAAAGCTTGTGCCGAACGCCCACCCCGCGATCGCGAGTGCACCGACCAGTTGAACACCAACGTTCGCATCTGAACTCAGCAGCCCCACAGCCAGTAGGCCCCAGAGCCCGGCAGCGCCGTGAACTGAAATGGCACCAACTGGGTCGTCGATGCCCACCCTCTCAAGAGCCATGACCGAGAGCACCATGATCACGCCTGCGACGAGACCCGTGAGCACCGACGCTCCGAACGAGAGACTCGCCGTACCGGCCGTGATGCCCACGAGGCCGGCCAGAACTCCGTTGAGCGTGAACCCGACATCGGGTTTGCCTGCGATGAGCCACGACGTCACCATTGCACTGAGGGCACCGGCGGACGCAGCGAGGGTCGTAGTCACGGCTGGTGTCGCGATGTCCTGACCCACCGCTGCCAGTGTCGACCCTGCGTTGAAGCCGTACCAGCCGAACCAGAGAATGAACACTCCCAAAGCACCGAGGGTTACCGAGTGTCCTGGGATGATGCGAGCCTTGCCTGACTCGTCGTACTTGTCGATTCGGGGTCCGACGACGAGGACACCTGCGAGAGCAGCGACTCCACCGAGCATGTGCACAACACCCGACCCTGCGAAGTCGAAAAAGCCGATCTCAGAAAGCCAACCACCGCCCCACACCCAAAACGTGACGATTGGGTAGATGAAGCCTGTGATCAACGTTGTGTAGATCAGGTAGGACATGAACTTCACGCGGCCCGCAAGCGCACCAGAGACGATCGTCGCCGCGACGGCAGCAAAAACGACCTGGAAGAACCACTCACCGGCTCGTGTCAAATCGTTGAAGAAGAACACGTCGCCGTATGCAACGAATCCACCGACCGAGGATCCGCCGTACGCGAGGGCAAACCCAAACGCCCAGTACGTGATGCTCCCCACAGAGAAGTCCATCACATTCTTCATGATGATGTTCCCCGCATTCTTTGCGCGGGTGAATCCGGCTTCCACCATCGCAAAGCCTGCCTGCATGAACATCACCAGAGCCGCTGCGACGAACAGCCACACACTGTCGATTGCCGCTGCGAGCTCGGTGACGGAAACCTCCTGCGCCATCGCACCGGCTGCAAGTGGGCCGACAACGAGGAACGCTGTCGTTCCCGTCACCAGAATGAGTCTTCGTTTCATTGGTTTCCTCCACTTCGGGCCACGTCTATCCGTCTGATGGAGAGAACGTACGGTATGAGCGTTACCCCACCGTTACCCCACCGTTACGGGTTCCGTACGAAGATGTTTCGGCTCTGTTTCGAGGCGCGGAGCACGGAGTAGGGAACACGGCAGTCGAATCTCCCTCGCGTGGTACGGACCCGGCATGTGGTGGAATAGCGGCATGTCTGTCATCGAAGTAGCCGGGCTCGTCAAGCACTACGGCGACATCGAGGCCGTCGCGGGCGTCGATCTGCATGTCGATGCAGGTGAGGTGTTCGCCCTTCTTGGCCCGAACGGTGCCGGGAAATCCACCATCGTTGAGATTCTCGAGGGTTACCGGTCGAAGACGTCAGGGTCCGTGTCCGTGCTGGGTTTCGACCCACAGAAGGCAGAGCGCTCTTACAGGGAACGCATCGGCATCGTGCTCCAGGAGACAGCGATCGAAGAGCAACTCACGGTTGGGGAAGTCATCGATGTATACGGCTCGGTATTTCCGAACCGGCGAGCGACTGGTGATCTGATTGAGCTCGTCGGTCTTGATGAGAAGACAGACTCGCGTATAAAGACACTCTCGGGTGGTCAACGACGAAGACTCGAACTCGCTCTGGGCATAGTTGGTGATCCAGAGCTCATCTTTCTCGACGAGCCGACCACAGGGTTCGATCCCTCTGCTCGCCGTCAGGCATGGTCCATCGTTGAGAACCTCACGTCGCTTGGCAAGACGGTGCTGCTGACGACTCATTACATGGACGAGGCGCAGTATCTCGCTGATCGGGTTGCGGTGATCGCTCGAGGTCGGATCGTTGCTGAGGGCACACCCGACACGCTCGGTGGGCGGGAGAGCGCGAGCACGCTCATCACGTTCCAGTCGAACGGACAGTCGATCGAAGGTCTGCCTTCAGATGATATTTCGCATTCGGAGAACGGCCGGGTGACGGTGAGGTCGACTGACCCGACCCGCGATCTCTACCGGATAACCGGTTGGGCCATCGATCACGGAGTCGATCTGGTTGGCCTCAGCGTCAGCCGTCCGTCTCTCGAGGACATCTATCTCCGGCTGACGGGGGGAGATGGCGATGTCTGAGCGTCCCTCCAGCTTCGGGCTCCTGTTGGGCCAGACGCAGTACCAGAACAAGATCTTCTTCCGAAACCCCTTGGCTGCCTTCTTCACCTTGTTCTTTCCGTTGATGATCTTCGTCGTATTCGCACTCGTGTTCGGAAATCAGGAGATCGACTACCTCGGTGTCACAACAGCTCAGTACTACGCACCGTCGATGGCGGTGTTCGCCGCGGTATCTGCGACCTACACCAACCTTGCCGTGACGACCGCCTATCAACGAGATCAAGGGATCCTCAAGCGCGTGCGAGGCACACCTCTCCCATCGGCCGTGTATATGGGAGGCAAGATCATCTCGGCGGTCATGATCGCAACGATCGCTGTGCTGATAATGATGGTTATCGGTGTCGTGTTCTACGGTGTGCAGATCTACGCAGCCACACTCGCGTCAGCGATCATGACGTTCATCGTCGGCGTTGCGTCATTTGCGGCGCTCGGCCTGCTCGTCGCTGCAGTCGTGTCGAGCGGCGAAGCGGCAACAGCTGTCACAAACGCAACTCTGCTTCCTCTCGCATTTTTCTCTGGTGTATTCATCGTCCCGTCCCAAGATTCGCCAGCCTGGCTCGACGCGGTTGCGAGCTTCTTCCCACTGAAGCACTTCGTCGAGCCCTTCGTGTCAGCCTTCAACCCCCTGACCGTCGGCAGTGGTTGGAACTGGGTGTCGCTCGCCTACATGGTGTTGTGGGGTCTTGTAGCCGTGTTCCTTGCCGTCCGCTTCTTCAAGTGGGAAGCGCCCACAGGCGGTGGTGGAAGGTCACGACGCAAGAAGAAGGCGTCGGCAGCTTCATGAGTGAGGTTGTGATAAGGCGAGCGATAGAACGAGACGTGCCGGCCTTGAATGCCATCTACAACGGGTACATCGTCGATTCCCATGTGTCTTTCGACCTCGAACCGTGGAGTGATGAGAAGCGCCTCGACTGGTTCAGAGCGCGTGCGGATGATGGATATCCACTGTTGGTCGCCTGTGACGACGGCAATGTCATAGGTGCTTCGTGGGCAGGGCCGTGGCGTCAGAAGAAGGCCTACCGGGGTTCAGTTGAGTCGACCGTGGTACTGGCACCAGGGACCGAGGGTCGCGGCCTGGGGTCCAAGCTCTACGCGGAGCTGCTGGATGCGTTGCGGGCAGAAGGTTTCCACCGTGCCTATGCGATCATCGCTCTCCCCAACGACCCATCGATCGCGCTGCATCGCAAGCTCGGCTATCGCGAGATCGGCGTGCTCGAGGAGGCAGGTTTCAAAGATGGAAAGTTCCACTCCACAATGTTGATGGAGCTGGCGCTCAACTGAACGTTACGCGTCGGCCGAAACGCCGAGAAGGCGTTCGCGTTTGATCGACCCCGCGCCGGTTACGAGCAATATGGCCGCGACGATCCACGCGACCAGACCTGAAACTGCGGCAGAGATTACGGGCGAGTAGAGCAATCCGGAAGCAACGCCGTAGCTCATCAGGATCACGGGCAGCGTCACGAGGCTCGAAGCCTGGTGGGCAGATGCTGCCGAGCGCACCCTCGCAGAGAGTCGCAGGATGAGCGCCAACGCGATCGCGATGAAGGGTGGAATCACCCACAGGATGAGCAGCATCCATCCCACGGTAGGGAAGAACCACCCACCGATCTGGCTTCCAACGATGATGTTGACCACGAGTGAGTACATCGCGAACCCGACGATGCCGGCGAGATACCCGGGAATCAGGCTTGCGATCAGCTTCGCTACGTAGATCTCGTGCACCGTCAGTGGGCTGTGCGCCAGATATTCGCCTGTTCCCCGCTCGCGTTCTCCGACGATCGAGTTGGCACCGACAGCAGAAGAGATAGTAAGCGGCACAACGATCGCGATTGGAGCAAGCAGGTACACCGCGAAGGCATACGACGCCCGGGTTGCCGGGTTGTCGCCCTGGATGTTCTGCTGTACGGCGTCGGGCAGTGTCCCGAGGATGTCGCCGAGTTGGCCGATCACCGGTGATCTCTGGATGAAGTTGAGTGATCCGAGCAGGATCACAGGAAGGATCACGAAGAACAGGCCACCGAGTATCAGCAGCGGAATCCAGTAGTCCTTTGTCTTGAAGAGGCGATACAGGTCGATTCGGATAACCGCCTTGATCATCGGCCACCTCATTCTGCCTCCCTGTGTGCTCTCTGCATCTCGAAGTAGAGATCCTCGAGCGTAGGATCGAGAGGTTCGACTCTTGTCGGCCGAACTCCGCGTTTGACAAGTTCGATGACAACGTCAGGGATACGGTCGGTCGAATCGAGCGTGATATGGAATGCGCCATCGTCTCGAACCGCGAGTACACCGTCGAGCTCTGAGATCAGTCGAAGCATCGACCGATCCTCGGCGTCGATGATCACGATGGGATCGGCCATGTAGCGGTTGGCAAGGACCTTGGGTGCCCCAGCGGCTCTGACCTCACCATCCTCCAGGAGCACGACCTGATCAGCGACACCTTCGGCCTCGTGCAACAGATGGGTGCACATCACGATCGTTCGGCCTCTTCCTGCCATTTCCGAGATCAGATCGAGAACGGCTCGTGCGGACTCCGGATCGAGGCCAGCGGTCGGCTCGTCGAGCATCAGCACTTCAGGATCGTGGAGGACGGCACGGGCTAGAGCGAGGCGGGTTCGCATACCCGTCGAGTACCCGCCGACTTCCTGGGTGAGCGCGTGATCGATTCCGAAGCGTTTCGCAGCCTCGCGAGCGTCGGACTCTCCCGCCCCGAATATGGTGGCTGCGAACTGGAGGTTGTCCCAGCCAGAAACCTGGTCGTAGAACGCTGGTTTCGGCGGGACAACTCCGACTCGTGCTCTGACTTCGTCGCCATCAGTCAGTGGGTCAAGACCGAGGACCCTGATCGCCCCGGAGTCGGGGATCATAGCTCCCGTGGTCAGACGAACAGTTGTCGTCTTTCCTGCCCCATTCGGCCCGAGAAGGACCGTCACGGAGCCGGCAGGGGCGGTGAAGTCGACACCATTGAGCGCGGTGACATCACCGAAGGTCTTGTGCACCGATGAGAATGAGATCGCTGGGGTCATCCTGTTGTCCATCGGCGCAAACGGTACCCCGCTTGACCGAGTCTGGTGCGCACCGTCGTTCGCCACCTGTCGGTCGTCTACTGTCGTTGTCATGTGCGGTCGTTTTGTCCAGGTCGAGAAGCCGGAGTTCTATGCGGAGCACTTTGGTGCCGAATTCGTGCGTACCGAGACGTTGCGCGCGAGTTACAACATCGCACCGACGTCTCTCGTGTATGCGGTCGCTGATCACGAAGGCGACAGGACGCTCACCTCGTTTCGATGGGGGCTCATCCCCTCGTGGGCGAAGGAGAAGAAGATCGGAGCACGCACGTTCAATGCTCGCTCGGAGACCGTCGCGGAAAAGCCCATGTTCCGTAGCTCGTTTGTCAAACGTCGTTGCATCATCCCCGTCGATGGTTTCTACGAGTGGGAGCGGAAGGCGAAGGGCAAGCTCCCTCACTACATATTCGGTGCGGACAAGAAGCCGCTTCCCGCCGCCGGACTGTGGTCGATATGGAACGAACCAGATACCGACGAGCGGATCCTGAGCTGCACGATTCTCACCGGCGAACCGAACAGTTTGCTCGACAAGATCCATGACCGAATGCCCGTGATCATGCCTCAGGACCGATGGGACGCATGGCTCGACCCGTCGCTCAACGACAAAGAAGCGATCGAGGCGCTCATGGGCGTATATCCGGCCGAGCTCATGGCGGAGTACTCGGTGTCGACTCTCGTCAACAAGGTGCAGAACAACACTTCCGATCTCCTGACACCACTCGAACTGCCCGACCCGTTCTTGCGTAACTGACGTCCTCTCAGAGGACGTCAGTTACGCAAGAACGGGTGAGGGCGTGGCATCATCATGACTGTGATAGACCAACTCCCCGTATGTGTGATCGGTGCAGGCGTCAGCGGGCTGACGACTATCAAGCATCTTCTTGACCGAGGAATCGCCTTCGACTGCTTCGAGATGGGGAGCGATATCGGGGGAAATTGGAGGTACGACAACGACAGTGGGCGATCTCCGGCATACGCATCGTTGCATATCGAAACGTCCAAGGATCGATTCGCATACGCGGATCTCAAGGTGCCGAAGAACCGGCCGACCTATCTTCATCACACACAGGTACTCGAGTACCTCGAGACATATACCGAGGTATTCGGACTCAGAGAGAGAATCGACTTCCGCCACCGGGTGGTCGATGCCCGACCTGAGAGCGGCATATGGATCGTGAAAACCGAGGATTTGGCTACGGGACATGAGTCGACGAAGTCGTACAGGGCGGTCATCGTTGCGTCCGGTCATCACTGGGATCCGAACCTTCCCGAACAAGAGGGATCGTTCTCAGGTCAAACCATGCATGCCCAGACCTACCGCACGCCCGATCGATTCATCGGCAAGGATGTCGTTGTTGTTGGTATCGGCAACACCGGGGCTGACATCGCCAGTGAACTGTCATGGCACGCGAGCTCGGTGACCCTCTCGACGCGCTCTGGAGCCCATGTACTCCCGAGGTTCGTATTCGGCAGACCGCTCGACAGTTTCTCTACCCGGTTGTCCTCCCAGTTGCCGGTCGGGGTGCAACGCGCTGCATACAAAACACTGCTCTACGTCGCTCGCGGCTCGCAGGAGTCCTACGGTTTCCCGACGCCGGAAACCCCGATACTGAGCCAGCACCCTACGGTTTCAGCGGACCTCCTGGCATTGGTGAAGGACGGTCAGATC
Source organism: Acidimicrobiia bacterium (assembly GCA_036985855.1). Taxonomy (GTDB): domain Bacteria; phylum Actinomycetota; class Acidimicrobiia; order Spongiisociales; family UBA5794; genus B3-G11. Next base: position 4,056 of record BTQL01000050.1, on the reverse strand, counting down.
AGTGTCCGCCGTGGTATCTCACGGTTTGTTGATGATGAGGTCATCTTCACCGACGGCGAACGAACCCGCGCAGACGTGGTCATCTATGCAACTGGCTATCGGATCTCGTTTCCGTTCCTTGACAAGGAGGTCTTCGCCTCCGACGACAACAAGGTCGACCTCTACAGGCAGGTCGTTCCCGTCGATGTCCCTGGTCTGTTCTTTGTCGGGCTCATCCAGCCCGTGGGTGCATTGCCACCCCTTGCCGAGCAGCAGGCGCGGTGGGTCGCTCAGTTGCTGGACGGGTCGCCTCTTCCTAGTTCGGGCGAGATGAGAGCAGACATCATCACTGACGCATACGAGCGGTCCGAGCGATACCAGGACCGCCCGCGCCATACGATCCAGGTCGACTATTGGCCATATCTTGACTCGATGAGAGCGATCTGTGACGCCAACGAGGCTTCGTCACCTGAAAGCCGATAGATGGGTAGCCGCGGGATTCGTTCAATTGGCTCTGTCGCACTCGCTAGATTTGTTGTCGGCGACTCGGGTGAGTCTCCTCAAACATGACTGAACAAGCACAGCCTCGAACCAGTCGGCGGGATCTGTGGAAGACGATCGCCATCCGATCGTTCTTCCTGCTTGCGTTCGGCCTGGTCCTCTACATCCTGTGGCCCAGGCTTGTCGAGTTTCTCTCGGCTTCACAGGATCTCTCCGGTATCGACTGGTACTGGTTCGCTTTGATGGGAGCCCTCATGACGGGTGCGTTCATGGCTGCGTGGGAACTCACACACATCGCAGTTCCGGGTATTTCTCGGTTCGTCGCAGCAACATCGCAGCTTGTGTCGAACGCAGTGGCGAAGATCGTGCCTGGCGGGCCGGTCGCAGCGGGTGCCGGCTATTTCCAAATGCTCTCGGTGTCCGGCGTACCGACGGGACAGGCCGCAGCTGCCCTCGCAGCTGTGTCTTTCATATCGAACCTTGTTCTGTTCTCACTGCCGGCGATTGCTTTGTTACTCGCCGCAATCTCCGCCCCGATTCCGAGTGGTCTTCTGCCCGTCGGAGTCGCTGGTGCCATCCTGTTTGTTCTCATGTTTTCGGCCGTATTCATCGTTGTGAAGTACGACAAACCGCTGCTACTTGTCGGCGGCGTTGTCGAGCGCGTGGTGTGCTGGCTGTCCGACAGACTCCACAAGGACTGGCATCCAACCGCCCAGCTCATCCTTGACAGACGAAACGAAGTAGTCGAGGCTCTTGGTAGGCGGTGGTTCAAGGCGTTGATCGCCGCTGTGTTGAACTGGACGCTCGACTACATGGTGTTGATGGCCGCGCTCGTCGCAGTCGGTGCCCGGCCACGACCGAGCCTCGTGCTTGTCGCTTTCGCGGGTTCGGCGGTGCTCGGGATGATTCCTCTCACACCGGGCGGTCTTGGTTTTGTCGAGGTCGGACTCACTGCAATGCTCGTCGCTTCCGGAATCCCTGGTCCCGATGCAACGCTCGCGACCCTGGCCTACAGACTGTTTCAGTTCTGGCTCCCGATCCCTGCCGGCGCTCTCGCCTACGTGCTCTTCAAACGAAAGTTCGGGAGACCGGCAGAGCTGGAGGCGGCGTAACGCCAGGGACAACGACTCCGGTTAGCACACCTAGTTGCTGGCTGACAGTCTTGCTTCCAAGCCATCGATGATGATCTCGAGGCCGAATGCGTACTCGGAGCCGTATTCGCACGAGGCAAGGAGGGGGGCGAGGCGTGCGACATTCGGAAAGCGATCGCTCGCTGCGGCAAGAGTTGCCTCGACGTCGAGGTGTTCCATGTTCATTCCGGTTGGATTGGCTCCAGCTTGGAACGCGTAACCCATCGTATGTGATGCCAGCATCTGCCACGCGTGATGGGCATCTTCGTCGGTGAACCCTGCCTCAGTGAGGATGCCGATGACCCTGTCTGTGAATCTGAGCGATGAAGGACCGAAGTTCCCTCGCAGCATGAGCAGCGTGACGACCCAGTTGTGCGCAGCGAATGTATCCATGCCGGCTACTCCGATCGAGCGGATCGACTCCTGCCAGCTGACATCCGGCTCTGGGAGTGGGATCGAGGCAAAGACGTAGTCGACCATGCCATCGTAGATGTCGTCCTTGTTCCCGACATGGTTGTAGAGCGACATCGCCTCGACGTTGAGCTCTGCGCCGAGCTTGCGCATGGAGAGAGCGTCGACGCCGAACTCGTCGGCGAAGGCGACGGCGGTCTCGATGATCCGACTCCTGGTGAGCGGCGCACGTTCTCTTGTTGTCACGTCTGCATCGTAAGTCAAAGAAATCTCCAAGTCGACCTTGACAAGCTTACGGCGTATGTATATATTTACGCTGTAAACTTACACAGTACACATACACCGTATACCCAACAACGGGGAGATGCAATGAATTTCGGAACCGAATCACTGGCACGAGCCAGTGCAACAAAACCATGGCGTACGGTTGGCGCGTGGATGATCCTGCTGATCGCAGCGGGTTTTCTTTCTTCGCAACTACTGGGAAGCGCGCTGACAACCTCGGTGAACTTCACAGACAATCCCGAGTCGGCTCGAGCCGCTGAGCTGATAGAAGAAGTGAGGGGCGAGTCTGCCAACACGGAATTCGTCATCATCACCCACGAGACTCTGACTGCGGCGGACCCTGCATTCGTCGCATACGTCCGATCAGTGCAGATGACGGTGGCAGCGCTCGGACCGGACGTCGTCAACGGTGTTGGATCGTATCTCACCCAGGACGGACCCGTCAGCGAGTCCGGCCGTACCGCCCTCCTACCGGTGACTCTCGCGGGGGACGATCCCGATGATGTTTCCAAGAACGCTGAGATTCTCGGCGAAACGATCGATGGCGCGGGCGCAACTACAGGGTTTGAGACACTTGTCGCCGGGCCCCAGACTGTTTCGAATGACATCAACCGGGTCGCCGAGGAGGATCTCGCGACGGGCGAGATGATCGGTATCGCGGTCGCTCTCGTCGTACTGGTTCTCGTATTTGGCACTGTGGTGTCGGGCGTGATCCCGATCGTCCTCGGTGTGGTTTCCATCGCCGTCGCGATGGGGCTTGCGGCGCTCGTCGGGCAGATCTTCGAGCTCAGCTTCTTTGTAACGAACATGATCACAATGATCGGTCTCGCCGTTGGTATCGACTACTCGCTGTTCATCGTCTCGAGGTATCGCGAAGAACGGGCCGGTGGCCTCGACAAGGTCGATGCGATCGTACGTTCGGGTGGAACCGCAAGTCGAGCGGTCTTCTTCTCGGGGATGACTGTCGTTCTTGCACTCATCGGCATGCTGCTGCTGCCGAACACGATCTTTCGCTCGCTCGGCACCGGCGCGATCCTTGTCGTGGTCGTGGCCGTAGCGGCGTCGATGACTCTCTTGCCGGCAGTGTTGTCACTCATGGGTGACAAGATCGACTGGCTGCGTGTCCGCAGACGTGGTTCGCTCGACAGCCGCAGCGGGTTCTGGGACCGGGTCACCAACGTGGTCATGGGACGTCCCGTTGTGTCGCTGGTTGCATCAGCTGGGATACTGCTCGTCTTTGCTACGAGTTTCCTGTGGATCGATACGGGGTTCGCAGGCGTGTCGACACTACCGGACGAGATCGAATCGAAGCAGGCGTTCGAGATCCTCGATGCCGAGTTCAGCGGTGGACTTGCGTCTCCCGTCGAGGTGGTAGTCGAGGGAGCCGCGGTGGACGAAACGATCGCCACCCTTGAGACAAGCATCGCTCTCGACGGTCGATTCGGCCCCACCTCGGTCGATCCGGGTTCCGATGCCGAGCTTGCCATCTTGTCCGTCGTGCTGCCCGGTGACGTGAACTCGATCGAATCGCTCGAAGCCGTTCGTGAGTTGCGATCAGTCATCGTGCCGGATGCGGTTGTGTCCGACACCACTGTGTATGTCGGAGGCGAGACGGCGATCACCGTCGATTTCCTCAGCCAGACCGATACATACACGCCAATCGTATTCGCGGTCGTTCTTGGACTGAGCTTCATTCTGTTGACTGTTGCCTTCCGATCGATCGTGATTCCGGCCAAGGCCATCGTGATGA